>JAGXSJ010000046.1 GCA_018333895.1 Truepera sp.
TAGCAGGTATCATCTGGTTTGATCCTGCGGGTGCTCGCAGGACTGCGAATCGTTCTCTATCCTGCGGTTTACTCGCAGGACGCCTTTGCAGAGATGATACCTGCGCTAAGGCGACTCAGTATTTGTGAAAACCGCTCTCAGTCTGTCAGCTGCGGGGCTTTTCATCTTTGGTACGCCTTCGCATTATCGCTTTATCGCTTTATCGCTCTCACTTTGTTCGGGCCTCACTTTGTTCGGGCCTCTTCTTCGGGCCTCGCTTCGCTCAGGGTGACACCATTAGCGCCGCTCCGCCTCCTCTGTCATTCTGAGCCCTTCGACTCCGCTCAGGCTTCGCCCTTGAGGGCTCAAGCCCGAAGGGACAGGCTCCGCGAAGAATCTCGCAGCTCGCTGCCTAAAAGGGTTTTTGAGATGGCTTCTAGCTACCCCGATAGGCACGACTGACTACCCGCAGCTCGGTAGATAGGGTCAAAAGCCACTCGGTCACGGCGTGAACCGCACCGTGAGCCGCCTCGGTCACGACCGGGTCGCCAAAGGGTGAAAGCTTCACGATCAGTTCACCTGGGACGCGGCGTCGCACCTCGACGAGGAGTTGCTGCTGCAAATCCGGCTCGTCCACGGTAACGCGCACCAACAGGCGCTGCGGGTCGCTGAGGCTTTGCAACGCTTCGTGCAGGATAACGTAGCCGCCGCCGTAAGGGATGACCAGCTTGTCTATGGTGAGGGTGTCAGGGAGCGTACCGCTAAGGAGGGCCTGGGGCATAGTCTCGCTTCTTTCTAACGGTTCAAAGGTTTCAAGGGGCGGATGCAGCAGCGTGAAGATGTGATAAAACAGCGGCTTGCCTTGGGCCTGCCATTTTAGCGCGTATTTGGTCTTGAGCACCTCCGGTGTCGGCTCGGCCTCACGCGATAGGTAGAGGCCGGTAACGGTGGCCTCGGCGCGGGCAAAGGCTAAGTAGTCGGGGTGATCGGTAGCTAAGAGCACCGCCCCACCGACGGCTAAGCGGCTAGCCGCCAAGCGGAAGAAGCGGCGGTTTAAGAGGCGGTTACGCTGGTGGCGCTCCTTGGGCCAGGGGTCGGGGAAGTTGACCGTGATGGTAGCGAGGGCTTGCGGCGCGAAGAGGTGGCGCACGGCAAACTCAGCACCGAGCTTAATGAGCCGCACGTTGGGCAGCTCAGCTTGCCGAATGCGGCGCAGCGCCCGCTGCAAGCTGGCCATCGAGATCTCCAGGCCGACAAAATCCTCCTCGGGGCAGGTCGCCGCTCGAGCCGCCGTATAGCGGCCGTCGCCAAAACCGATCTCAAGGTGCAGCGGTGCGGCACGGCCAAACTGCGCCCGCCAATCAAGCGGGAACTGCTGGCGTCGCCAAGGCAACAGGGTGGCACTTCTCTCCGGGGTCGTTGTCTCCATATTTATAGTGAGGCGTCAGACGCGGGCTTGACCAGCAAGGCGGCGTTGACCGCCAGGTCGCGGGCAAAGAGGGTATCGCGCGAGAATAGGATAAACGGCCCAGCCTCCTCAATGCTGACCACCTCAAAGCTCTCGATCTTACCGTTGGGGCGCTTGCAGGTAATGCGCGTCGGCACGTAGCCGAGCACCTTAGCCCAACTCGCCACGATATTGCTATCGACTCCGGCTGTACCCGGTGCTAGCTGCTTAAGCGAGAGCCGAGTCACCAGCCGGGCTACCCGCGGCTTGCGGTTGCTAATTGTCAAGGCGCCGACCTGGAGCAGCCGGGTGATAACTTGCCGCGCCTCCGAAAGGGGCATCCCAGCGCTATCAGCGATCTGCCGGACATCTTGGCGCCCGTCGATTAGCCGCAGCAACGCTACTTCCTCGGCCTTGAAGGTGATGCGGCCGGCGGTGAACGCCTGCTCATTTAGCACCGGCACTACGTCATCAGCCAGCGTAGCGGTAGCACCAGGTTGCTCACGGCGCGCCTCGTCGACGCGGCGGATGGCCTCCAGGAGCAGGTTTTCAGTCCCCACTCGAATAGTCACTGCAGGCGCCTTAAGGCCCAGGGTGAACTCAAAAGCACCCCGCTCGTCAGCAAACAGCGCATAGATAGCCTCCTCGGCCTTAAGGCCGCCAAACTCGGCGTGGACGATCTTACCCTTATCGAAGTAGACCCGCGCAATCCCCTGAGGGTGGTCGATCACTAAGCGCCCTGTGCGCGCTGCAGCGGTCAGGAGCTGAAAGAGATCCACCAGGGAAAATAGCCCGAGCGTCCCGGTCACGTCATCATTCTATCCAATGCGCCTGCAATATGCCCTACCCCAGCGCAATCTCGGCCCGGACAAAGGCCTCTTCGCGGTCACTGGGAGCAATTGCCAGTAGCCCTTGGTGCCCCTCTAGGCCGACATCGGGTTGAAAGCTGGCGTTGACCACCAGGCTCGAGCGGCCCCGTAGCGAAAGGCCCAGCAGGTCTCCAACCAACATCGGATTGACCCCATAACGCAGGTACAGCCTCCCTTGCAACTGCTGACGCAGCCCTAAGCTAAGCCACGCTGCGCCCTCGCTCAAGGCCGGGTTAGGCGGCCACCGGCGCGTCCACTCCGCCGGGTTAGCGCTCGGCTGCACCACCACCGCCACTCCCAGACCGTCGAAGCGCTCTATGACCGAACTGTAAAAGCCGTCCAGGCAGATCGCCACCCCAACCCGCCCGAGCGGCGTCTCAAAGCCGCTTAACTGCTCAATTGCGCCACGCGACAGCCCTGAGCGAGCCTCATTAGGCATCAGGTAGCACTTACGGGTGCGGTTCAGTACCCCGCCGTGCGGCCCGAAGCTAAAGGCGGTGTTATAGACCCGCCGCCCAACCAGATGCACCCCGCGTGCCGCCTCCTCTTCGATGTGCGGCAGCAAGATGCTGCCAGCTACTACCGTCGCCTGGGCCGCCTTAGCTGCGGCAACAAAGGCGTCCCGATAAGCCAGGTAAGCCGGTACCGCCCGCAGCGCATAGAGCGCTCCCAATAGCCCCAACTGCCGCCCCGCCATCACGCTTATCAGCTCGCGCCGGTGCTTTTGCAGCAAGAGGCGAATCGCTTGCGCAACGCTACCGGCACGCAGCGCCTCCGGTTCATCGAGCATTAAGAGCGGAAAGCCGATCAGCTCCGGGAAAGCCAGCAGCCGCGGCCCCTCGCCCAAACCGTCGACCGCGCCATAGGTAAGAGCTAGGATCTTAGCCCGAAAGCTCGCTGTGTCATGGTAGTCAGCGGGCTGCATCCGCGCTTGAACCGCTACTAGCTGAGCCTTCATAGGTTATTTTAACCTCCGGCTTCTCATGGCGCTTGGGTATACTGACGCGGCATGACCCGTCTGGCCCGGTACCTGCTCCGCGAATCGGCCGGCCTCTATGCCCTGGGGGTAGCGGCGTTTTGCCTGCTGCTATCGATCGATTTTCTGACCGTGTGGGCCAGGTTCTTGCTCGAGCAAGACGCCACCTTGGCCACCGTCGGGCGGCTGATGCTCTACCAGCTGCCGTGGTTTTTGCACCTCTCGCTCCCCATCGCCGTGGTCTTTGCGGTCTTATTAGCAACCGGGCGGCTCGCCAAGGACTCCGAACTGAAAGCCGCCTACGCGCTAGGGGTAAGACCCTCCTCCCTGCTCGGCCCGCTCTTGGGCTTCGGCCTTTTGGTCAGCGCCTTGAGCCTAGTCAACAACGGCTACTTAGAGCCGCTCGGCAAGGTCGCCTACGACCGCCTGGTGGCCTCGTTCTTCTACGAGCGCCCGCCTGCTGCGGCGCAGAGCGAGGTGGCCTACTTCATCGCTGGCCAGGGGGTCTACTATGCCGGACGGATCCGCGCCAAAGACGACAACCCTGATCAAGCGACGTTGCTGGGCCTCTTGATCTTGCGTGAGGACGGCAGCCTCATCAGCGCTCC
The DNA here is from genome assembly GCA_018333895.1 of Truepera sp. Taxonomy (GTDB): domain Bacteria; phylum Deinococcota; class Deinococci; order Deinococcales; family Trueperaceae; genus JAGXSJ01. Next base: position 3,880 of record JAGXSJ010000046.1, read on the forward strand.
GCGCGGCCTGTGGGACAGCCAGGCCCGCCAGTGGCGGCTGGAGAGCGTCATTGAGCTAGCCAACGGCACCCTGACCCGGCACGCCGAGATAGTCCTCCCTTTTGTCACTCAGAGCCCGGCGGCAGCTCTGGCCCGCTCCGAAACGCTGACCTTAAGCCAGCTCTGGCAGTTCTACCAGGACGGCCTGCGCAGCGGCGCTGACACCCGCCAGCCGCTATTTGAGTTTCATCGCCGCGTGGCTGACGCCTTTAGCGCGCTGGTGTTTGCGCTGATCGCCGGTGTGCTAGGACTAAATCTGCGCGGGCGCAGCGCCGGTTTTGCCTGGACCATTATTCTGCTGGTGCTGTTCTATTTCATCTGGACGCTCTCGGGCGACCTGTTCGAGCAGCGCGTGCTCTCGCCCGTCGCCGCCGCCTGGTTTACCAGCGGCTTAGTCGGCGCGGTCGGCGCGCTGTTGGCCTGGTGGCGGTTTAGGTAGCATGAAGCGCTTCAGCCTTTATCTCATTCGCGAAATCCTGCCGCTCTATCTGGCCGGCCTGGCGGTGTTGCTGGTGCTGTTGCTGGCCGCCACGCTCTTGGGCGTGCTGGCCGAGGTGATCGCGCGCGGCGTCAGCCCGGCCTTGGTGGCGCGCTTCTTGCTCTATAGCCTGCCGGGGGCAGCCAGTCACGGCATCCCGCTGGCGCTGCTCTTTGCCGCCTTGCTCGGCTTAGCCCGGCTAGGGCAGGACGGTGAGATCAAGGCTAGCCTGCTGTTGGGGGTTAGCCCCGGCCAGTTTTTGGCGCCGCTGTTGGGGCTGGGGTTATTGATTAGCAGCCTGAGCTTTCTTAACTCCGAGCTAGTCGTCCCCTGGAGCACCGGCCGGGCGCTCGAGGCGCAAAAGGACATCCTCATTCAGAGCCCTGAAATCTTCTTACAAGAAGGGAGCTTCTTTACCGACGCCCTGGGGCGCAGCATCTTTATCCGCGAACTTAAGCCCGGCGGCCTGGCCTATGGGGTCACGGTGATTCAGGCTGGCGGCTCAACGGGCCCGCGCGAGGTAATCAGCGCCGTGGAGGGCCAGCTCGATGAAGCAGCCGGGGTCTGGCGGCTGAGGGAGGTTCGCTTTGTCACCTATCGCCAGAGCGAGGTGGTGCTGGTAGCCGCAGCGGCCTACGCCGAGGTACCCTTCCGCCGTCTGGCCGCCGGCGTCGTGGGGAGTCCGGAGCTGGTGCGGCTGCCCCTCCGCGAGCTACTCGCCCGCCTCCAGCACGACCGCCCCCAACCCGCTGAATGGACGGCGCTGCACCGCAAGTTCGCTGAGCCCGCCGCCGCTACCGCTTTTGCCATCTTCGCCCTGGCCATCGCCCTCGCGACTTTTCGCAGCCGCAGCGGCTTGGGGCTGGTCTCGGTGCTGTTTTTGACCTTTGTCTACTACGCCACCTGGAGCGTTTTCAATCTGCTAGGTGCGCAAGGGACTGTCCCAGCCTGGCTGGCCGGCTGGGCGCCGGTAGCCCTTTATGCCGGCTCGGCGACGGTGCTGCTGGCGATCACCTGGAGGCGCTGATGCGCCCCTGGCTGCTGGCCATGGCGCTGCTGGGCACGGCCCTAGCGCAGCCCACCCAAGGGGTGATCGAGGCCGAGCAGATCGAGTACCGCCCCCTGACTTTGCCGGATGGGCGGCGGATCGAGCTGATCGTGGTGCAAGGGTCGCCGGCCCGCATCACCCTGGGCGATACCGTTATCGAAGCCGACTACCTAGAGTTCGATACCAATCAGCGCCTAGTGCGGATTGTCGGACGGGGGCGTTTTAGCACCGGACGCGAAACTGTTGAGGGTGAAGACTTTAGTATCGACCTGGCCAACGAGACGCTGCGCGCTTTCAAGGTCTTCATCACTACCGCAGCGATCGATATCCGTGGGCTCTCGGCCACCCTGATGCCCGGCCAGATCGAGGTCCTGGGGGGGCGCTTCAGCCCGTGCAGCCGCTGTCCGCAAGAGATCGAGGACTACAGCTTTAAGGCCAAGCGCCTGCTCCTTTATCCCGGCGACCGGCTCATCGCTTATGAGGTTACCGTCTTTATTCGCGACGTGCCAGTACTAACCCTGCCGCTATTGCTTATCCCGCTCGGCCCCGTCGAGCGCCAGCCGCGCCTCAGTATCAGCCAGGGAACGGCCATAGCGCGGGCCGAAATCGCTCTCGATTGGCCCTATACCGCCGGTTATAACGCCTACGGCACAGCCTCGCTGCGCTACTACGCCGATGTCCTGCCGGGGCAGGGAAACCTGTTCACCAACACCCTGCTGGGCGGCCGTGTTACGGCCAGCTATCTGGGCTTTGGCGTGCGCCATCGCGCGTTTTTCGCTGACTCCGAGCTGACTTTTGCGTTGCAGTACACGCCGTCGTTTATCGACGTGCGCCAGCCCGGCGGCAAGACCCGCGACCAGCTCACGGCGCGCTTGCTATATGAGACCTTTGCCGGCATCACGCCGTCGGTGCGCTTCCTGATCGAGCGCGACGACAACCGCCGCCAGCGCTTGGTCGAGTACACGCTCAACTTAGGAGGGGTGGCAGGGGGGATTGAGGGGGGGTTCCTCAGTCAGGGCTACTTTGATCTCGATCCCAACGATCCAGCGCTAAGCCCTTCCTATGCCCGGAGGGGCATACCGGAGCGCACCCTGGCCGAGCTTAGGCTCGAGCCTGCCGGGAGACCGACCTTCACGGTCGGCCCTTTTAGCTTAAGCGGTGTGCAGCTAGTGCTGGGTGCCTACCAGGACCTCAGCAACCCCGCTAACCGCCGGGTGGCCCGCCTGCCCTCGGTCAGCGCCGGTCGCCTGCTATGGAACCACGCCCTGCGCCTAGCGCCGCTGAGCCCCTGGGAGGGGTCGAGCCTCTTTGGACTGAGTATTTTCAGCGGGCGCTACTACAGCAGCGGTGAGCGCTTAATTCGCTGGGACAGCCAACTGGCGCTGCGCCAGAGCTTCGGGCGGTTCGGCGACTTTAGCGCCATCTTTACCCGCAACACCACCGAGGGGCAAACTCCGTTCCGCTTCGACCGCGAAATCCCCTTCAGTCTAACCGACCTGCGCAGCAGCCTAAGCCTCACCCCGCTGGCCTGGTTGGCCATCCGCGCCGACTACAGCTATATTTTCTGGGATCTCCGCCGCCGCGAAGCGATCGGCTCCGGCCCGCTGAACACCTCCCTGACCCTGTTCGGCAATCTCCCCTGGCTCTCTTTGAGCGTCCGCAACAGCTACGACCTGAGAACCCCCGACCCCGGCACGCTCAACTTTGACCTCGGCGTGCGCTACCCCGACCCCAATTTTATCGCTGAGCTGACTGCGAGCCACATTCAGGATCTGATGGTGGCTCCGGACCGCCTGGGCCAAACGCGCAACGAGTCGGCCAGCACGCTGGCGCTAGCTTTTGGCCTGCGCCCTTATGCGCGCTTCGAGCTGCGGACTGGACGGCGCTACGACCCGCCGCCCAGCGAGCACCCTGAGTACTGGGAGCCGCTTGAATTGGCCGTCACTGCGGGGACGCTCGAGCTAGATGACGCTATCCCCGGCGCCCGGCTGAGCTACCGCCGCGACATCAATCTGGGCGAGCCCCAGGAGCTGCGGCTGGAGTTTAGCACGCGCCTGGCGATGCTGGAGTTCAGCCTCGATCAGCGTTTTGACTACCGCACCGGCATGGCCGGCGCGGGGAGTCGCTATAGCCTGACCTGGCCCGGCATGGCCAGCCTGGAGGCTAGCGGCTTTGCCCTCTTACCGCCGCGCTGGTTCGGCTTTACCACCAGCCCGACCCAGCTCGAGCACTGGGAGTTTAGCCTGCGCGACGCCGTGCGGCGACTTGGCCGCGAGCAGTGGCGCCTAACCTACCGGACCAGCTACGACCCGGCCCTAGCCACCGCAGCACCTGAGCCTGGCGGCTTTCGCAACAGCCGGCTCGAGGCCTTCGTCAACCTGGAGAACACCGAGTTCGGGCCTGTTAACTTTAGCCTCGACGCCTTTGCCGAGCTGCAGCTAGCTGATAGCATTCTCCCCCGCACCTTCTTGCAGCGGGCCGCGCTGTTGCTGCGCAGCGACTTTTTCGGCACAGTGGGGCTGCAAGGGGCTATCGGCTACCGCGCCACCTATAACCCAGCTCTGGACGAGATCACGCGCAGCGCGCTGACCTTTGACAACTTGGCAGTCACGGTCAGAGTGTTAGATGAGCTATACCTCTCCGCCGCCCTGAGCGACATCTGGGACTTAACCGGCAACACCTTAGCGGAGAGCCCCTGGAACTTCCAGCCGACCATCAGCGTGGTCTGGGACCGCTGCTGCTGGGCGCTCTACGGCAGTTGGGATACCAAGACCGGCCGGGTACGTCTGGCCATCACCACTCCGGGAGGCGGGCCCGGAATTGCCCCCGAACTAGACCTCGGTTTGCGCTTCCCAGGGCGGGAGGAGTAAGAGGTGAGGCGCAAACTCATGAAATGGCTCTGGGCGCTACTGCTACCGGTTCTGGTGCTAGTTAGCGGCTGCACCGGCACGGTGGAAGAGATCCCCGAGACGTTGCTAGTAGTTGGATTCACCAGCGGCAACCAGGGCCGACTGGTGCTAATTGAGAATAACGTCCTACAGACCGATATCCCTCTTACCGAGCGGCTCCGCTGGCTAACCGAGAGCGTGCGCGACTTGCCCGGCCTGCCGCTGGCCGCCGATGTGGTCGACCGGGCCTTCGAGCGGAGGGCGCTGGTGGTGCTTAGCCGTGATGGTGCGTCAAGCTATCTGAGTGTGTTCAACCCGAGCAACCTGGCGCCGGATCGGCTCGAGGGCTTTCACGAGACCGCCCGGATCGCGCTCAACGACCTCCTCGGCCCGCGGCCCACGGTAATCTGCCCCACCCGGCTCCAGGTCAGCAGCACGGGGCGCTTTGCCGCCGTTCTGAACCAGCCGACTGCCTGCGGCGCCGCCGGTGGCATCAGCATCAACGTGCTAGAGTTGGACCCGCCACGCTTTATCAGGCACTATGAAGGGCTGATCCCGCTCGTCGATAACGCCCTCGTCCTCGATCAAGCAGACGATACGCTGTACTTCCTCGAGGAGGTAGGCGCTAGAGTGGAGCTTCGCAGTCTGGCGCTGGACCGCCTGGCAGAGCGGCCGGTTATTATCGGTGACGCAGACATCGACGCCCGCAACGTCCAAGATATGGGGATCGTCCTTGATAGCATGGTCGTATTAGGAAGCGGCAGCTTCGTAGCGTTCGAGAACTACCGCGCCCCCGGCGATGCTACCCCCCCAGTAGCCACCAGCCCTAGCAGCCGCCGCCTCATCAGTAGCGACTTTGCCGACCTCGAGCGGGTGATAATCCTGGGTCGGGCCAATTTCACCGTTCACCTGAGCGTGACCGACACAGCCCAACCCCCCGCTACCCTTAGAGACTATCAGAGCGGTACGGTCGAGGCACTCAACAGGCTGGTCTTTGTGGTGGGGAGCGGGCGGGTCGCGGTGTTCGATGAGCTTAGCTATCATGAGGACGCTCCGGCGCTGACCCCGATCCCCCTCCCCGACCTCACGGCGCCGGCCTTCATCAGCTGGTTCCCGGCGCTGGTGCTCCCACCCTAGTCTTGAGGCGGGCGCGGCATCTGCCCCTCACCCCAGTAGAAGGTGACGTGCGGGAAGGGTATCTCGATGCCGTCGCGATCAAAACGCGCCTTGATGCGCTTGCGAAACTCGCGCGCTATCCCCCACTGCTCCTTGGGGAGCGTCTTAAACATCAGCCGCAGGGTGATCCCCGAGCCGCCGAACTTATCGACGCCCAACACCTCCGGCGGCTCCATAATGCGCCAGCGCCACTCAGCGTCGTCATAAAGCCGGGTGGCTTCGTCGCGCAGGGTGTCTATGGCCTGCTGCAAGTCGGTCTTGTAGGCCACTTCGATATCGAGCACCGCCCGCGACCACTCCTTGCTCATGACCGTGACCGTGTCCACCTGGCCATTGGGGATGATATGCACCCGCCCCTCCAGGTCGCGCAGGGTAGTGGTGCGCAGATTAACCGACTCCACCAACCCGCCTAGCCCACCTAGCCCGCCGATGATGACCACGTCACCGACGCCGTACTGATCCTCGATGGTAATAAAAAAGCCGTTGATGATATCCTTAACCAGCGACTGCGCCCCAAAAGAGATGGCCAGACCTAACACCCCCACCCCGGCCAACAGCGGGCCGATCGGCGCACCGAATTCGCCGAGGGCGAAGATGACCAGCAGCGTGATTAGCGTGATCTGCGCGGCAGACTCGATGACATTGCGGATGGTGGCTGCGCGGGCCGCCTGGCGGCTAAACACCTTGCCGCTTACTGGCGTCAGTGCCTTGGCCGCCTTGCGCACCAGGCTTAGCAGCACGCTGGCGACCCCGGCTAGGATGGCAATGCGGATTAAGGAGGCCAAGCCACCGCCTAACAGCCAGTCGCGCACGCTTAGCGCCACCGTGGAGAGGCCGGGAACCTCGTGACGCACCGCAAAGAGCCCCAAAAAGAGCGCTACCGCCAGCACGGCATCGAAATTATGACCGTAGCGCCCCAGCAGGGTGATCCGTTCGCGCTCGGAAGCCTTGCGCTCGTCGTCCCACAGATCGCTGGTCTCGATCTGCCGCCGGCTGCCGGCCGACCAGCGGATTAGCAACAGGCGCACTCCCAGCCACACCCCCACAGCGACGAGCGCATCTAGCAACACCAGGCCCAAAAAGGCGGTGGGGGTCTCGACCATCGTCTGCCACAACATTTGATACCAGGTCATAACCCTACCTTACCTCGTTGCTGCGCGTTGTGTCAGGCAGAGGCCAAAAGCGCCGCCAGGTCGGTGCTGAGGGCCTCGACCAGACCGGTCTCCACCGCTTGGTGGGCGGTTCTGAGTGCGCTCGCTACCGCTTTGGCCTCCGACGAGCCGTGGCCGATAAAGGCGTAGCCTGCTACCCCGAGCAGCGGCTGCGCGCCGTACTCGGCAGGGTCGAGCTTGCGGGCCACGCTGCGGATGGCCGGCCTGACCAGCGCCGCCCCTAACTTGGTAACCAGACCGCCCCGGCTCAGCGCAGCACGGATTAAGCCGAGCAGCATCCTCGCCTCACCCTCGGCCAGCTTGAGCATCACGTTGCCGGTAAAGCCGTCGGTGACAACCACGTCGGTAGTCCCCTGGAAGAGGTCGCGCCCTTCGACGTTGCCGTAGAAATTGATCCCCGGCGTGGCCTTGAGCAGCTGATGCGCCTCGCGGGTCAGCTCGTTTCCCTTCCCCTCCTCTTCGCCAATCGACATTAGCCCCACTAACGGCTCGGCCTTGCCGTACACCACTCTGGCGTAGGCCGCGCCCATGACCGCGAATTGTTGCAAGTGGGCAGGGCGGCAGTCAGCGTTGGCACCCGCATCAAGCAACGCTACAAAGCCGCTTGGCAGGGGGATATTGGCGAGGATGGCGGGGCGCTCAACCCCCTTAAGGCGCCCCAGCACCAGCAGCGCCGCTGCCATGGTGGCGCCCGAGTGCCCCATCGAGACGCACGCCGCCGCCTCACCATCCTTGACTAGCCGCATAGCCAGCACGATGCTGCTGTCCTTGCGCTTGCGCACCTCGCTAGCTGGGTCGTGCATACCGAACGTGTCAGGGGCGTGGTGGATGGGGATGGAAGCGCGGTGTTTGGCTAGTTCGGCCTTGAGGGCCGTTTCGTCACCTACCAAGATCACGGCGATCCCCTGCTGGGCAGCCTGCAAGGCACCCTGCACGGCGGCCTGGGGCATATGGTCGCCGCCCATAGCGTCGAGGGCTATCGGTTTCATGGCACCTAGTATAGCCAGCCAGACTTGAGGAGAAAGTGGAAAGGAAAGAGCTGTGTCTGACCGGAGAGTCACCTGCGGCCAAACGCTCGTCGAGAAAGTCGAGAAAACGGTGCGACGCCGTAAGCGTCGCGAAGTGCCTGACCTAACGGGTGCGCCTATTCGACGCTAAAACACCAGGCGTCGGCTCGAGCGCCATCGCGCCAGACGCGCAGCAAGAGCAGGCATTCCCGGCGCCTGGCCGAGTGTAGGGTGGCGGCGTTGGAATCGTCAGCCCATCATCGCAGCGCCTCGACACGAAACACGTTTCATGGTCATGAACCTCCTGCGAAAATCGGTTATTAGCGTAGGGGCGAACACAAGGTTCGCCCCTACCCGTGTTGCCGCCTAACACAGCGTCCAGATGAAGATGCGGCGCACCGCCGAGCGGGCGTTGCCGCCGCTGTCGGTCGCCATCAGGGTGACTTGGTGCTCTACCTCGTGGCAGACGTTGGAGTAGCGCCGCGCGGTATCGCCGTCGAGCTTTGTCGCCGCTTGCAAGTGTAGCCTTTGCAATCTATAATGTTGATATGGCAACCATCCTGTTTCGTGAGACCAGAGCCCGCGCTTTCGAACAGGTCCTCGGCGCGGCTCCCGAAGCCGTCGAACGCGCCGTCATTCATCGAGAACTCGTTGGGGAGCCTTCGCTCGAGGTCGTCCTCGCCAACCTTGCAACCTTGCTCGGCGTGGGCAAGCTCGAGGCCCTGCGCATCCTCGGCGTCAGCCGCTCGCGCAAGAGCCGCAACCCCAAGATGGATGTCGAGCTGCTCGACCGCGCCTATGCCACCCTCGATCTCTACGCGCGCGTTGCCAGCATACTTGGCACCGAACAGGCGCCTCTCTGGTTCAAAACGCCCAAGCGTGCCCTAGCAGGCACTCGCCCTATCGACCTCTTGGAAACGCGGGTGGGATTGGCCAAACTCGCCGGCATGGTCACGGCGCTTGAAGACGGTGCCTATCTTTGATCAGGAGTTACCGGCTCGCCTATACCGACTCACTGCTCGCCGCCTTTGGGCCGCGTGGCGCCAGGGCGCGCTGGAACAGTGAAGGAACGATTCTCGTCTACACTTCGGAGCATCCCGCGCTGGCCGCGTTGGAGATCCTTGGCGGGTGGGAGGTCTATACCACGCTATCCGGCTATCATCTCTACCGCTGCACCTTCGACGAGGCGCTAGTGCCTGAAGCGCCGAGTGAAATCGACATCTTCGACGAGTCCAGGACGCGCGCTTACGGTGACGCCTGGGTTCGCGCGCAGCAGAGCGCGGTGCTCAAAGTGCGTTCGGTGGTCGTTCCTGAGAGCTATAACTACCTGCTGAATCCTCACCACCCCGATTTTTTGTCCCAGGTGGAGCTTACGCCTCTCGGCCCGTTCGTCTTCGACAAGCGTGTCGAAAGGCTAATCCAGCAGGCGAAGCAGGAGCCCTGAGACCAGCCTAAGCGCTAATAGCGCTACACTAGGGTGGTGGAGGTCAAAGTCTTTCAAGCCCCCGCCGGCGAGCGGCTCGATGTAGCTATCGCCCTGGCCTTGCAGCTCAGCCGCACTTATGCCAAAAACTTGGTCGAGGAAGGCTTTGTGCAGATCGACGGGCGCCCCGCCATTAAAGTTTCGCACAAACTCTCGGGGCTCGAGCTTATCTCGGTGGTCATACCGCCGCCCAAACCGGTCACAGTCGAGGCGGAAGAGATCCCCCTTGACATCATCTACGAAGACGACGACCTCGCCGCCATCAACAAGCCTCCCGGCCTGGCCGCCCACCCTACCGCCACGCTGCGCAGCGGCACGGTAGTAAATGCGCTGCTAGGGCGCATGTCGCTAGCTAAGGAGCGCCACTTTGAGCCTGAGGAGGAGGACTACCGCCCCGGCATCGTGCATCGGCTCGATAAGGACACCTCCGGCGTGATGGTAGTGGCCAAGCACGACGAGGCGCACCGGCACCTGGCGGCCTCTTTTAAGAAGCGCCTGACCGAAAAGGAGTACCTGGCGATTGCGGTCGGCGATATCCCCGATGAGGTTCAGGTCGAGGCGCCCATCGGCCGTCACCCCCACAACCGCCAGCTGATGACAGTTGGCGGGGCCAACCCCCGCTCGGCCAATACCTACCTGCGGGTACTAATGCGGATCCGGCGGGGCGAGGCTCGCTACCTCTTTGTGAAGGCCAAGCCGCATACCGGCCGCACCCATCAGATCCGCGTCCATCTGGCCCACCTGGGAGCCGCCATCTTGGGCGATGAGGCCTACGGCCAGCGCAGCAGCGTTATTACGCGCCAGGCGCTGCACGCCTTGCGCCTCACCCTGCCCCACCCGCGCGACAACCAGGCCATTACCTTCATGGCCCAAGCTCCACTCGACATGATAGAGGCATGGCTGGCGCTAGGCGGTAGCTGGCCGCCCGGCAACGACCCTACGGTGGGGTAACAGGTGATAGGCAGTGGGTTGTGGAATGTGGGAAGTGGGAAAACCCCCACAACCTACTACCCACTACCCACAACCTGTTGCCCTGCGCAACCCGGGCCGTGCGCAGTATATACTAGGCCCAGATTATGACGATGCTGCTGAGCCCGCTGCTCGTGCTGACGTTAGCGCCGCTGCTGATCGCTCTGGTGCTGCTCGGCTACGCCTTGGGTGCAGCGCGGCGCGGGCGTTGGGGCGGCGCGCTGTCGCGGCTGTTGACTGTAGTGGTGTTACTATTGGTAGCCGGGCTGTTCGGCGCTATCAGCCTAGCGACCCACGGCTTTCGCGTCTTCACTGAGGAGGCCGTTGCCGCTACGGTGGAGATCCGCAACCTAGAGCCTCAGCTTTTTAACGCCCTGTTCACCTTCCCTGACGGCCGGCAGAGCGGTTTTCAGATCATGGGCGACCAGCTCTATGTCGATGCGCAGATTGTCAAATGGCACCCGGTAGCTACGGCCATCGGGCTGCGCACTGCGTATCAGCTCGAGCGTGTCGGCGGGCGCTACCTGCTGCTCGATCACGAGCAGACCAGGCCGCGCACCGTCTATGCTTTGGCTCAGACTACGCCCCTTAACCTCAGCGACCTGAGCCGCTTGACACCCTTAGCAGCGCTAATCGACGCCGAGTACGGCTCCGCCACCTTCGTCCCAGTCGAAGATGGCGCCCGGTTTGCCATTATGGTGTCTCACACCGGCCTCTTGGCGCGCCGCCTCGAATAGCCGTTAGCCATGAAGGGAATCTCTTGTTTCACCAGCAAGGATGAAAATTGGGCGACCCCACGTGGTCGCCTCGAATACTTGAATACTCGTATACTTGACTACCGATTTTCGAGGGAGCTTTGTGTCATATGTACTGGGAGTAGACGCCGGCAATTCTAAAACTATGGCGGTCATTGCCGATACGCAAGGCCATATCGTCGCTCATGGGCGGGGGGGTAACGGCAACTGGCAAGGCCCTGGCGTAGCCCGCGCCCGTCAAGAGGTCGCTCACAGCATCGAAGCCGCCCTGAGCCAAGCCAACATCGCTAGTACCGAGATCGAGGCGGCCTACTTCGGCATGGCCGGCGCTGACCGGGCTGCCGACTTCGAGCTGGTTAGGCAGGTGCTTACCCCCATCGCTCCCTGGCCGCGCTGGGCCTTCGAGAACGACGCCACCATCGCCCTCCGAGCCGCCGCGCCGGACGGGGTCGGGATCGCCGCCATCTGCGGCAGCGGCACCAATGTAGTCGGCTTTAACGACGCGGGTGAGAAGGTGCAGATCGGGGGTTTTGGCTTTGAGTTCGGCGACAGCGCCGGAGCGGCACATATCGGGGTAATGGCGATGCGCCACGCCTGGCGAGCCATGGAAGGCCGCGGTCCCGCCACGACCCTGGTACAAGGGCTCAAGGCGCACTTGGGCCTAAACAACCTGATGGACGTTCTGGACGGGTACTATTCCGACCGGCCCATCACCTGGTGGGAGTTAGCGCCCGTGGTGTTCGCCGCCGCTGAAGAAGGTGATAAGGTCGCCCAGGACATTCTCGTCGAGGTGGGAGAAGAGCTCGCCTTGGCCGTCAACGCTGCTTGGGACAAGCTTTTCAGCGACCGGCTGGGCGCCCTCCCGGTAGTAGCAGGCGGCAGCGTCTTTCAGCGCCCGCAGTACCCGCTGCTGCTAAACACCTTTACCGAGTGCGTACAGCGCCAACACCCAAACGCCCGCGTGATCCGCTTGCAGGTGGCGCCGGTGCTGGGAGCGGTGTTTGCGGCCCTGGAGCTATTAGGGCAAGAGGTCACGCCTGAACTGGCGCAGGCGTACCGGCAGAGCTGGTTGACTTGTGAATCGAATGAAGAGGGTTCCCCATGAAAATCTGCGTCATTGGCGGCGGCAGCACCTACACCCCCGAACTGGTGGAAGGTTTTATTCAGAACTTCGAGCGCCTGCCCCTTAAACAGTTGACTCTGATGGATCTCAGCGCCGAGCGCTTAACGGTGGTGGGCGGGTTAGCCGAGCGGATGGTGAAGGTGGCGGGCCGGCCTTTTGAGCTCGAGCTAACCCCGGAGCTTACCAGCGCCGTAGCGGGCGCCGACTTTGTCATCACCCAGGTCCGTGTGGGCGGGCAGCAGGCACGCCATGAGGACACGGTGCTGGCCCTAGAGCACGGCGTGATCGGCCAGGAGACGACCGGGGTGGTGGGTTTTGCCAAGGCTCTGCGCACCATCCCCGTGCTGCTTAAAGTGAGCCAAGAGATGCGGGCGCACGCCCCAGGCGCTATGCTCATCAACTTCACTAATCCGGCAGGGCTGGTTACCGAGGCGCTGCTGAAATATGGCGGCGTGCGTTGCATCGGTTTGTGCAACAGCCCGATCGGCACGCAGATGGCGCTCGCCAAGCGGTACGCGGTGCCCGCCTCGAGCATTGTGCTCGATTATGTCGGCCTCAATCACTTCGCCTGGATTCGGGGCGTCACCATCGCCGGCCGGGAGGTGCTGGACGAGGTCATGGCCGACCTGCTGGAAAGTGATCTCCCCTCGCTAGGGTACCATCGCGACTTCCTCACGGCGTTGCACATGATCCCCTCGAGCTACCTGCGCTACTTCTACCTTCAGCATGAGACGCTCGAGCACCTCCAGCAACAGCCGCAGACGCGCGCGCAGGAGGTCATGGCCATTGAAGCCACGCTACTCGAAAAATACCGGCAGCCCCAGCTTAGCGAAAAGCCTGCCGAGCTTGAAAAACGCGGCGGCGCCTACTACTCCACCGCCGCGGTAGCCTTGATCCGCGCCATTGCTACTAACGCCGGTGAGCGCCACATTATCAACGTGCGCAATGGCAGCGCCCTGCCTGATCTGCCCGAGGAGAGCGTGGTGGAGGTGCCCGCCATCATCGATGCCAGCGGCGCTAAGCCCCTGGCTATGGGCCGGCTCGAGCCGCCGATTCGCGGCTGGCTGCAGCTGCTCAAGTCCTATGAAGTTCTGGCAGTAGAAGCGGCGGTCGAGCGGAGCTATCACAAGGCGCTATTGGCCCTCTCCTGCCATCCGCTGGTCCCCTCGGTGAACAAGGCCCGGCTGCTTATCGCTGCAATTAATGACAAGTATCGGCTAGGCCTGCACTAATCTCCCTCGCCCACAGGGGCTGCTAGCGGCATTGGCAGGACCGAGCGGCGGTATCGTAGCCTCTGGCAGGTTATGAAACCGTTTTCATGCTCAAGCCCTAACAGTCACTTTTCAGCCACAAGCTTAACCGCTTCAAGCGCTCTTGGTTAAACGTTAAAACTATCGTCAGAAGCAAGATTCTTATCGATTCAAGCGCGGCTGTCTGGGGTGCTGCGCTACAAGGGCTATTGACATTGCCCTGACTCTGTACTAGACTTTTACTGAAAGCGGTTTCGCAAGGAGTCGGAGTGACGACCATCAAGGAAGTCAGTCGCATCGCCCAGGTCTCTATGGCCACCGTCTCGCGGGTACTCACCGGCAGCGCCCCGGTCGCCGAGCCCACTCGGGCGCGGGTCATGGCGGCCATGAAGCAGACCGGCTACAGTCCTAACGCCTTTGCGCGCAGCCTGGCCACCAACCGCTCCGGCAGTATCGGCGTGGTCATCAATGAGATCTCCAGCCCGTTCTATAGCGGCATCGTCCGCGGCATTGAAGAGGTCGTGGAAGCCGTCGGCATGCACCTGATGGTCTCGAGCGGGCACGCTAACCGAGCGCTCGAGTTCAAGTCGGTGGAGTCGCTCAGGCAGCGCCGGGCGGATGCGCTCATCGTGCAGCTCGAGGCCGTCTCGGACTATGACATATTACGCTGGGCGGCTCACACCACCCCGTTAGTCGTTGTTGGCCGCTACGTCCCCGAGCTGGCCGACCGCTGCATCTATCTCGACAACGTGTTGGGCGGCTACCTTGCCACCAAGCACCTGCTTGATCACGGTCATCGGCGTATCGCCCATATTACCGGCTGGCTGGCAATCAAGGATGCCCGCGACCGCTTAGAGGGCTATCGGCAGGCCCTAGCCGAGGCCGGTATCCCTTACGACGAAGGCCTAGTGGTCGAGGGAACTTTCGTGGAAGAGGGCGGGCAGCGCGGTATGAAGCGGCTGCTTAGCCGCCAACTCGACTTCACCGCCGTCATCGCCGGTAACGATCAGACGGCGGCCGGGGCCCTTCATACCTTGCGCGAGCATGGCCTGCAAGTCCCTCACGACGTATCGCTGATCGGCTACGACGACGTGATCCTGGCCCGCTACCTCTACCCAGCACTGACCACCATTCGCCAGCCGCTCGTCGAGATGGGTCGCGCGGCTGCGCAGCTAGCCCTCACAGCACTCGGCGCCCTCAAGGCTGATGTGGGAGAGGGGGTGATAAGGAAGTTCGAGCCCACTCTGGTTGTTAGGGAATCGGTAGTACGTCCGAAGTCACACTAGTGCAAGAAAGGATACTGCATGAAAAAACTCTTGGTTGTCACGCTGCTGCTCGTCATGGGCCTCGCCTGGGCCCAGACGACTAAGCTCTCCATTGGCGTGTTCGAGCCGCTCAATGAGCATGTTGTTCGCGTCCTGCCCAAGTTCAACGAGCTGCACCCCGATATCGAAGTCGAGGTCAGAACCTTAGGCTTCATGGACCACCACAACGCGCTGGTTACCGCCTTGGCTGTCGGCTCGGGCGCGGCTGATGTGGTGGCCATCGAGATCGGCTTTATCGCTAGGTTCGTAGCCGAAGGCGGCCTGGTCGACCTCGCTCAGCCTCCCTTCAACGCCGGTCAGTTCGAAGAGCTGTTCGTGGAGTATGCCTGGCTCCAGTCGAGAACCGCGGACGGCCGCCAGGTGGCGTTGCCGACCGACATCGCGCCCGGGGTCATGTATTTCCGCCGTGACCACCTGGCAACGGTAGGCGCCGATATTAACCAGATCATCAGCTCCTGGGACAGCTATCTCGAGTACGGCCGGCAGTTGCGCGAGCACGGTGTCTTCTTAATTGCTGACGCCGCCTCGGTCGCCAGCGCCATAATCCGCAGCGATATCCCGGTCGGTGAAGGGATCTACTTCGGCGCCGACGGCAGGCCGCTGTTAAACAGCGAGCGTTTCATCCAGGCGGCCACCATCGCCCAGCGCATCCGCCAAGAAGGCTTAGACGCCCAGATCGGCGCCTGGTCCAGCGAGTGGTTTGAAGCCTTCCGGCGCGGCACGGTCGCTACCGAACTGTCCGGCGCCTGGCTGGCCGGCCACCTGGAGACCTGGATGGCTCCGGAAACCGCCGGCCTGTGGGGCGCTTCAGAGATGCCCGGCGGCGTGCTAGTAAGCTGGGGCGGCTCCTTCTACGGCATCCCCACGCAGTCGCAGCAACAGGAGGCCGCCTGGAAACTGGTGCAGTTCTTAACCACCAACCCGGAGGTGCAGCTTGAGGCCTTCCGCACTATTAATGCCTTCCCGGCCATGCCCGTGACCTATGACGATCCGATGTTTGAGGAGCCGCTCGCTTTCCTGGCCGGACAGCAGGCGCGCCTGCTCTTTGCCGATATCGCCGAGCGTATCCAAGGCATAGCCACCCACCCCGGCGACATGGTGGCTGAAGAGATCTTCGGCTCGGCCATGGGCCAGATCCTCAACGAAGGCGTTGCTGTCGAGACCGCGCTCAACGAAGCGCAAACGCTCGTCGAGCGCCGCTTCCGCCGCTAAGACCCTTTTAGGCTGTGGGGGGAACCTCCCCCCCACAGCATTGAGGAGGATTGTGAGCAGCCCCCAATTACCGTTGAGCGTGCGCCTAGATCGCTTTCAGCGCCGCTTTGCTCCCTATCTTTTCGTCAGCCCTTTTTTTATCCTCTTCGCCATCTTCGGGCTGTTCCCCACGCTCTTTTCCATCTACCTATCGTTCCAGGCCTGGAACCCCGTGCAAGGGCTCGGCACCATGCGCTTCGTCGGTGTCGAGAACTTCGCCTTCCTCTTAGAAGACCCTTGGTTCTGGCAGGCCTTAGGCAACACCTTCTGGATAGCAGTCGTCAGCGGTCTGCCCCAGCACCTAGTGGCCATCCCACTGGCCTTTGCCCTGGTGATGGGCGTGCGCAGCCTGCGCCATCCGCTCACTGCCGCCTACTTTCTGCCGTTCATCACCTCGGCGGTGGCGGTTTCGATCGTCTTCATCACCATTTTCGGCACCCATTTCGGAGTCCTCAACCAGTTAATCGGTGTGCTGGCCAACTGGCCCCTAACCGCGTGGTTGTTTGAGGGGATCCGCGATCAACTGCCGATCAACTGGCTGGGTCGCGCTCCTTACATCAAGCCTGCCATCTCCATTTTGGTTTTCTGGCAGTTTTTTGGCTTCAACGTAGTGCTCTATAGCGCAGCGCTAATGACCATCCCGCGGGAGTACTACGAAGCGGCCGCGGTCGACGGCGCCAACCTGCCCCAACGCTTCTTCTATATCACGCTGCCGCTCTTGCGCCCCATGATCTTTTTTGCCGTGACGCTCACCATTATCGGCAACCTGCAACTCTTTGATCAACCCTTCTTGCTCACCGGCGGCACCGGCGGCTCCGGCCAGGCGGGGTTGACCGTGGCGATGTACCTCTATCGCACCGGTTTCGAGTGGCTTGATATGGGTACAGCCGCCGCCATGTCCTGGCTCCTGTTCCTGGTGATCGGCACCGCCACCTTTATCCACTTCAAGTTCTTTGGTCGCGGCGGCCTAGAAACGAGGGAGTGATGCAAGCAACCATCCCGGCATCGACAACCGAAGTCCGCTCTAAACGCCAGTCCCGTTTCAATGGGCGCCTTACCAAAGGGTTGCTCTACCTCTTGCTGATAGCGGTGGCCCTCGTTACGCTCTTCCCCTTTTACTGGATGTTCGTGTCGGCTACGCACACCCAGAGCGATATCTTCTCCGCGCCGCCACCGCTTTGGTTGGGCGACGCCCTGGAGCGCAACTACGGCAGCCTGCTCGAGCGGATCCCCTTCTGGCGCAACCTCTGGAACAGCGTCTACGTGGCCGTGATAGCCACGGTAACTACACTGTTCTTTTGCAGCCTGGGCGGCTTCGGCTTCGCCATGTACCAGTTCCGCTACAAGAACCTGCTCTTTGGCTTGCTGGTCATCACGCTGATGATCCCAGGACTGCTGAACATCATCCCTTACTTCCTCATCATCCAGTTCTTGGGGTGGCTTAATCAACCGATCGCGCTCTGGTTCCCCGGCATGGCTAGCGCCTTTGGCATCTTCCTGATGCGCCAGTACATCGCCTCGTCGATCTCCCGCGATCTGATGGACGCTGCGCGCATCGACGGCGCCACTGAGTTCCGTATCTATCGGAGCATCGTCGTGCCGCTCATCAAACCGGCCTTAGGAACGCTGGGGTTACTCACCTTCATCGGCTCCTGGAACAGCTTCATGGGCCCGTTGGTGGTGCTGCGCAGCCGCGAGGCTTTCACTCTACCGCTAGCGCTGCGCACCCTCGAGGGCCAGATCCAGGCCGACTGGGGCGCCATCATGCTCGGTACGGCGCTGGCAGTGCTGCCGCTGCTTATCATCTTTGTTTTTGCCTCGCGCCAAGTCATCGAAGGGCTTACCGCCGGGTCGATCAAGGGGTAGCTATGAAAGTCTGGCTGTTTTTGCTGACATTAGCGTTCAGCGCGGTGGCTCTCGCCTCGCCCCTCACCGCTGTCCCGCTGCGGGTAGGAGCGGCTCAAGGCGAGATCTCACCGCTAGCTATTACGGGTGTCAACTACGGCATCATGATGCGGGTGGTGGGCTTTGAGGAATACTTTGGGGCGCTCAACCTCCGGGCCATCCGCTTCCCACCCGGCAACCAAGCCGACGAGATGCTGCTGACGCCCGCCGTACTTGACGCTTTAAAGATGCAGTGGGAGCTACTAGGCCGGCCCCAACTGCTGCTGGTTGCCAACCTGTTCGAAGCCACCCCTGAAGACGCCGTAGCGGCCGCTCGCTATCTCCAGCAAATCGGCATCCCGATTAGCGCCTGGGCTATCGGTAACGAGCCCGACCTTTTCGCTACCAATCGAGGCGACCCCTCCTGGACGCCGGAGAAGTACTGCGAGCGGTTTCGCGCTTACCGCGAGGCGCTAATGGCGATTAACCCCGACTGGCCCATCACCGGCCCGGCGGTCTCGGGCGCGCGGCCCGGCGGCGAGGTCTTTTTGCGCGAAGTGCTGTACCGCTGCGGCGATGTGATCGATATTCTCACCTGGCATGTCTACCCCACTGACGGTACCTGGAGCGACGAAGCGGCGCTCGCTACCTCCTCGCTGGTGGGACAGGAGATTAACCGCTTTCGTAGCTGGCTTACCGACCCCGTGATGAATCCGCTCGGCTACAGGCGCGATATCAGGCTGGCCATTACCGAGTTCGGCCTCTCCTGGCGAACTATCAGCTTTAGACACTTAGAGGACATGACCGCCGCACTGTGGTTAGCCGATACGCTGGGGCAGATTGCTACGCTGGGTGTGGATGAGAGCTACTACTTTGCGCTGCAAGGTTTAGGTGGCCATGGGCTGATCGACACCGCGGGCTGGGTGCGCCCAACCTACTACGTCTTTGCGATGCTGGCAGACTTTACCGGCACGGCGTTGCAGGTGGAACTTGACGCCCCCTTGCTAACCGCCTACGCCGCCAGCAATGAGCGCGGCCTCCAGCTCCTGTTAGTCAACCGCAGCACCGAGGATAAGGCGGTAGTAGTTGAACCCAGGCTTGAAGGCAGCATTGAAGTAAAAACCCTTAATGATGAGCTCTTCGATGAGCTGCTCGCTTATCGGGTAACGGAACAGGCAGCAGCAGAGGCGGTCATGGTGCCGGCCCGCTCGGTAATCCTAGTTAGGGGCACGCCATGAGGTACAGCCTGGCGTTACTCTTGCTGCTTGGCTTAGCAGTAGCGCAGCAGGTCGAACTCGGCGCGGGTGGCTACGTAACCAGGCGCCCTACCGATATTATCGACCCGCCTCCCACTATCTCTCGCAGCGGCTGGGAAGGCCCGGCGCCGACCAACCGCTGGTGGAGTTCACTGCTGTGGACCGCTTTTTCCGAAACGCTTTATGCCGGGCCGCTGAGCTTTCAGGCGCGCCCTGACGGACTGGCGTTCGGGTATCCGCGCCTGATGGTCGATGAGGAAGGGTTTGCCATGCCCTTCATTGACGATATCACCGTGGGGCTCGAGCACTTTGCGGCTGAGGCGGCACGGGTAACGCGGTTTGATGACTGGACGGTAACTGCCCGCTGGGAGGCGGCAGAGGACGAGAG
>JAGXSJ010000047.1 GCA_018333895.1 Truepera sp.
ATCGGCATTTTTGACACCCAGTTCACGACCTTCCTCGTCAATTTAGCCCAAGGCGACCTGGGGACCTCAGCCCGCACCCGCAGCCCGGTACTTACCGAGCTAGGCAACTTCTATCCTGCAACGCTCGAGCTAGCGCTAGGTGCTATGATCGTTGCGCTGCTGATCGGTATCCCAGCGGGCCTTATCGCCGCGGTCAAACCCAACACCATCGTCGACTACTTCGTCACCCTAGGGGCGTTGATCGGCGTCTCGATGCCGGTCTTCTGGTTCGGCCTGTTGGCTATCCTGTTCTTTTCGGTGCAGCTCGGCTGGTTCCCGGTAGCCGGGCGCGGCACGCTGGCACACCTGGTCTTGCCCGCCATCTCACTGGGCGCCGGTTCGGCTGCCATCATCGCCCGCATGACCCGCAGCGCTATGCTCGAAGTCCTGAGCCAAGACTACGTGCGCACCGCCAGGGCTAAAGGCCTGGCGCAGCGCCTAGTGATTAACAAGCACGCTTTTCGCAATGCCCTGATTCCGGTCGTCACCATCACCGGCTTGCAGTTTGGCACGCTGATGGCCGGCGCAGTGCTGACCGAGACGGTCTTTACCTGGCCCGGCATCGGCTCGCTGCTCGTCACCTCGATTCTGGCCCGCGACTACCCGGTGGTGCAGGGGGCGGTATTGCTGATAGCCATCTCGTTTATCGTCATTAACTTACTGGTGGACATGATCTATGGCGCTATCGACCCGCGCATCCGCTATGACTGACATCGCCCCCAGACCCGCTCCGCGCCGCTGGCTCCGCCAGCTGCTGCGCCGCCCCTTAGCGGCCACCGGCTTTGCTATCATCGGCCTGTTCTTGCTGATAGTAGCCTTGGCACCGTTTCTAGCCCCTTATAGCCCTACCCGCGAAAACCTGCGCACCCGCTACCTGCCCCCTGGCGAGGGCGTAAGCTGGCGCGGGCCAGACGGCCAGTTTGGCCTCTGGGTCAGCCCGGTGACGCGCCATCCCACCCAGGGGATTACGCTTGATGCAGGTCGCCAGTACCCGGTTAGGCTGCTGGTACGCGGCGAGTCCTGGACGTGGCTGTTTGGGCTGCTGCGGAGCGACCTGCGCCTTTTTGGCGTCGATGGCCCGGTCCGCTTCCACCTCCTGGGCACCGATGAGCTAGGGCGCGATGTGTTGAGCCGCTTAATCCATGGCGCCTGGATCTCGCTCTTTATCGGCGGCATCGCCGTTATCATCGGCATCGTGGTCGGCGTGCCGGTCGGCGCCCTGTCCGGCTATTACGGCGGCAAGTTCGACCTGGTAGTGCAGCGGCTCATTGACATTGTGCTCGCTTTCCCCGGCATCCTGCTAGCTATTGTGCTGGTCGCCACCTTAGGCACCGGCTTAACTAACGTGATGATCGCGGTTGGGATCGCCTCGATCCCCATCTATGCCCGCCTGGTGCGCGGCTCGGTCCTCTCGCTGCGCGACCGCGAATTCGTCGATGCTGCTCGAGCGCTGGGCAGGCGCGACCTGGGGACCTTGTTCCGCCACGTCCTGCCCAATGCCTTGGCACCAGTAATCGTGCAGTCGAGTTTGCAGATGGCGGTAGCTATCCTCTTTGCTGCGGGCCTCGGGTTCCTCGGCTTGGGCGCCCGCCCACCCGAGCCCGAATGGGGTTTGATGTTGGCGCGAGGGCGTGAATATCTGGCTACTGCGCCGCACGTAGCGACCTTTCCAGGGCTGGCTATCATGCTGGTGGTACTCGGCTTTAACTTAGTCGGCGACGCGCTGCGTGACGCGCTCGACCCCCGTATGAAATGATCACTGTCTACAGCGAGGCCCACCAGCAGCACCACGGTGCGGCTGAGCTCGACCGGGGCCGCCTGGTGCCGTGCGTGGAACAACCGGCTCGAGCCGAGGCTGTCTTACAGGCGCTCACCGCAGCAAATCTCGGCCCCATCGTCTCCCCAGATGATGTGCCGATCGACATCCTGGCCCGGCTCCACGAAGTCGGCTATCTGCATTTCCTCAAGACAGCTTTTACCCGCTGGCGGCAGGTCCACCCCGACAGCGACGCTCTCCCCTACTGCTGGCCGCCTAGCGGTAGGGGCCATCCCCCACCCAGCCTTTACGGGCAGCTAGGCCATTACGCCTATGACGCCGGTACGCCGATCACGGCAGGCACCTGGGAGGCGGCTACCGCCGCCGTTCGGGTTACCCTCAGCGCCCTTAGGCACCTACACGCCGGCGCACGGATGGCTTTTGCCCTCTGTCGGCCGCCCGGCCACCATGCCGGGCCGGACTATTACGGCGGCTACTGCTTTTTCAACAACGCTGCCGTGGCTGCACAGGCCTGGGCCGAAGCGGGGGCCCGCGTAGCCATCCTCGACGTGGACTACCACCACGGCAACGGCACCCAAGACCTCTTCTACCGGCGCGACGACGTGCTGGTGATATCGATCCATGCCGATCCTGCCGAGGAGTACCCGTTCTACTGGGGCCATGCCGACGAGCGCGGTGAAGGGTCGGGGCGCGGCTATAACCATAACCTCCCCTTACCCTGGGGGACCGGCTGGACAGGCTATCGGGAGGCGCTTGACCAGGCGCTGAGCCTAGTCGCTGCCTTTAAGCCCGACGGGCTGGTGGTGTCGCTGGGGCTCGACACCTACGCGCAGGATCCGATCGCCCGCTTTGCGCTAACGAGCGACGACTACCCCTTGCTGGGGCGGGCCATCGCCACGCTAAACCTGCCGACGCTGTTCGTGTTAGAGGGCGGCTATCACCTGGCAACCCTGGGCCACCACACGGTAGCGGTGTTGCGCAGCTTTGCGCTTCAGGCCGCTACGAGCTGACCGTCTAACAGGTGGTAGCGCTCATCGACGTCGCTGACTAGTCCCTCATCATGGGTCACCAGCAAGACGGCGCTTCCCTCGTGACGCGCCAGGGTCACCAGCAGTTGAAAGACCGCTCGAGCATTGTGGCGGTCCAGACTCCCGGTCGGCTCATCGGCTAGCAGCAGCGCCGGGCGGTTATAGAGGGCTCGAGCCACCGCTACCCGCTGTCGCTCGCCGCCCGATAGCTTGTTGGGGAGGTAGTGAGCACGATCTTGCAAGCCGACCTGCCATAACAGCGAAGAGGCCCGCTCGGGGTCGAGCTGGCCGCTGATCCGGCCCGGTAACATAACGTTGTCATGCACGCTTAAGTCGGCCAGCAGGTAGTGCTGCTGAAAAACCAGCCCTAAGTGCTTAGCCCGTAGCGCCGCCAACATCTCCTGGCTAAGGGCATGAACTGGCTGTTTAAGCCAGTAGACCTCCCCTGAACTGGGCCGCTCCAGGCCCGCCAAGAGGTGTAGCAGGGTGCTCTTGCCCGAACCTGACGGTCCTAGCACCGCGGCTACCTGAGCGGGTTCAAGGGCCAGCGTCACACCCTTTAACACGCGCAACGCCTCACCAGCGCTGTAAAAGGTGCGATGCAGGTCGATCGCGCGCAATACCGCCATAGTTTCACTATACGGCCTCAACCTAATCAAAACGGGTTCTCGGCTCTTGACCCCTAAGGCTAGCAGCTATGGTAACCTTAGCCCAACTCCTATGTGCCGCCAGGAGCCCCGCCATGTTCGACCTTAAAGCCTTCTTGCGCCAGGTCCCGCTCTTTAAGGACGTCCCCCAGCGAGCCATCGACATCGCCGCCGAAGCCATGCAGCTGCGCAGCTTCGAGGCTGGTTCTACGCTCTTTCGTGAAGGTGACACCGGCGAAGCGCTCTACATCCTGGTGAGCGGTCTGGTCAAAGTCTCTAAAGTCGATCTGGATGGGCACGAGAAGACGCTAGCCATCTTCCAGTCCTCCGAGGTACTAGGCGAGATGGCGCTGCTGAGCGAAGATCAGCGGAGCGCCACCGCGCTGGCGCTGAGCAAGGTCGAGGCGCTGGTGCTTTACCGAGACGACTTCTTGAAGTTGCTGACCAACTATCCCATTATCAACCTGAACTTAACCAGCACGCTGGCGCAGCGCCTGCGCGGGATGAGCGACGAGGCGCAGGTCCTGTCATATAAGGACGCTCAGGGGCGCGTGGCTTACGTGCTACTAAGGCTCTATCGCGGTGGGGTGCTGGAGTTTAATAAGGGGGGCCAGGCTGTTGTGCGTTTAACCCATCAAGAGCTAGCCAGCCTCGCCGGCACTAGCCGCGAGACAGTTACCAGAGCTCTCAAGGTGCTCGAGGACGAGGGAGTGATTCAGACCCGACCCAAAGAGGTGCTAATCAGCGATCCGGACGGCCTCGAGGAGATCTTGCACGGCATCCGCTGAGGTTCCCGCGGGCGGATCAGCCAGCGCTAGCATTCCAGTGAAGCGCCGCCAGCTTAACCTCCAGCCGCGCCGCTAGTTGCGCCTTGACCGACGGCCAATCGAGGTCGGTGATGGCAAAGACCACGGTATCGCGGATAAAGTCATCTTTAGCGATCATATGCCGCCGCAACACACCCTCATAAACCGCGCCGAGCCGCCGGATGGCCTCTTGAGAGCGGAGATTGCGGGCATCGGTATGAAGCTGCACGCGCAAAAAGTCCTGCTCTTCAAAGAGATACTTAAGCATCAGGTACTTACTCTCCACGTTGGCGGCCCCCCCCTGATAGCGCGGGTCGAGCCAGGTGTAGCCCAGTTCGCAGTTGCGGTGCTGCCAACGGATGTCGGCGTAGCGGCTAGTACCGATCAACCGGCCGGTGAGCGCCTCTTTGATCACGAAGGGATACGCTTCACCGCACGTGCGGTCGCCAAAAGCCTTGTCAAAGTAGGCGTCGCGCTGGGCCTCCGTTACCGGAGTAGAGGTGTAGACAAAGGCCTCGGGCGTGGCCTGGGCGATAGCCATCAGCGGGGCGATATGCTCAGGTTCTAGGGGCTCGAGCCTAACGAAGCGGCCACACAGCGTGAGCGGGTGAGCAATCATGCCCCATAGTTTAAGCTACCTCGCTTAACGAGTCGGTCAACTCCAGGTCATAGGGCATAATGGCGGCAAAATCGACCGGGCGCTGCAAGCCGATAAAGCTGGCGATCACCACGGCATGAGTGACTACTGCTATGGTTTGGCAACGCCCGTAGCGCTTAAGCACCCCGGTCACACGGGCGCGAACCTCCTCTAAGCTCTCCCAGGAGCGCTCCTCGGGCGGCGGCACCTGGCGCGCTTCAGCCGGGCGGCGCCGCTCGCGCTCCAGTGGGTAGGGGCTGCTCTGGCGCGGAGCGCGGCGATCCGGGAAGGTGATCACACCGGTGTAGTAGCTCAGCTCGCGGTTAGCCCTGGCGATCACCGCTTCGTCTACTTCGGCCAGCGAGTCTTTTTGCGGGAGCCATTCGTGCAGGTCGTACTCAACGTAGAGCGGCTTACCGAGCACCTGATTGAGCCTTGCTGCCGACTCGAGCGCCCGCGTGTAGCTGCTGCAGAGCACCACCTCGGCCTCCTGCAAGCGGAAATCGCGGGCGATGGTCTCCATCTGCAGGCGGCCTAACGGGGTCAGGGGGGCGAACGAACGCGCCCAACCGCGCACCCCGCGCCGCTCTAAGAGCCCCCAATCGGTCTGGCCGTGCCGGATGAAATAGACCTTCACCACTTACCTCGCTCTTACCCCCCCCGCACTAGGCTTAGCCTACGCCGACATGGCCCCTCTGGCTGTCGGAAGTTTTACTTTGTGCTCGCTAGGGCTATAATGGATAGCACTATGGAACCAGGTGATTTTTGCGAGGTGCCGTTATGCTCGAGCTAACCTATCGCCGCAGCCTGTTAGCGGTGGCCAACCTGCCGCCGGTAGCCGGCTTCGTCAAGCGCTTCGGCTGGCGGCTCGGAGTCGGGCGTTTTGTAGCCGGGGAGGATTTGGACAGCGCCGTGGCTGTGCTTAAGCGGCTTGATGAGCAGGGCCTAGCCAGCATCCTCGATCTGCTCGGTGAGTTCGTGGCCAGCCCCGAGGGGGTTTCGGCCATGGTCCAGGAGATCGAAACGGCGCTAACGCGGCTTGCTAGTGCTCCACAAAGAGCCATGAGTGTCAAGCCGACTCAGCTCGGGCTGGGGCTAAGGGAGGGGGCCATTGATACCGCCCTAAAGAACGCCCGCCGCCTGGCCCGGCGCGCTCAGGAGGCCGGGGCACGGCTCTGCTTCGACATGGAGAACCACCCCTATGTGGACGGCACCCTAACTATCTATCGCACCCTCCATGCTGAAGGGTTTGACAACGTCTCCACCGTGTTGCAGAGCTACCTTAAGCGGAGCCTGCAAGACCTTGACGACCTCCTTGCCCTAACCCCCAAGCCGGTGCTGCGGTTGGTTAAGGGCGCTTATCTTGAGCCGGAGCAGATCGTGTATCGGGACCTAGCCCAGGTCGATAGATTGCTGCGCGAGATGATCTATCGCGGGCTCGAGGCCGGGGCACACATCGACATCGCCACCCACGACGAAACGTTGATTCGGGAGACTGAGGCCTTTGTACGAGGGGCTAAAATCCCTCCGGAACAATACGAGTTTCAGCTCCTCTACGGCGTTAAACCGAAGCTCCAACAGGCCTTGCGCCAGCGCGGTCACACCGTGCGCATCTACGTCCCTTACGGCAAGGACTGGTACGGCTACTACAGCCGCCGCCTGGCCGAGCGCCCAGCCAATCTGGCGTTCGTGCTGCGGGGGCTGTTCGGTTAGCCAACGCGAGGGACGCAAAGCTTTCTCTTTTGGAAAGGAGCCGAACAGATGGAAGGTGTGAAAGTTGCCGATTTGAGAATAGACGAGTTTAGGGAGCTTGTTCGGGAAATTGTCGTGCAAGCGCTCTCAGAGGCGCTCATAGATCCCGATCAAGGATTGGAATTGCGGGAGGACTTCGTCAAAGAGCTTCAACGTTCCCTCGCGACCTTGAGAGCCAGGGCTAGGCTATTGCCCGCACGAGAAGTTGCTGAAAGGTTGGGGCTAGCTTGATGGAGCTATTTGAACCTTTTCGTAACGAGCCTTATTCGGACTTCACCCAAGAGGGACCGCAGCAGGCCTACCGCCAAGCACTGGCTGAGGTGCGCAATCAACTGGGGCGCGATTATCCGCTCATCATCGGGAACAAACCGCTGGAGACGGGGCAGTGGATCGTCTCTTCTAACCCCTGCGCCAAGGATGAGGTGATCGGCCGTGCCGCCAAAGCGCAAGCCGCGCAGATTGAGCCGGTGATGGCGGCGGCCTACCAGGGCTACCATGAGTGGTCGGGCTGGAGCATGGCCGAGCGGGCCCGCACGCTGGTCAAGCTGGCGGCTATCATGCGGCGGCGCAAGCTCGAGCTAGCGGCCTGGATGACCTTGGAAGCGGGTAAGAACTACGCTGAAGCCGAAGCCGACACCGCTGAAGCCATCGACTTCGTTGAGTACTACGCCCGCCAGTCGTTGCGCTTAGCCGAGCCCCTCCCTACTTACCCCTATCCCGGCGAAGAGAACACCTCGTTCTTGATCTCCATCGGCGTCGGCGTGGTTATCCCGCCCTGGAACTTCCCGCTGGCCATCCTCACCGGCATGACTATCGGCCCGGTAGCGGTCGGCAACGCTGTCATCGTCAAGCCGGCTTCAGATACCCCCGTTATCGCCGCCAAGTTCATGGAGTGCGTGCTGGAGGCTGGCTTCCCGCCCGGTGTGATCAACTACTTCCCCGGCGGCGGGAGCGATATCGGCGACGCGCTGGTCGACCACCCCAGGACGCGCTTTATCAACTTTACCGGCTCGCTGGCGGTCGGCCTGCGCATTAACGAGCGCGCCGCCAAGGTGCAGAGTGGCCAGACCTGGCTCAAAAAGGTCTATCTGGAGCTAGGCGGCAAGGACGCCCTCATCGTAGACGAGAGTGCCGATCTGGACCTAGCCGCGGCGGCGGCGGCAGCCAGCGGCTACGGCTACCAGGGTCAGAAGTGCTCAGCTATGAGCCGCCTGATCGTAGTCGATAAAGTCTACGACGCCCTGCTGAAAAAGTTCTTAGCTAGAGTCGGCGCGCTTAAGCTCGGCCCGGCAGAGGGGAACTATCCGGTCAACGCAGTAATCAGCGCTAAGGCCCAGGAGAGCATTCTCGGCTACATCGCCAAGGGCAAGGAGCAGGCGCGCCTGGTCTTAGGCGGCAAGACCGCACGGCCTGACGGCCACTACCTCGAGCCGACCGTGTTCGCCGACGTTCCTGAAGACGCCGCCATCGCCTGCGAGGAGATCTTTGGCCCGGTGGTCGCCGTCATGCGCGCCAAAGACTTTAGCGATGCCTTGCGTATCGCTAACGACTCACCCTATGGCCTCACCGGCGGAGTAATCAGCCGCCAGCGCGAACACATCGAGCGGGCCCGCCGCGAGTTCATGGCCGGTAACCTCTACGTCAATCGCAAGATCACCGGGGCACTGGTAGGGGTGCAGCCCTTTGGCGGCTTTAAGCTCTCAGGCTCTAACGCCAAGGCCGGCGGGCCGGACTACCTGCGGCTGTTTATGGAGATGAAGACCGTCACCGAGCGGTTTTAGCGCAAGTTGAAAAGTTCTGGGCTGTCGAGGCTAAAGCTCGGCATAGACACCTGTACCTGATAGCCGACGGAGTACAAGCTGCGCTGCCTGCTTGCCCGACAATAGCGCCAGCGGAATGCCGCCACCAGGGTGGACAGTGCCTCCAGCCAGCGCCAGGTTGCGTAGGCCCGACAGGGTCTGCCTGGGTCGCAGCGTAGTTATGAGGCTGTGCGGAGCGCTGCCGTAGATACTGCCGCGATATCCGAGCCTAGCCAGGTCTTGGGGGGTGCGGTAGATGCGAAAACAGTGGCGCTCACGCACATCCAGGCCGCGCTGAGCCAGCACCCGCTCGAGGTGTTCAGCATAGGCCAAACCAGTAGCAGACCAGTCATCACCCGGTCTCAGGGCCGGGGCATTAGCCATCACAAACCAGTTCTCGCAGCCTGCCGGAGCCTGCTCGGGATCGCTTTTGCAGCTCAGCGACAGGTAGAGGGTGGGGTCCTGGGGCGGCTGGCCGCGTGCGATAGCGGCAAACTCGGCGGGGTAGTCGGCAGTGAAGCTGATGGTGTGGTGCGCTAGCTGTGGGGTCTCCCCTGCTACCCCAAGGAGGAGCACGAACCCCGACAGCGACGGCTCGCGGCTAGCCAGCGGGGTGGCTCGGCCTAGCAGCTCGTGGGTGCGAACGATGTCAAGTGCCGAGATCACCGCCTCGGCACGATAGCTGCCTTGGTCAGTTACCACCTCGCTGACACGGTCCCACTGGACCACCAGACGCTCCACCGTCACGCCGGTACGAATCATGACCCCCAAGCGCCGGGCCAGCGCCTCGAGCGCTCGCACCACCCCTTTGACGCCGCCCTGGGGGTAGTAGACACCTAGCCCTAGCTCAACCCAGGCCACATTGTGGAGGATGGCCGGAGCGCGATAGGGGTTGGCACCGAGGTAGGTAGCAAAGCGCAAGAAGAACTGGCTCAGCTCGGGGCCGGGGTTAAAGCGAGCCAGGAGCTGCGGCAGGGTACGGGTTGGGTGGGCCTTGAGGCCGTACCGGAGAGCGTAGCAAAGTAGCGCCAGCGGCCCTGGCGCAGCTCCTAACACAAAAGTCGGCGCGGCGTCTTCATAGAGGCGGCGGGCCTCTTCAAGTAGGTCGCGGTAGGCCTTAGCGTCACGTTCGGCTAGCTGAGCGGTGGTTTTACCGACATCGCGATAAACATCCCACACAAAGCCGGAGGGGAACAGGTAGCGGCACAGCGGCGCAAGCGGGGTAAGGCTAACGGGCAGATCCTCTCCCGCCGCCATGAAGATGTCGCTCAGTACCTGCGGAAGTGTGAACACGCTAGGACCAGTATCGAAGCAGAAACCGTCCTGTACAACCTCCCCAGCCTTGCCGCCGATCTGTGGGAGCTGCTCGATAAGCGTGACTTCTACCCCCGCTAGCGCCAGCTGGATGGCCGCCGAAAGACCCGCAAAACCGCCTCCCAGCACCAGCGCGGTCATGTTCCTCCCCTGTATGCCCGTCCCTTCCAGATGTAGCCGCTGCCCTGCCTCAAGGCGCGGACGACGATGCGCCACAGCGGCCAGGCCAGCAGCGGCTGTAACAGCGCCTCCCACGGCTCGCGCTGGGTCTTGAGGGCCACTAAAGCACGCTGCGACAGGCCCAGGGCAGCAACCCACAACCAGGTGGGGTCTAGCAAAGCGAGTGGCCAGGCCGCGGTATAGGCCAGGGTATTGAGCCCGGTGGAGAGAAGTAGCAACAGGCGGCTGCTGCCATGCGCCGCCAGGATGTTCTTGCTGAACCCCGCGATCACTTCGGCATCGCTGCGGTACATGCGGGCGCTGATTAGTTGCCCGCCGATGGCCAGCGCCACCTTAAGCCCTAGCGCTTTAGCCCGCTGACCCATCCGCACATCCTCAAGCACCTGTGACTTAACCGCCGTGTGTCCACCTACACGCTGATAAGCTGGGCTTGTCCAGAGCATGAGCTGACCGTTGCCTGCTGAAAACCCTCCAATGGGAAGGTACTTGACCCCCAGGTACGGCAGCCAGCTCAAGAGAATCAGGTCGATGACCGGCACCGCCAGACGCTCGGCCAACGTACCGGTGAGCTGGCGCGGCCAGACGCTGACGAAGTCGGCACGCTCACGGGCCTGGAAAGCCAGCAGTGCCTGCAAGGCGCCAGGCTCCCAGAGGACATCTGCATCGGTGAAAATTAAGACCTGGCCACTGGCGGCTTGGGCCAGCTGCTGACAGGCCCAGTTCTTGCCGCTCCAACCGCTCGGCAGGGCTTGGCCCCGAAGCAGCTTCAACCGCGACTCAGTCTTAGCCAGTTCAGCTATCAGCTCGGCGGTACCATCGGTCGAATAGTCATCGAGCACCACCACTTCATGAGCTGGCTGAGCCAGCAGCCGTGGCAGCGTTGCGGGCAGGTTGTGCACCTCATTGCGGGCCGGAACAAGTATCGATACCTTCGGCAAGTTCGGGGGTAACGCCCCGGATGCTAAACGGAGCACCGGGAAGGCCAGCAGATTACTAAGCAAGGTCAAGAGCTGCACAGCCAAAAAGCCGAGCGCCAGCCCCATCAGCGCGTCCATAGCCGCTCCACCCAGGCCATCTTGTTATGCGTGCTCCGCGCTCCGCCAAGCAACCTGTCACAGCCTGGCGGCGGCTGTTCGGGATCTCCCTTAAGCCGCGCTTCCAGATCGGCTAGGAGCGTGTTTAGGGTTTCGCTTAACCTTAGCGTTGACGCTTCGCGGTCCCCAGCCAACAACAACGGCTCGCCTAAGCGCAACAACGCTTCGGGGTGCTCGGCGCCGCGCATCAGCACACGGATGGCGAGCGGCACGATAGGGGCTTTAGCGCGTTCGGCCAGGAAGACTGCGCCAGGCTGGAGATTCTCGACCCACCCGGCGGGTCTGAGCGCCGCTTCGGGAAAGATCAGCACCACCTCGCCACCAACCAACCGACGCAGTGCCAGGCGAACTTCGGTATGAGCGATAGCGCCCAAGTGCCGGAAAAAGCGGAAGCGTTTAAGCTGCTCTCGGTCCATCATCACCGTCAGCTTGCGCCCCAAACATTGCAGCAAGAGCCAGACTAGATAGCCGTCCCACCAGCTATGGTGATTGGCCACTAGCACTACCCCTCCCGGAGGGAGCTGAGCGGGCTGTGCTAGGTAGACGGCGTGGAGCTTAGTGGCCAGCGAGCGGCGGATCAGCCACGGTAGCGTCCTAGCGATAGCGGCTTCTACTTCACGCGCCAGCAGGGTGCGCAGATGCTTGGCATAGCTCATGAGGCACGGCCCAGCCTCTTAGCTCGCCACTGGCCTAGCAGCGGCAGCAAAAACAGGCCCATTGCCAGCAGCGTAACCACGGCTGCTCCGACCAATCCGAAAAATACCAGCCCCAGGGTCATGAAAAACGCCTGTGCCAGGTAGACCAGTTGCAACTCGGGTGCGGCGTCGCGCTTAAGGCGCGGCTCGAGCCTCATCAGCAGCGCCGAGAGCAGCCAGCCCGAGAGGTACCAGCCCAGAAAGTTGCTCAGGGGGACGCCATAGTACCATCCACCGGCCTCAAAGACCCAGAAGCCCTTGGCCACCATCAAGGGGTCGAGGCCCAAGTCCCAGGCTACCAAGGCCAGCGGTGCCAACCACAGGCGATGGGCGGCACCGACAACCGACAGGGCTACCATGGTCAGGGCCCACCAACCGAGCGGCACCAACAGCGGCACCCCGAATAGGCTCGGGCCGGGCGCAGTGTACTGGAAGGCGCCAAACGGTAGGCCAGTGGTAAACCCCACCCACTCGATCGTTACGCCAAAGGTCAGGGCGGCAGCAAATAGCCCGAGCACCCGTAGACCGTAGCGCTCGAGCGCATAGCCCAAAACCCCGAGTGCCAACAGGCTGGTGCTGAGGTAGGCCAGCAGCGGAAACTGCTCCGGGATGAGCGGAGCCGGGACCATGCTAACAGCCCATAACACCAGCACCCCACGCCACCAGGGGCGGAGCAGCAAGGTGGGCGATCTAAGCGACTCAAAGAAGAAAGGTGTCACGCTAAGCCCGTTTTCCTAGCGCCTTTAGCACCACCCGCGCCGCGTTGCGGCCCGAGGCGCCCATAATGCCGCCACCCGGATGGGTGCTGGCACCGGTGAGGTAGAGCCCTTTAAGGTGGGTCTTATATTCTGCCGCCCCTAAAAAGGGGCGCAGTGCAAACATCTGATCGAGACTCATCTCCAGGTGCATCACATTGCCGCGATAGAGGCCAAGCTCGCGCTCGAGCCATAAGGGGTGCTGAAAGAGCGAGCCGACGATCTTCTCCTTAGTGCCGGGGGCATAGGCCTCAAAAGCCTCGAGGATTGAGGCCTCGACCGTCGGAGCGATATCATCCCAGGACTTAGCGCCTGCTAGCTCATAAGGAAAGTACTGCGCCCACAGCCAGAGCACCTCGCCGCCAGGCGGGGCCAGCGTGTCATCGACCGCACTAAAACTCATCGCCACAATCGCCGGGTCACGGCTCGGTTCACCCCGGAGGTAGTCGCCATAGGCGGCATTAATCTGGGCCCGGTCGCGGCAGATCAACTGCAAGGCGCGCCGCGCCTCATCGCCGGGATGGGCAGCGTAACGGATCTTGTCGCTTAAGGCCAGGCGGATGATAGCCCCAAAGCCGTTGCCAACTCGCATATTGACCGCACCGGGCGGGCGCTCTTCGGGTGCCAGTAGCTTGGTAAACGTCTCCACGGCATGGCTGCCAGCTAGCACCGCCTTGGCGGTGTAGGTCTGTCCGGCCACAACCACACCGGTAGCGCGATTAGCCTCGACCAGAATGCGCTCGACCGGCGCGCTAGTAAAGACCTTGCCGCTGTGGGCTGTAATATGCTTGGCCAGGGCCTGGGTGAGTTGCCCTGAGCCGCCGCGTGGCCGCGCCATGCCACCCTGATGGTAGAGCGGGTGCCAGAGCAAGAACGGAGCGCTGAGCGGCTCGCTAGGCGGCGGTCCGGACTGCGCCGCCATCCAGACTAGCGGCGCCTTGACCTTCTCCTCCTTAAAGTAGTGGTCCACCACCTCGCCGTAAGGCTTTAGTATCATTGGCAGGGCGCGTTGCCAGTCCTTGCGAAAGGCCTGGCCAAAGACCAGCTTTCGCCCCAGATTGAGCGGGCTGGGGCTAGTTAAAAATAGTTCCTTAACCGCGTTGGCAAAGGGCCGCCAGTAATTAAGGAAGCGCCGGTAGGCCTCGCCCTCGCCAGGGAACTTGGTTTCTAGCGCCTGAGCGGTCTGCTCCTCACTGCGGTAGATGAACACCGCATCGCCGTCGGGGTAGGGTGCAAAAAAGAGCGGATCGATATCGATATACTCCAGGCCGAACCGTGCCAGCCCTAACTCCTCGACGATCGGTGTCAGGCGGATCAGGATATGGGCGCTGCCACCTAGATCGAAGCGGTAGCCAGGCACCAACTCCTTAGTGGAGACCGCCCCGCCAACCATGTCGCGGCGCTCAAAGACCGCCACCTTATGGCCTGCCTGGGCCAGGTAGGCGCTACTGATCAGGGCGTTATGCCCGGCGCCGATGGTGATCACGTCGTAGTCCGGCATACCGAATAGCTTACGCCAGGCTTTGGCTGAGCACGCCAAAGATGGCTCGTGGGATCAGGGCTAGGCGCTCGAGCGGCCTTAAGTGCGCACGGCGGGTCAGGTTGTCGTAACCGTTCTGCCGCAGTTTATGCAGAATCTCCTCGTAGTTCAAAGCTGCTAACGCCACTGCGCTAGCGGCCGGCCCGCGCAACTTGGGGATGCCGCGCCAACCCTGCCGGTAGAGCTGACGGCAGAGCTCCGCTAGCTCTTCCAGGAGTGCGCGGTAGCTATCGGTCACGCGGCCTTCGCGCAGCATCTCGACAGTTACGCCGTGCCGCTCTAAGAGTGTCTTAGGCAAGTAGCAGCGGCCCCGTGCCAGATCCTCACCGACATCGCGCAAGATGTTGGTCAGCTGCATGGCTTGCCCCAAGGCTAAGGCGTCTTGCAGCGTCGCCTCGCCGCCGCGATAGCCGGCGATCGGCGCCACCATCAAGCCCACCACCCCGGCTACCCGGCGGCAGTAGAGCAGCAACGCATCGAGCTCTTCAAACGGTTGCGGGTCAAGGTCGGAGCGAAAACCCAGATAAAGCTCGGCAAAGGCCTCTTTAGGCACATCATAACGCTTAAGCACCCAAGCCAGGGCCAGCTCGAGCGGCTCATCCGGGCAGTGCTCGCCGGCATAGACACGCTCAACCCCCCGCCACCAGCGCGCTAACCGCTCTCGCCCCGCGGTCGCCGACGCAGCCTCATCCACGGCGTCATCACCGCTGCGGCAGACGGCATAGACCACACGCACCGCCTGGCGCTGCCGGTTCGGAAACAGGCGTGAGCCAAGGTAAAAGGTGCTGGAGTGCCGCCGGGTCAGCTCATCGCAATAGCGCAGAGCTTGCTTAAGCGCAATGTCGCTGCCTCGCACAGCCGTAAGTTTACGGGAGGCTGCTCACAAGCAAAATTAACGCTCGCCACAATCGAAAGCTGTTAGCTAGTGGCTGCTGGGGCAATTATCAGGAAGTGGGAAGTGGGATGCAGGAAGTGGGATGTAGGAAGTAGCAAAACCCCTACTCCCCACCACCCACTACCCGCTACTCTATCTGACCAAAGCGCTCTTGCACGTAAGCTTCCAGGAGCCGGTTGAACTCCTGGGCGATAGCCGGGCCTTGCAGCGTGGTAAAGAGCTTACCGTCGCGGTAGACCGGGGCACGCGGGTCCTCGCCGGTGCCAGGGAGCGAGATACCGATATCGGCGTGTTTAGATTCGCCTGGTCCGTTGACCACACAGCCCATCACCGCTACCTTAAGCGTCTCAATACCGGGGTAGAGGCCGCGCCAGACCGGCAGCTGGGCCTTAAGGTAGGCCTGAATATCGCGGGCCATCTCCTGAAACAGCGTACTGGTGGTACGGCCACAGCCAGGGCAGGCGGTCACGCTGGGGGCAAACTGGCGCAAGGCTAGCGCCTGCAACACCTCCTGAGCCACCTCAACCTCTTTAGTGCGCGAGGCACCCGGCTCAGGCGTGAGCGAGACGCGGATGGTGTCGCCGATCCCTTCGGCCAGCAGGACCGACAGCGCGGCAGCGCTAGCGGTAATCCCCCTGACCCCCATACCGGCCTCGGTGAGGCCAAGGTGTAGCGGATAGTCGCAGCGCGCGGCCAACCGGCGGTATACCTCCCACAGGTCGCGCACCACGCTGACCTTGGTGCTAATCACGATCTGGTCGTGGGCTAGCCCGTAGGACTCAGCCAACTCGGCCGATCTAAGCGCCGATTCGATCATGGCCTGGATGGTGACCTCGCCCGCTGTTAAGGGCTGAGCTAGCTTGGCGTTGTCGTCCATTAAGCGGGTCAGTAGCTGCTGATCGAGCGAGCCCCAGTTGACGCCGATCCGCACCGGGCGATCAAACTCCAGCGCCACCTCGATCATGGTCTTAAAGTTAGCGTCGTGATACCTCCCCGCACCCACATTGCCAGGGTTGATGCGGTACTTAGCCAGCGCCGCGGCAGCAGCGGGAAACTCGCGCAGCAGAATATGGCCGTTATAGTGAAAGTCGCCCACAATCGGCACGTGCAGCCAACCCAGGTCATCAAGGCGGCGGCGGATCTCCGGCACCGCCTTAGCCGCCTCGCGATTATTGACGGTGATGCGGACGATCTCGCTCCCGGCCTGCGCCAGCTCCGCCACCTGCTGCGTGGTCGCGGCCACATCAGCGGTATCGGTGTTAGTCATCGATTGCACCACGATGGGGTAGTCCGAGCCGACCGGCACCCCCCCTACCCAGACGGTCACAGTCTTGCGGCGGACGATCTCCATGGCACCAGTCTAACCAATGCGTGTCAGCCAGATAGCAGCCGGCGCACCGGTTAGTCGCGCTCACCGATGAGCCGCAGCACCTCGGGTAAAAGCGCCTTGGTAGTCGCTAACCCCTCTTGAGCGTAGACGGTCTCGTTGCCGGCCCAGTCGCCGAAATAGCCGCCCGCCTCGCGCATGATGACCGGAAACGGCCCACAGTCCCAGGGGTTCATGACCGGGTCGAGCATCAGCTCGAGCCTACCGGTAGCGACCAGCAGGTAGCCGTAAGCATCCGACCAGCCGCGCCGGTCGTAGCAGGCCGCCTGCAAGCGGGCAAAGGCCGCCGCGCGGCCATGGCGAGCAAAGCTCGCTATATCGGTAAAGGAGAGCGTAGCGGCGGCTAACGTGTCAATCGGCGATACTTTAGCCGCTCGCCCGTTCCAGTAGCACCCCTGGCCGGAGGCGGCGCACAGCATCTCGTCAAGGGCCGGGAAGTAGGCCGCTCCCACCTCGATCCGCCCTGCGATCTCCAGACCGATCAAGACCGCATAGAGCGGCACCCCACGGGCAAAGGCCTTGGTACCGTCGATGGGGTCGATCAGCCAGCGGTGGCTGTCGCCCTTAAGCTCGCCGTACTCCTCGCCGACGATGGTGTGGTGCGGGTAGCGTGCCACAATGCGTTGGCGGATTAGCTCCTCGGCCTGGCGGTCGGCAGCGGTCACCGGGGTGTCGTCGTCCTTAGCGGCCACCGCAAAGCCGGTCTGGTAGTGACCGAGCGTCAGGCGACCGGCCAGGTAAGCGGTCTCGGTGGCGAAGTCGAGGTAGTCACGGAGCGGCGGCATGGCCCAAGCATACGCCGGACCGCGCCCGATGCTAGCATCAGCCATGATCGTCACCCGTGAGATGCTCGAAGGGCGTGAAGCAGCCACGCTGGCGCCCTACGCATGCTGGGCCGCCCGCAGCCGGGGCCGGCTCTACCCCGAAGCCGAGTCGCTGCACCGCACCTGCTTCCAAAAAGACCGCGACCGCGTCATTCACACCACCGCTTTCAGGCGGCTGGAGTACAAGACCCAGGTGTTCGTCAACTACCAGGGCGACTACTACCGCACCCGGCTGACCCACACCCTGGAGGTAGTACAGGTCGGCAAGTCGATCGCCCGCGCCTTAGGGCTTAACGAAGACCTTACCGAGACCATTGCCCTGGCTCACGACTTAGGGCATCCGCCGTTCGGCCACGCCGGCGAGCACACCCTCAACCGCTTAGCCGAGGCAGCCGGAGGGTTCGACCACAACCGGCAGTCGCTGCGGGTAGTCACCAAGCTCGAGCGGCGCTACCCGGAGTTCCCAGGGCTCAACCTGACCCATGAGACGCTCGAGGGGATCGCCAAGCATGAGACCGATTACGACGTGCCCAACACCGGCTGGGAACCAGGGCGGCCCAGCCTGGAGGCCCAGGTAGTCAATGTCGCCGACGAGTTTGCCTACAGCGCCCACGACCTCGACGACGGCTTGCGCAGCGGACACTTAACCCCTCAGCAGATCGTCGCCGTGCCATTGCTGAGTAGGCTCCTGGAGCAGCTAGCGATCGACCCCCACCGATTTACCGATCAGCATCGTTACCTGCTGATCCGCAAGCTACTCGGCGAGATCATTACCGACTGCATCCACAACAGCGGTGCTGCGCTTACGGCAGCTGGGATAGCGACCTTGCACGACGTGCGAGAGCACCCGCGGACGCTAGTCGGCTCCTCGGCGGCCATGGCGGCACAGCTACGAGAGCTTAAGGATTTTTTGTACCAGAACCTCTACTGCCACTACCGGCTGATCCGCATGACCCGCAAGGCCGACCATCTCCTGGAGCGGCTGTTTGAGGCCTACCTGGCTAGCCCTGAGATGCTCCCCGGCGAGATTCGGGCCAACGCCGAGGAGCGCGGGCTGAGGCGGGCAGTCATCGACTATCTAGCTGGGATGACCGACCGCTACGCGGGCGACGAGTACCGCCGCCTCTTCGATCCACACACCCTGACCTGATAGCGGTTTTCACAAATACTGAGTCGCCTTAGCGCAGGTATCATCTCTGCAAAGGCGCCCTGCGAGTAAACCGCAGGATAGAGAACGATTCGCAGTCCTGCGAGCACCCGCAGGATCAAACCAGATGATACCTGCTATTAGGGTTAGAAATCGCGGCGGGCCACAGCAAACAGCTCGCCGGTATCAGCGTTGCGGAACCAGGCCACCGGGACGCCGGGACGCTGGATGCGCAACATCAGCCAGGGGCTGGTCAGGGCCTGGGTGACCATGGCGCCAGGCGAGGGCTGGGTGAGCCGCACCTCAAGATAGACCTCGTTATTCTCCAACAGCAGGTCGGTGACGCTAACGCCGTAGCCGCCGGTCGGGCGCTGGCCGATAAAGATGGCCACTACGCTCTCGCGGCGGAAGTCCACCTCGGGTAAGGGTGGTAGTGTTAGCTGCGCCCCGTGCGCTTGCTTCCAGAGGCCGATCAGCTGCGACTGGTCGGCAACGATACGGTAGAGCGGCCCTTCGGCCACCACCGCCTGGTTCCCTTGCGCCAACACCTCCCACACCAGCTCGCGGGGCGGCGGCTCGAAAGCGGCCAGATCGGTAGGGAGGCCTAGCTGCACTACCAGCGCGGTGCGCAGATAGTCGCCGATACCCTCTACCTGTTGCGCCGGCGTCACCGGGCGAGGCAACACCGCGACCGCCAGCGGACCGCGGGCCTTCAGCTCGGCGGAGAGCATATCGGCCAGGGCGCTATTTAAGTTACCCACCCCGCGCAGCCCCTCGACCCGTTCACGCGGCACCACGCGGGTGTTAAAGCCCGGCCCGGTCGCGGGGGCCAGCGTGAACCAGAGGCGGCCGTCGGTGTAGATGACCTCCTGGGTCTCAGTACGAGAGCGCACCACCAGGTCGGTAGAGAGGGGGATGCGCTGCACCGAAAAGAGGTTGCGCGGCAAGGGCGGCAGCGGCTCGCGGAAGTACGGCGCACCGCCGACCGCCAGGGCCTCCGGTACCGCCAGCGGCCCTGCGGTCCGGCCTTGGCGCAGCTCATACTGCCGACCTCCTACCGTCACTAAACCGGGCGCTCCAAAGAAGTAGCTGTAGCGAAAATCGTGTCCTAAACCGTAAAGCGATACCTCATGCAGGGTAGGAAGCTCAGCCACTTCAGGCACGCAGGCCAGCAACAGCAGCAGCGCCACTACGGGAATGATTCGCATATCGTCCTCCTAGGCCCATCATGCCTAGTTATGCTAGCAAAGATATGAGAGGGTGTTTCATCGAGCAGATTGCTAGACTATAGGGGTGGCTACTCCCCAGCGCTTGCTGATTGTCTCCGCCTCGATCGGGGGTGGACACGTAGCGGCAGCTAAAGCGCTCGAGCAGGCCGCTTTAGAACGTGCGCTAAGTGTCCAGCACGTCGATCTACTCGACTATACTACCCTCCCCTTCCGCCGCCTCTATCAGCAGACCTATTTCGACTTAGTGCGCACCGCTCCCGATCTGGTGGACTGGTTGGCCAAGCGCCTCAACCGTCTGCCGGGCGAACGCCGGTCACGGCGGCAAAAGGTGCGGGCCAAGCTGATCCAGATGATCTCCTACCGCCTGCCGCGCTTAATCCGCGTCTATCAGCCCGATGTGATAGTACACACCCACTTCTTACCGCCGGAGATCCTCAGCGCCCTCGGCGGCAAGCAGCTCGCCCCGCAGGCGGTAGTAGTCACCGACTTTGTCGCTCACAGCCTGTGGTTACAGCCTGGCGTCGGGCGCTACTTCGTGGCCAGCGACGAAGTGGCGGTGCATCTGCATGCTGCGGGCGTCGAACTTGGGCGGATCAACGTCAGCGGCATCCCCATCGATCTCCGCTACAGCCAGCTGCTACCCCAAGCCCTAGCGCGACAAGGCCTGGGACTGCCCCAAGATCGCGAGCATCTCTTGATTATGGCCAGCGGCCTCGACGATAAGACCCTAACTGCGCTGCTTACGCAGCTCAAGGCCTTTCGCTGGCCGCTCTTTACCACCATCGTCTGTGGTCGCAGTCCGCACCTGGCCAGCTTGGTCAAGCAGCAGCTAGGCGACTATCAGGGGCTAATCCAGTTCCAGGTGCTGGGCTTTACGCTGGATATGCCGCAGCTGATGGCCTCGGCAGACCTGCTGGTGGGTAAGCCAGGCGGGCTTACTAGCAGTGAGGCTTTAGCGGCCGGCCTCCCCTTCGCGGTGGTTCAGCCCTATCCGCTCCATGAGGAGGCCAACGCCAACTATCTGCTCGAGCACGGGGCGGGGATGCGGATCGAACCGCTGACACTGCTTAACCACAAGCTCAAGAGCTTTTTTGAGGACACCGACAAGCGCCAGAACATGCGCGCCGCCGCTCTTAAGCTCGCCAAGCCCGAGGCGGCCCAGACGGTGGTGGAGTCGCTGCTCAAGCAGCCGTTATGACCTTCAGCGGTTTTCACAAATACTGAGTCGCCTTAGCGCAGGTATCATCTCTGCAAAGGCGTCCTGCGAGTAAACCGCAGGATAGAGAACGATTCGCAGTCCTGCGAGCACCCGCAGGATCAAACCAGATGATACCTGCTATTAGTGCTAGACTCAGCGCCATGACGCTGCTCGATAAGGCGGCCTCGGGCAACCGGCTCAGCCCCGGCGAGGCCGAACAGCTCTACCACCTCCCGCTCTTTGCTTTAGCCGCCGCAGCGGACGCCGTCCGGCGGCAGCGCACCGAGCCGGAGGTTGTCACCTACCTGATCGACCGCAACATCAACTACTCGAATATCTGTAACGTGGGTTGTTCGTTTTGCGGTTTCTACCGCACCCGCCGCCAGGCGGACAGCTACGTGCTGAGCTTGGCGGAGATTTCCGCCAAGGTGCGCGAGCTCGAGGCGGTTGGTGGCACGCGCATCCTGATGCAAGGCGGCGTCAATCCGTATCTGCCTTTTAGCTGGTATCTCGAGCTGCTAGCACACCTCAAGCGCCAGCACCCCGCCATCCGCATCGAAGCCTTCTCGCCCGAGGAGATCAAGGGGATGGCCGGCCTGACCGGGATGACCACCTTCGAGGTGCTTAAGGAGCTCCAAGCTGCCGGGCTCGACGGCCTGCCGGGCGGTGGCGGTGAGATCTTAGTCGATGCTGTGCGCAAGGCTAAACATATCTCCCCGGCGCGCATCAGCGCCGACGAGTGGATCGGCGTCATGGCCGAGGCGCAGCGCTTAGGGCTCTATACCACCGCTACTATGGTGATCGGCTTTGGCGAGACGTTTGCCGAGCGGATCGCCAGCATGAAGCGCGTGCGCGACCTGCAAGACGCGGCGCTGGCGACTCACGGCAACGGCTTTTCGGCCTTTATCTCCTGGACCCTGCAGTCCAAGGGGGTGCGGATCGAGGGGAAGGTGCCTGGCGCTGGCGCCCACGAGTACCTGCAGAACGTAGCGGTCAGCCGCCTATGGCTGGATAACATCGTCAACTTCCAGGCTAGCTGGCCGACTATGGGTTACAAGGTGGCCCAGACCGCACTCTATTTTGGCGCTAACGACTTTGGCTCCACCATGCTGGAAGAGAACGTGGTCAGCCAGGCCGGTGCCAAGCACCGCCACACTCCCGAGCGCGAGATCGTGCGCCAGATCGTTGATGCGGGTTTTATCCCCAAGCAGCGCGACAGCCTCTACCGCATCGTCCGCACCCCCGATGTGGCCGCCCTCTTGGCCGCCAAACCGAGCATAGACTTTAGCTCGCTGCCGGCGATTAGCTAGAAAGGCCAGTAAGAGATCGGGCGCGGTGTCCAGAGCGGCTCGCCGTACTGGGCGCCGATAAAGGTCCCCCAGTAGGCCGCTCGAGCCCGCCGCCGCCTGAAGATATCCGGCGTCACGGTCTCGGAGGCCGCCTCGCCGGTGAACTGGCTCTGGTAGCAACGCAACGCCTCTTCCCAGACCTCGATATAGGCGCTAGTATCGACTACCAGCGTGGCTTCAAAGGGTCCGTTACCCATGTAGCAGAGGAGCTGCTGGGGCTTGCACGGCTCGCCCGCCAGGGGGCTATTCTTAAGGCCCGCCAAGTGTACCGCCGCCGGCACGATCTGCGCCGCTGCTACATGATCGGGGTGCCGGTCGTGGCCGTGTGGCGACACTACCAACGTCGGCCTCAGCTCGCGCAAGACGCCGGCCAAAGTCAGCCGCCGCTCCTCGCTGTCCATAATGCGCGAATCCGGCCAGCCCAGATTGAGGCGCAGAGCCAGGCCGAGCACCCGCGCCGCCGCTTGGGCCTCTTGAGCGCGCAGCTCAGGCGTCCCCTTGGTGGCCGCTTCGCCTCGCGACAGGTCGATAATGGCGGTGCTGCGCCCCTCGGCCTTGGCTCTGGCCAAGGTGCCGCCCATCCCCAACTCAGCATCGTCAGGGTGCGGGCCGATCACCAGCAGATCGATCATTGTCGCCTCATTCCCAAGCGTCGCTCGGTCCCCAGCGACAGCCGCCCCAGGTTATCGCGGTGCCGGAGCATGGCTAAAAAGAACAGCGCCGTTGCCAAGAACAGGCTGGATGGACTCCAGTGACCCATAACCAGCAGTAGCGGGGCGCTGAACATCCCCACCAGCGAACCGAGCGACACGTAGCGCCCGATCGCAATGGCAAAGATACCGATACCGGTGGCAGCCAAGGCAGCTACCGGCGCAATAACCAGAAACACCCCGATACTGGTGGCGATCCCCTTGCCACCGCGCAGCCGCAAAAAGATGTTGAAGTTGTTGCCTAGCACGGCGGCCAGCCCAGCCAAAGCCATCCCCCACTCGCTCAGACCTAGCAGCATAGCTAACAATACCGCCAGCGCCCCCTTGAGCGGATCAAAAACTGCCACCATCAACGCCGGTAGCGCCCCAACTGCCCTGAGTACGTTGGTGGCGCCAATGTTACCCGAACCGACTCGCTGAATATCGATGCCCCGCACCCTGGCCACCAGGTAGCCGGTTGGGACGCTGCCCAACAGGTAGCCCAGCACCACGCTCAGTGCGAACAACAGGGCTTCAGTCACCACCAACTCCTCGCAGCCTAA
This sequence comes from Truepera sp., assembly GCA_018333895.1. Lineage (GTDB taxonomy): Bacteria > Deinococcota > Deinococci > Deinococcales > Trueperaceae > JAGXSJ01. The sequence goes on from JAGXSJ010000047.1 coordinate 23,345, forward strand.
TCAACTCAATTCTAGTGGGCCAGGCCGATCTACTAGCAGCGTAAAGCCTCTTCATGAACGACTCCCCAACACACCTTACCGCCTATCGACACGGTAGGCTAACAGCTATGAGGTACACCGACCCTTGTCCTGAGCCCGCTCGCCAGTCATGAGCCAAGAGCAGCTCCTGCTGGCAATTCTAATCGCTGTCGGCCTACTGGCCAACCGCTATCTGGTGCGCCTGGCCCCGGCGTTTAGCGAGCTACCGCTCAAAACGCTGTTAGCCACGACGCTCTCGGCACTAGCGCTGGCCTCAAGCTTTGGCCTCTTGCCCCTTTCGTTTGTTACCCCACTAGCTTTGCTAGCAGCCCTGCTCTTTACCGTTGTGCCCCTTAGTCTACCCACCCTGGTTAGGGCGCGCCTCGATCGGCTAGCCGCAGCACTTATTACCCTCTTTTACTGGACCCCCGCAGGCCGTCACGGCCTCTACCGACTGCTGGCGCAAACAGCGCTGCAACGGGGCGACCATGCTGTGGCGCTGCGCTACCTAGGCGGCGCCGAGGACGACCTCTTGCGTGCCCAGGCCTATGCCCTACAAGAGCGCTGGGAAGAGATGCTGGCGCTGACACTGCCCAGCGAAGGGGATAATGCCTATCTCGGCCGGGCGGCCCGCGTCCAGGCTTACCTGGGTCTAGGCCGCTGGGACGAGGCTGAGCTTGAGCTAGGCAATCTGGCGGCCCTTTGGCAACGCGGCCCCCAAGGACCGCTCGGCTACCGCGCCTTGACTCTGAGCAAAGCTCGGCTACAAGCGGCTCGCGGCAACTTTGAGGCCACCCGCCAACTATTGGCCACTCCGCTGTCGGGCGTAGCCGGCTACCAGCTCTTCGATATCCTCGGCCTAGCCGCAGAGCGCGCTCAGCAACCTTCATTGGCCGCACAGATCTATGCCCAAGCCTATGCCAACGCTCCCAGCGGGCAGCAAGGTAGGTTTGCCGCTAAGCTTAAGCGCTATGGCCAGCCTCTCCCAGCAGCCGTGCGCCGCTTTGGGAGCGCCTCCCTGACTCTCACGCTGGCCATTATCGGCAGCTATCTGCTCCAGCTGCTGATCGATCAGCGCTTTGGTACTAATGCCGGCAGCCTCACCGCAGGCTTTCTGCTCAACATCCCCGGTATACCCGAGGCAGATGCCCTCTGGCGTATGCTCTCCTACGCCTTCGTGCACGGTAACCCGCTGCACATCGCCATGAACAGCTGGGTGCTGTTCGATATTGGCCGGGTTTACGAGAGCCGCCGCCATTGGGGGAGCCTACTCGGCGCCTTCGTCTTCGGTACGGCCATGGGCGCCTACCTGACCATCATCGCCCAGCGCGGCGACCAGGTGATCCTAGTCGGCGCCTCGGCAGGGGTGTTGGGCATCGTCGGCGCGCTGCTAGCCGACGCCTGGCGCAGCCCTCACCCACAAGACCGCCAACTTACCCGAGGGCTGTTGCAGTGGATCGCCATTATCGGGCTGTTCTCGCTGCTGCCGGGTATCTCATTTTGGGGGCACGCTGGTGGGCTGGTCGGTGGTCTGCTGTGGGGCTTTATCCGCCAGGGGTTACCGGCTAACAGGTCGATCGACCTGCTCGTGGGGGGCCTTAGCATCGGCGTACTGGCCTTCGGCCTGACCAGCGCCGCGCAGTGGTTCTTCCGCTATAGCGCGCAGCTTTAGCTTAACGCTGCCATGAAGCGCACTAACTCGTCGCGATATGGCGGCTGCGCTCCAGCCCGCGTGCAATTAATAGCCGCCGCAGCGGCAGCAAAGGCTAGGATAGCTAACCAGTCTGACTCTGCGATAGTGGCAAGGTCGGTAACGTCGTGCTCTAGGAGCGCCACCATCAAGGCGCCGGTAAAGGTGTCGCCCGCCCCTACGGTGTCCTTGACCTCGACCTGTGGCGCGGGTACGGTCAGTGTCGGCTTACCAGCCCGCAACAGGCTTACACCGCGCCAACCTTGGGTAACGATCACCGCCTGAGGACCGTGCGTAAGCCATTCCGCCGCGGCTCTAGCAGGCTCTTGATCAGGGTAGAGCCAGCTTAGGTCCTGAGTGCTGACCTTAACGAGCCGGCTGAGGCTGAGCCAGCGGGGAAGTTGCGCCAGATAAACGTCCCGGTCATGAATCAGCGCCGGGCGCACGTTGGGATCAAAAATCACCGCGCAGCGGTCTTGGTGCGCGGCGACGATATCGGTAATCGCGCTCGCGGTCGGCTCACAGAGCAGGCTGATTGAGCCGAACTCCAGCAGGCGCACCGAGGCCGGGAGCTGCGGGCGCGGCTGCGGGTCGTAGAGGGTATCGGCAGCCCCGTTTGATAGGAAGCTGAAATGCACATCGCCAGCAAGCTCCGACACGAACGCCAGGGTAGACGGCGCATCGCTTTGCCGCACCAGCGACATATCGATGCCGTTTTCCACCATAGCCCGGCGGATAGCGTCGCCGAACATATCGCTCGACAACTGCGAAACAAAGCCGACCGGGACACCTAAGCGCGAGGCTGCTACCGCCACGTTCAAGGGCGAACCGCCCACATAACCCTGAAAGGCTAATGGGCCGGTCGCCTTAAAATCGATCAACGCCTCTCCACAACAGACAATGCGCATGGCTCCTCCTTGCCCCATCAAGTACCCTAGCCTACCACCCGGCTCGAGGGTTAGCTCCCCTCGTCAGTAAGCGCTGCACACACCACCAACAACTTGGCTGACAAAGCGGTGACAAAGCCCCAATACGCTTTAAGAGGTTGAGGCTGTCACCTGATCCGGGCTACGCCGGACGGCACTGGCCTCCCCGCCCAGCGGGCGCTCGTCCTTTGCCGCAGCGGCCAGCTGCAGCTCTTTGAGGTATATTTGATATTATTGGGTGAGGTCAGTGGCGGTGATTAAGCAGATCAACCAAGGGGTGCTTCGCGCGCTCTGCTATGCCGTGCTCATTGTCGGTGCAGCCGTTATGCTGCTCCCACTGGTGTGGATGGTCGCTACCTCTTTTAAGACCTTTGCTGAAGCGCTGGCCATACCACCAATCTGGCTCCCCGAGCGGTTAGCCTGGGAGAACTACCCCACCGCATGGGCGATGGCGCCATTTGGCCGGTTCTTTCTCAATAGCGTAATAGTGGCGGTAGCAACAGCCCTGGGAGGAGTCATCATCTGCGCCCTGGCAGCCTATGCCTTTGCCCAGATGTCGTTTTTTGGCAAAAATATCCTTTTCGCGATGGCGCTTGGCACCATGATGATCCCGGGGATCATGATGCTGGTGCCAAACTTCATTACCATGACTCGGTTGGGCTGGATCGATACCTATCAGGCGCTAATTGTTCCGTGGCTGGTCTCGGTATTCATTATTTTCATGCTGCGGCAGTTTTTTATGTCTATGCCGCGCGAGCTGTGGGATTCAGCGCAAATGGATGGCTGCTCTCGACTCCGTTTCTTGTGGCAAATTATCGTCCCTCTTGCCAAACCTGCCCTATTTACCGCGTTTTTGCTCAACTTTGTTACGAGTTGGAACTCTTTCCTATGGGTTCTACTGATGACTAACCGCACGGAGATGCGAACTCTACCACTAGGCCTGGCCCTGTTTGCTCATGAAGCGGGAATCCGATACGAGTTACAGATGGCTATGGCCACCGTAGCTATCATTCCGATCCTGTTAGTGTTCCTGAGTTTACAGCGATATTTCGTTCAAGCTTGGCTAAGAACGGGCATCAAATAAAGGGGGTGAGACTAAGGAATAGCCCAAGCTGTGGCAACAAGAAGGCCGAGTTCCAGAAAGCGGAAAGAAAATGAAGGGAGAAAGCGATGAAGCTTGCTAGAATTTTAGGTCTGCTTTGCGCGATGGTAATTCTCACGCCCGCCTCAATAGCCCAGGGGGTGACTGAGATCACCCTCTGGCACATCTTCACCGGCGGCCATGCCGAGGCTTTGGACAGCGCCGTAGCGCGGTTCCAGGCGGCCAATCCCGATGTCCGTGTCGTTACCGTCCATCAGGGGGCCGCCTGGGGTGATCTCAGGACTAAGCTACTAGCGGCAACTGCCGCTGGCACACCGCCAACCATAGGCCTCTTTAAAACTGGTTGGGTGCCAGGAGCATTTGAAGATGTACTCATGCCGCTTGACAACGTGATCCCCCCGGCGCTGATAGGCGATATATTGCCGACCTTTGTGGCTGATAGCACCTTCAATGGCGTGCTCCGCACGGTGCCCCTGGCTCGGTCAGCAGACGTCCTGTTCTACAACACGGCCTTGGTCCCTGAGCCTCCGCGCACCTGGGACGAGATGCTAACCATGGCCCAGGCTCTAAACGCTGACCGCGATGGGGACGGCAGCATAGATCGGTGGGGCGTCGGCATCCGCCCTGGGCCAGAGCAGTTCGCGTTCCTGTTCTTGCAGGCCGGTGGGGAGTGGTTTAATCCTGACGAGACGGCGTTCTTGGTCGACAGCCCGGCTGGCATCAAGGCGATGGAGCACCTGCTCGCCTTAAGGGAGGTCGGGCTCTTCCAAACCGGCTTCTTTAGCGGGCCGTTTGGAGCGGGAGACGTGGCAATGTACTGGGGCTCCACCGCCGGGATCCCCTTCGTGGCCGAAGCTGCCGCCGCCCATGGCACCCCCTGGAACGTTGCGCCAATTCCGGCCGGACCCCTGGGGATGGGCTACTCGATCCTGATGAGCGCCAGTGCTGGGATTTTTCAAGTGGGGACCACTGAGGCCGCGCAGGAAGCGGCGGCAAGGTTCCTCCTCTTTCTGCTGTCGCCAGAAGAGCACCTGCAATGGATCACCCAGACCGGGTACTTGCCATACCGGCAGAGCGTGATCGACTCACCAGAATGGCAGGCTTTTTTACACGAGAACCCCTTCATGGCGGGGGTGACCGAGCAGGCCACCTTGGCGCTTGCATATCCCCATCACGTGGAATGGGACAGCTTGCGGCGGCTGCTCTCGGAGGCAGTGGATGCTGTATTGCATGGACAACTTGCCCCGGCAGAAGCGCTGCATAGAGCAGTCGCTGAGGCCCCCGATTACCTGGAGTAGCGGCGAGCCGGCCGGCAAGTTATCTTGCCGGCCGGGGCCAGGCCGGTAGGGTGATGAGAATGGCTAAGAAGGCGCTCCGAGATACCGGGGAAGCTTACCTGTACCTCCTGCCAGCTTTTCTCATCCTTGGCGCCTTCACCATCTATCCTATAGTTTATGCCCTTTACTTGAGCTTTCATGACTGGCCGCTGATTGAGACGGCGCGGCGCCCGCGCGAGTTTATCGGTGTTGAGAACTATCTTCGGCTGCTGGCCAGTCCGCGGTTCTTGGGCTCGCTCCAGAATGTCACCATTTACGCCATCTTCTCCGTTCCTCTCTCGATCTCCCTAGCCGTTGGCCTGGCCGTGCTGCTTAATATGCAGCTGCGCGGACAAGCTTTTTTCCGGTTGGCCTTTTTCATCCCCTTCGCCACCCCAGCCGTGGCCGACGCCCTCATCTGGCGCTGGTTGCTCGATGAGCGCTTCGGCCTGGTTAATTATCTGTTGAGCGTCATTGCTATCTCGCCGATCGGCTGGTTGACAACCCCGGCCCTCGCTATTTTGGTGTTAGTAATGCTTAACTCGTGGCAGACTATGGGCTTCCAAGCATTGATCCTCTTGGCTGGCTTGCAGGGTATCGACAAGCATTACTACGAGGCAGCAAAGATTGATGGGGCCAGTGCCTGGATCCAGTTTCGCCACATTACTGTCCCGCTCCTCACCCCGCAGATCTTCTTCCTCTCGGTCACCTCCGCCATTGCTGCCCTGGGGCTGTTCACCCCGATTTTTGTCCTGTGGATGGGCAGCCCTGGTCCGGTCGCTAGCGCCCTCACACCGGTTTTCTTCATCTTCGAAACCGCCTTTCAACGACAGCGGATGGGTTTGGCGACGGCGGCGTCCTATATCCTGTTTGTGATCATCATGGTCTTGACACTGCTCCAGTTTGTGGCTGCCAAGAAGCGGGTCCACTACGACCAGTGAGACCGTTTACCGTCTTCGCTGGTACCAAGGCCGCTTTCGCCACCCCGCCATCCGAGTAAGCGCTGCACCACACCCGTGCAGCTATGGGCTGTATAATCACCGCTTGGCCCCGTGCCGTCATGGGCGGCACGTTCCCTTGTGGCCTGAAGGAAGGCTGGATGTATCGCAATATCGCTATTATCGCCCACGTCGACCACGGCAAGACCACCCTGGTCGACGGTATGCTCAAGCAGTCGCAGATTTTTCGCGACAACCAGCTAGTCGCCGAGCGGGTCATGGACTCCAACGCTTTAGAGCGCGAGCGCGGCATCACCATTTTGGCCAAGAACACTGCCGTAAACTGGCGCGGTGTCAAGATCAACATCGTCGATACCCCCGGACATGCCGACTTCGGCGGCGAGGTCGAGCGCGCCCTGGGGATGGTGGACGGGGTCTTGTTGCTGGTCGATGCCGCCGAAGGGCCGATGCCGCAGACCCGCTTTGTGCTCAAGAAAGCTCTGGGTCATGGGCTCAAGCCGGTAGTAGTGATCAACAAAGTCGACCGCAAGGACGCTCGGCCCGATCAGGTCGCCGGCCTCACCTTCGATCTGATGGTCGAATTGGGGGCCAGTGACGAGCAGCTAGACTTCCCCTTGGTCTACGCCATCGCCCGCGAGGGGCGAGCCTGGACCGAGTTGGCGCAGCCCGGCCACGACTTAACGCCGCTTTTTGAGGCGATCCTGGCCCACCTTCCAGCGCCCAAGATCGATCTTACCGCGCCGTTTCAGCTCCAGGTGGCCAACCTCGACTATTCGGACTATTTGGGTCGCATCGCCATCGGCAAGGTGCGGCACGGTCGCCTAGCGCGGGGCGAGACCATAATCCGCCTGGCGCAAGATGGCAGCAGTGAGCAGGCCAAGGCCACTAAGCTGTTCACCCATCTTGGGCTAGCGCGCGGCGAGGTGGCCGCGGTGGGAGCGGGCGACATCATCGCTATCGCCGGGCTCGAGCAGGTGCAGATCGGCGATACGCTTTGTGACCTCGGCCATGCGGAGGCGCTGCCGGTAGTCGCGGTCGACGAGCCCACGGTCAGCGTGACGTTTAGCCCCAACACCAGCCCACTCGCCGGCCTGGAGGGGCGGTACGTCACCAGCCGACATATCAAAGAGCGGCTGGCCCGCGAGCTGCTTACCAACGTGGCGCTGCGCGTCACGGAGCTGGGCAGCGAGCAGTTTCGGGTGTCGGGGCGCGGCGAGCTACACCTCAGCATCTTGATCGAGACGATGCGGCGCGAAGGGTACGAGTTCAGCGTGTCGCGGCCTGAGGTGATCATGAAGCAGGTCGCTGGGGAGTGGCTCGAGCCCTTCGAGCAGGTGGTGATCGACATCCCCGAGTACACGTTAGGCGGCGTGATCGAGTCGCTCTCGAGCCGCAAGGGGAAGCTGCTGGCCATGCGCCAGGAGAACGGCACTATGCGGCTTGAGTTCGCTATCCCCAGCCGCGCCCTGTTTGGTTACCGCACCAACTTCTTGTCGCTGACGCAGGGAGAGGGGCTACTGAGCCATGTCTTCGACGGCTACGCGCCGTTCGCCGGCGAGTTCCGCGCCCGTCAAGGCGGCTCGCTGGTAGCCATGGAGGCGGGCACCGCCTTCGCCTATGCTATCTGGAAGCTCGAGGACCGCGGCACCTTCTTCATCGATCCCGGCACCGAGGTCTACGTCGGCATGATCGTCGGCACCAGCGCTAAAGCCGGCGACCTCAACGTCAACGTCTGCAAGAATAAGAAGCTCACCAACGTGCGCGCTGCCGGCTCAGACGACAACATTCTGCTCACCCCGCCTAAGCGGCTGACTCTCGAAGAGGCCTTGGAGTACATCGCCGATGATGAGCTCTTGGAGGTCACGCCCAACAGCCTCCGCCTGCGCAAGCGCGTGCTCGAGCCAAACCTGCGCAAGCGTGAAGAAAAGGCGGCGTCAGGCTAATCCTCGCCGGCGCGTGCTCCGCTAGCGGCACGCCTTGGCGCGAAAACAAGCTGTATCACCACCAACAGCCCCAGCCCGATAGCTCCCCCGTACCAGAACGAGGTCGTAGGCAGAGCGCTGCCCAACCAGCCCGCCAAAGGATAGGCCCCAGCCCACCACAGGTGGCTCCAGGCAAAATGCGCACCATAGACCCGCCCTTGCACCGCTTCGGGTATGCGATCGGCGATCAGCGTCTGTACCGGCAGGTTGACCCAGTTCTGCCCTGCCCCAGCAACGAACCACAGCGCCAGCAGGGGGGCGAAATTTGCCAGATTGGCGGGTAAGATGGCGAGGCTGGTGACCAGGGCGCCGAAAAATATAAAGGTGGTGCGAGGCCAGCGCCTATCCAGTGCGCCGACTGCTAGCGCTGCTATAGTGGCGCCCAAGCCAAAAACAGCCATCACCCAGCCAAAGTGCAGGTCGCCCAGGGCGAGGTTTCCCTTGACATGCACCACGGTGTTGACCAGCACCCAGGCGCCGGCTACCGAGGCGACCAGCTCCAACAGGAGCCCATAGCGTATCGGCCCGTCGCGCCAGAGCCGGCTAGTACCCTCCTTAACGTCTGACCAGGTGGTAACGGCAGGCCCGTTACGGGCCACCTTCAGCTTGGCGCGCACGGTGAGGATCAGCACGGCTGAGGCCAGCAAGGCGGCGGCACTGAGCCAGAAGAGGCTACGTCCGCCCATCACCACGGCCAAGGCGCCGGCGATGCCGGGCCCCAGTACCCCCAGCATTTCGAAGGTGGCGCCGGATAAGGCGATGGCCTGGGGATAGTCGCGTCTGCCAGTAACGAGCGGGATAGTGGCCTGGAAGGTGGGGGTGAAAAAGGCGGTGAAGGTGTTCAGCGCAAACATGAGCACGTAGACCTGCCAGGTTTCAGTCACTAGGGGCAGCAGGCTGAGTAGGCCGACGCGGGCCAGGTTGGCGGTGACCATGATGACTTTGCGGCTCAGGCGGTCGGCCAGGGCGCCTGCTAAAGGCGAGAAGACCACAAAGGCGGTAACTCTCAGCGTTAAGGCGACGCCCAGAACAAGGGCGGCCTGCAGCCCGGCCAGCTCAAAGGCTAACAGGGCCAGCGCTACCCAGATCAGCGCGTCACCCAACAGACTGGCGGTCTGGGCGGCGTAGAGCCGGGCGAAAACGGGGTTTTTCAGGCTGCTGAAGACCGCCAAGGCCCCTCTCATGAGTGGGCCTCACTTTCAAGCAGCCCTAAGCGCTCGTGTTCGGCGTGGGCAAACGCCTCGTATACCAGGTCGCCGAC
>JAGXSJ010000048.1 GCA_018333895.1 Truepera sp.
GAGCGGCAGCGGCTCGAGCAGCGGCTGTCAGAGGCGCTCAATTTCGAGCGGACCCAACAGCAGCTGTTTGAGCGTGATGTGCGGCTTTACACCCAGGCGGCTGAGACCCTGTTTGAGCAACTCGGCCAGCACTTGCCCAAGCGGGTCGGCGGCAGCGCCAGCGACCCGCAGCTGCCCAGCGCAGTGCTGTTTGCCGAGAACCCGGCCTTGCGCATTGAGTCGGTACCGACCAGTAGTCAAGCCGTGACTATCTACCTGCGCGGCCCGGTCCGCTTGAAACTGGGCGGCGTGGAGCTAGGCCTCATGCGTTCGGGGAATATCTGGTCGCTCTATGTCGCCGATCAACAGCTGCCGCTTCAGCCGCGCATGAGCTTCAAGCTGGGGCGGCGGCTGCTGTCGCTCTTTCACGAGGGGCAATATGTCCATCTGCGCCTCCAGGACGAGGTGCGCTCACTGGCTGCGCTGGTAGCTGAAGCGTTGGTTCTCCAGACCGTGTTGCAGCCCGACCGGCAGGCGGTGTTGCTCAATCTGCTCCAGACAGCTACCGGGGTGGCCATCGGTGAGCCACAGCAGATGGTGCGTCAGGCGATAGCGCGTCTTCAACACATGTCAGACAAGACCCCTGACCGGCGCAAGGCGCTGGCAGGCTTTTTGCAGGGGGCGGCTCGAGCGGCGCGCCTGAGCCTCGACGATGAACTAATTGACGGCTTAGTGGAGCGGCTTTATACCGCCATGACGATTGGCGAAGATGGGCTAGGTAGCCTGCTAATGTCCCTCAACGAGCGGCAGGGCGGGGTCTACCCGTTTAGCGACGAGCCGCTCAGCCTCTCTTTTGATGGTATGCCGCTGACCATCCGCCGCTATCGCAGCCGCGGCCAGGGGGTGCCGGAGAGCATCGTAGTGATGATGCCGGGTCGGCCGCTCGGCTCCTTTACCGACTACCTATTAGCGCCCTTTGGCAACGGCACGTTGCTCTGCGCCCGCTCGAGCGAGGCCTTAGCGGCTTTCTATCTGCCGCAGCATAAGATCGAGACCGTCGCTAGTTAAGCGAGTGCCCCACTTTTCTAACCGCGCCTAACGGTAAGCTGCCAGCTGGTGGCGGGAGAGGAGCCTCTATGGTTGCCCTGCGGGCTTGGTTTGACCGCGTTGACGTGCGTATTACTAACTGGATGGCTCGCTTTGGCCTGCTGCTTCTGCGGGTTAGTCTCGGCCTCGTCTTGCTCTGGTTTGGAGCGCTGAAACTCTTTCCCGGCCTTAGCCCGGCTCAGGAGCTAGCCACCAGCACGACCGAGATCCTCACCCTGGGATTGATCGCTCCCGAGGTCGCTATCCTGCTGCTAGCAGCTTGGGAGTGCTTGATCGGCCTGGGCCTGATAACCGGACGCTTTATGCGAGTGACGCTGCTGCTGCTCTTTGTGCAGATGCTCGGCACCGCCACTCCGCTCTTCTTCTTCCCGCAAGAGGTCTTTACCCGCTTCCCCTACGCGCTCACCTTGGAAGGCCAGTACATTATCAAAAACGTGGTGCTAGTTAGCGCGGGCCTAGTGATTGGCGCTACCGTGCGTGGCGGTGCGCTAGTGGCCGATCCCAAGATCGCTCGAGGCGTCAGCCCCTAAAGCCCTGAAGATGTGTTGCACACGGGCATTTGTGGCATACTGGGATCACTTATGGCACAGCCCCGTACCCCCACCACCGTAAGAGTTGGTCCCCAAGGGCGTTTGGTAATCCCGGTGGCGCTGCGCAAGACCCTCCGAGTTGAGGCGGGCACCGAACTTATGGCCCGTCTCGAGGGCGAGCAGCTAGTTGCCCACATTGCTAAAGAGGTCAGCCTGGCCGATCAACTGCTGGCCGAACGGCGTGAAGAAGCCCGCCGTTGACCGCATTTACTGCCACGCCAGGATTATCATTGATTCGCTAAAGGTCGTGCCATGAACCTACTTGCTAAAGCCTTGCCTGTCCGCCCAGTCTACCGCGAGGTACTGGCCGACTTAGAAACCCCGCTGACGGCCTACCTCAAGGTGGCCGGGCACCCCAGTTTCTTGCTCGAGTCGGTCGAGCAGGGCGAGCGGATTGCCCGCTACTCGTTCATCGGCACCGGGGTGCGCCGTAAGCTTACGGCGCGCGGTCGGCAGGTGACTGTCAGCACCCCGCAAGGGACTGCAGTGCTGACTACCGGCGACCCGTTGCGAGCGCTATGGGACCTAACGGTGCGGGAGACCCAGGATGACCCGCGCTTGCCCAGCTTTTGGACGGGAGCGGTGGGCTATGCCAGCTACGACCTGATCCGCTGTTACGAGAACCTGCCGGACGCCAACCCCGACGAGTTAAAGGTGCCCGATTTGCTGTTTATCGAGCCGGAGGCGCTGATAATTGTCGACCACCTCAAACGGCGGCTATTCATCGTGGCTCCAGCCGAGGTAGGCAACGCTGCTGACGAGCAGGCGGCACAAGCGCTAGTGGACGCCCTCTACCAACGCCTACGTGGCCCGTTGCCGGGAGTGCCCGGCGACCGCTCGGGGCGGCGCACCGAGTTCGTTAGCAACTTCACCCCGGAAGGCTACAAGGCGGCGGTAGGCCGGGCGGTGGCGTACATTCAGGCCGGTGATGCCTTTCAGGTAGTGCCGAGCCAGCGCCTCAGCGCCGAGTTGGGTGTACACCCCTTTGCCATCTATCGGGCGTTGCGCGTAGTCAATCCAAGCCCTTACCTTGGCTACCTCGACCTGGGCCCGGTGACGCTGGTGGCCAGCAGCCCGGAGAGCTTGGTACGCAGCGATGGGGTGTGGGTCGAGACTAAGCCGATTGCCGGGACCCGCAAGCGCGGCCCTAACCCCCAGGAGGATGAGCGGCTGGCACAGGAGCTGCTGGCTGACGCCAAGGAGCGAGCAGAACACATTATGCTGGTCGATCTGGGCCGCAACGACTTGGGTCGGGTCTGCCAGTACGGCAGCGTCGCGGTCTCGGAGCTGATGCACATTGAGCGTTACAGCCACGTGATGCACATCGTCTCGACGGTGCGGGGCAGACTAGCGCTCGGTAAGACGCCGCTCGACGCACTCTCGAGCACCCTGCCGATGGGTACTGCCTCGGGAGCGCCGAAGGTGCGGGCCATGCAGATCATCGACGAGCTCGAGCCCACCCGGCGCGGCCCCTACGCCGGGGCCTTCGGCTACCTCAGCGCGTCAGGGGCGATGGATATGGCCTTAACGCTCAGGACGGCGGTAATTACCGGCGGCAAGATTCACCTGCAAGCCGGTGGTGGCGTGGTGGCCGATTCTGATCCGGAGTTCGAATATCAGGAGTCGATGAACAAGCTAGCGGCCTTGGTCAAGGCGGTGGAGATGGCGACGGAAGGGCTTAGTTAGGTAGTGGGTAGTGGGATGTGGGTAGTGGAAGGAACGGGATTTGAGATGGGGCCGGGTAGCGTCCGAACGCTAGAGATTTGGCAAGAGGGCATCGGCTTAGTCAAGGTGCTGTACCAGCTTACAAGCGGTTGGCCTAAAGAGGAGATGTATGGTCTGACCTCTCAGGTGCGAAGGGCCGCAGTGTCTATTCCGAGCAATCTCGCTGAAGGCGTCGGCCGTGCCACCGCTGCTGAAAAAGTGCGGTTCGGCCACATTGCCCTCGGCTCAGCGTATGAGCTCGATACGCTCTTAACGATTGCTCTCGAGCTTGGGTTTTCGCCAGAAACTGACATTCAAGCCTCGCGGACTCGGCTAAGCAGCCTCTGCAAGCGCATTTCCAGCTTCATTCGACATCAGGAGCAAAAGCGATGAGTCTCGAATTCCCCACGACCCACGACCCACACCCCACAACCTACAAGCGTATTTTGCTGATCGACAACTACGACTCGTTCACCTACAACTTGGTGCAGTACTTGGGCGAGCTGGGCGCCGAGCCGACGGTGTGGCGCAACGATCAGTTCGAGCTGGGCGAGGTAGTCGAGTTTAGGCCGGACGGGATCGTTATTTCGCCGGGGCCATGCACTCCCAAGGAGGCGGGCCACTCGGTAGCGGTGATTCAGCGTTACGGGGCGGAGGTGCCCATCCTCGGCGTGTGCCTGGGGCACCAGAGCATCGGCGCGGCCTACGGCGCCAAAGTGGTGCGGGCGCCCTTAATCATGCACGGCAAGACCAGCGAGATTCACCATGACGGGACCGGACCGTTTGCGGACTTGCCCGACCCTGTCACCGCCACGCGCTATCACTCGCTGATCGTCAAAGATATTCCCGATGAGCTTATCGTCAACGCCTGGGTCGATGAAGCGGGTGAGCGGATTATCATGGGCTTGCTACACAAGGCATACCCCGTCTGGGGCGTGCAGTTTCACCCCGAGAGCATCCTCACTGAGATGGGCCACCAGATGCTGCAAAACTTCCTGGATATCTGCTGATGCTCGGTGGGCTGGCAGCGATCTTTGCCGGGCAGTGTTGAGGCATCGCCCGGCCGCGAAGGTGTTGGTAGGTTATGGCTATGGAGCTAAGTGTCATCACCGTGACCCGCAACCGGCCGCAGATCCTGGCGCAGAAACTCGCTTCGTTGGCGGCGCAGACGTTACCGCCGGACCGGTTCGAACTGGTGATCTGCGTCAACGGCTGCGAACAGGGGTCGCTCGAGCTGCTCCGCGCAACGGGCACGCCGTTCTCCATGACCGTGCTGTCGTTTGCCGCCAACGAGGGCGCGGCCAAGGCGCGCAACGCCTGCGCCCGGCAGGTGGAGGGGGAGATCATCTACCTCTCGGACGATGACTGCCTGCTTTGTCCAGACACCCTAGCCCGGCACCTGGCGGCGCAGCGCCGGATGCCGAGAGTGGCGGTTGGGGCGATCCGCTTTGAGCACGACGGCGCGTCGCGTGCCTGGCGGCCGGGCCGGGTCGGATATTGGAATGTTAACGGTGCCAACACCAGCCTACCAAGGAAAGCCTTTGAGGCGGTGGGAGGGTTTGACGAGAGCTTGAGCGGCTACGGGGGCGAGGACATCCTGTTAGGCTATCGCCTTAAGCAGGCCGGGCTGAGTTTTATGGCGCTGCCGGAGGCAAGGGTGCGACACCTCGGACCTGACCCGCAGCGCTCTGGCGATCTTGATAAGGCCCGGAGCGCCGGGAAAAACGCCGTCAAGATCGCCGCGCAGCACCCTGAGCTGGCGTTGCGGTTGGGAGTGCATCCGCTGTCGATTTTGCTCAAACGGGTACTGCTCGTGCCGCCATTAGGTCTCGTGTGGCAGCGGCTGGATGGCGTATCCTACGGCTACGAACGCGCCTACCTGCAAGGAGCGCTGAAGGAGAAAGTTAATGTCTGATTTCGCGCAACTGCTGGGCGAGGTGTTCGATGGCGGCACGCTGTCGCGCGAGCGGGCCAGAGCGGTGATGGGTCAGCTGATGGACGGCCAGCTTAGCCAGATACAGGCGGCCGCGCTCTTGGCGGCCTTGCGCACCCGCGGCGAGACGGTAGCGGAGATCATCGGCTTTGCCGAGGCCATGCGCGAGCGGGCTATTCGCGTGCCGGTCGGATTGGGCGGCCCGCTGCTGGATACCTGTGGCACCGGCGGCACCGGCCTCAACACCTTTAACATCAGCACGGCCAGCATGTTCGTGGCAGCGGCAGGAGGGGCACGGGTCGCCAAACACGGCAACCGCGGCGTCACCCGCAAGTCGGGAGCGGCGGACGTGTTAGAGGCGCTCGGCGCGCAGCTCAGCCAGAGCCCCGAGCGGCTGGCGGCCAGCATCCGCGAGGTGGGGCTAGCTTTCATCTTCGCCCGCGATTACCACCCGGCCATGAAGTTCGTAGCGCCCATTCGCGCCGATCTTAAGGCGCGCACCATTTTTAACAGCCTGGGGCCGCTGACCAATCCGGCCGGCGCCAACCGGCAGCTGTTGGGGGTATACGACCCAGGGCTGACCGAGACGATGGCCGGTGTGCTGGCCGGTCTAGGCGTCGAGCGGGCGCTGGTGGTCTACGGCAACGGCATCGATGAATTGACGGTAGCTGGAGTCAACACCGTCTGCGAGCTACATGAGGGCCAAGTAACGCGCTACACTCTGACTCCTGAAGAGGTGAACCTGCCTCGCTATGACCTTAACGATCTGTTGGGCGGCGAGCCGCGAGAAAACGCCGCCACTATCCGAGCGGTGCTAAGCAGTCAGGAGCGGGGTGCCAAGCGCGATGTGGTCTGCCTCAACGCTGGGGCGGCGCTGTATCTGATGGACCGGGCCGCCTCGATCGGTGAAGGAGTTGAGTTGGCTAGGCAGCTGATCGATAGCAGCAAAGCACTAAGCAAGCTTGAGCAGTATCTCAACTTCACGGTCGCTGGGTAGCTGCTGAGCAAAGACTATTGACTAGCTAGGGGTATAATTAAGGATAGCGTTCACTCGGGTGAACGGGAGGTTGGGATGACAGAGGCTACCGTAGTTGGAAGCTTACGGATCAAGACGGGCTTTGCCGAGATGTTCAAGGGCGGCGTCATTATGGACGTCGTCAACGCCGAGCAGGCGCGTATCGCCGAGGAGGCCGGGGCGGTGGCGGTGATGGCCTTGGAGCGCGTCCCCGCCGATATCCGTGCTCAGGGTGGGGTGGCGCGGATGAGCGACCCCAGCATGATCGAGGAGATTATCGCCGCCGTCTCGATCCCAGTGATGGCCAAGGCGCGCATCGGCCACTTTGTGGAGGCACAGATCCTGCAAGCTCTGGGTGTAGACTTCGTGGACGAGTCCGAGGTGCTAACGCCTGCCGATGAAAATTACCATATCGACAAGCACACCTTTACCGCCCCCTTCGTCTGCGGGGCGCGTGACCTTGGTGAGGCGCTGCGGCGCATCGGCGAAGGGGCAGCCATGATCCGCACTAAGGGCGAGGCCGGCACCGGCAACGTGGTAGAAGCGGTGCGCCACGCGCGGCAGATCCTGGGCGACATCCGCCACCTGCAGGCCATGAGCAAGGATGAGCTGATGAGCGCCGCGCGTGACCTTAAGGCGCCCTACGAGCTGGTCCTGTACGTCCACCAACACGGCAAACTGCCGGTGGTGAACTTCGCGGCGGGCGGTATTGCTACCCCGGCGGACGCCGCCCTGATGATGCAGCTCGGGCTCGACGGGGTCTTCGTCGGTTCGGGCATCTTCAAGTCGGGCGATCCGGCTAAGCGGGCCCAGGCTATTGTGAAAGCCGTGACGCACTTTGACAACCCCGACATCCTGGCCGAAGTCTCCCGGAATCTGGGTGAGGCGATGGTCGGCATCAATATCGGTACTCTTTCGGAAGAAGATCTGTTGGCTACGCGCGGTTGGTAGCGGGGCGGGCCGGGAGGGGTAGGGTACTGCCAATTTAAGCGCGCTGAGCAACTCGCCCTTAGGGAAACCCTCTGCTTGGGCGCGAGCTTGACACCCCCGATACCCGCTTCTAGACTTGAGGGGTGCTTTCGAATGCAGGTGCGAAAGCGACGGGTGAGCGCTGGCTTCAGGGGAGACTTGAGCGCCTCAGCCGGCATGCCGGCCCCACCGTCCTCGTCGGTCCGGAGTGTTGGGGGGCACCGTATCTCATTGACAGGCTCGCTGCAGACGGCTATCCGCTCGTCTGGCTCGAGCTCGATTCCTCGTGCCAAGACGATACTGTGGGGCAAGGCAACCTCCTGGCGGAAGCGGTCGCACGGGCGCTCGGGCACCCCCTCTTCGGGTATGCCATGCCCTACCGCTACGGCCTCGCGATTCTTCGGCGCCACCTCAACGTCATAGGGCCTTTCACCTTCGCTCTCTCCGGGGCGGAACACGGGCTGGATTTGGCTCGGGAACTCCTTTCCTTCCAGGACAGCGCGAACCGCGTCGTCTTGCACTTCAGGGAGCTGCCGCCGGATTTTACTCTCTCTGAAGGCATATTACGACTCGGGCCCGAGACGCTGAAGCTGACGGAGGACGAGGCGGTAGCTCTCGCGGGTGAGCAGGTACCGCCGGAGGCGGTAAGGGAGGCCCTGGCGGCAAGCGGCGGGGCCTATGAGACCTTCCTCCTGCTGCTAGCCGAACGCTATGGACTCCTCCCACCCCTTCGGCCTTCACCCCAGGGACCCGTGCCGGTGGGCGAGAAGGCTTTGGAAGCCGAGGCGCTTGTGGCCGTCTTGGTGCGCCAAGAAAAGTGGCTAGAGGCCCTTGAACTTGCGCTGCATCACTTCGCCGAACGGGTGCCGGAGCTGCTTAAGCGGGGGCGGGTCAAGCTCTGGGTGCAAGGGAGGTCCAAGAGGCTCTACAAGCTCCTCACCGCCCTGCCCCATGAGGTGCGGATGCACGAGGCGGTCCTCGCCTTCCGCCTCGCGGCCGCTCTCGACCTAGGCCGGGAAGCGGAGGTGCTGCCCGAGGCAACTGCCTTGCTGGACCGCGAAGAGGCACCGGAGTTACGGGCTCTTTACGCCGAGGCCCAGTACCGTCTGGGCGACCCGGTAGGCTACCTGGCGGCGGCTGAGTGCGCGGCCAGAGCAAAAAGAACCCCGCTGACGCTCTACGCCTATGGCCAAGCGCTCGGTACCACGGATCCGGAAGCAGGGCTTGCCCACCTGCAAGACGCCCTGAGGCTCGCCGAGACGCAAGGAGACCTGCACTGGGCCGTGCTGACTGCCTTAGGCCTTGCGGCGAGACTGGTCACGCTGGGCCGCTACGGCGAGGCTACCAACTGGGCCGAGTGGGGTCTTGCGCTCTACCATCGCGAAGGTCTGGGGCAGATAGGGCTGCGGCTCAGTCTCGTAAACGAGTGGGCCTACGCCCGCGTTCTCGCCGGGAAGACTGCCGGGTTAGAGGGGCCGTTACAGCAGGCGGTTGAGGACTTGGCGGAGGTCCGTCCGGCCCTGGCGCGCCTGTTGCGGAGCACGCTTGGCGACGTGTTGCTCGCTGAGGGGCGCGCTCAGGAGGCGCTTGCGGTCTACGAGAGCCTGTGGGGGTTAGCGAAGCGCCGCGAGAGCTTCGGTGCGCTTGCCAACATGCACGTTCGTGCGCTCCTCGAAGTGGGACACAGCGCTGAAGCGCTTGAGCTAGCTGAGCGCACGTTGCAGCTCACCGAGGGGCTGCCGCTCGTCTACCGGCGGCGGGCCGAGCTCGCCTACGGCATGGCGCTCGGCTTCACCCGGCCCACAGAGGCCCTGCCCATCATCGAGAGGCTCATAATCCAGTTCGAAACGCCGCTGCTCGCTCCGCAGCTGGCCCAGGCCGGACTCCATCTCGCCCAGCTGCAACTTGCCCTTGGCGACAAGGATGCCGCCATGGAGACGTTTAAGCGCATCAGGCCGAGCCTCACCGGCCTCGGCAAGGGCGGCCTCGCCTACCTTGCCGGTCCCGAGAGTGCCTTCCGCGAGCTGGTGGCCATACTCGGGCAGCCCCAGGCCCCGCTAGCGCTCCGCTTCCTGGGGGGCAGAGAGGTCCGCCTTGCAGGCCGGAGCCTGAAGTTGCGCCGACGCTTCGCCGAGATCCTGGTCGCGCTCGCGCTTCATCCCGAAGGGCTCGAGCCTCGCCGCCTCGCGCTGGAGGTCTACGGCGAGCGCGCCGTCTCGACCTGCCGGGCCGACCTCGCCAGGTTGCGCAAGCTGCTTCCGGTCGGGAGCGATCCGCCACACCTCGCCTGTGAGGTCCGGGCGGACTTCCTTGAGCTTCGGCGCCTGCTCGAGCACAACCGAGTGCGCGAGGCGCTCGCGCGCTACTGCGGCCCACTGCTGCCCGACTCCGAGGCGCCCGTGGTGGTCGAGCAGCGCGCAGTGCTTGAAGAAAGCCTGCGCCAGGCGGTCCTGGCGTCAGGCGACGTGGAAGCGCTGCTGATACTAGCTGAGCGCCTGGAAAACGATCTAGAACTCTGGGAGGCTGCGCTAGCAGCCCTACCCAAAAGCGACCCGCGTCGGGCGCTGGTCCTGGCACAGGTGAAACGCCTGAAGAAGGAGTGGGGGTTAGCGTAAAGCGATGATGGCCGGCGGCGGTAGACCGTCGGTGCCGTTACCGCTGCCAGAGTCGCCGCCGTCGGCCGATGCGCCGCCAACCAATAACAGGACGACCAGGAGCACTATCCGCTTCATCAGCATGTTGCTCACCTCGCCTAGCATTATTCTTGCTGAGGTGCTGGATTCGCGCTGCACCCGCGTGTCCAATAAACGCAGCGCACATGCAGCGCCCCTCTTTGTACTCTAACAGCATGAAGAAGTACCTGGCTTTGGCTGTTCTGCTTCTGGGCGCGGCGCTGGCTCGGGTGGCGCCGTTGGGGCTGGGCGTGGAAGAGGGTGTCCACGTTCTGGCCTTCGTCGCCGCCGACTGTAGCCGTTTTGGAGATGAGTTTTAATAGGGCTCTAATAGGGGCGTGGTATGGACATTACCATGGGTAGCATAGGGAAGATGCTGTTCACGGCTGTTGGTCTGGCTCTGCTCGGGACAGTGTTGGCTCAGGGGTCACAGCGTTTTGTTCAGGAGCCACAACTTTTCAGCTGGCCAGAACCTATAGCACTGCTGGTGCCGGGTCAGCCGCTACCACCTTTGGAGGCCTCAAAAGTCGCGGGCGAGATGGTACGGCTTCCTTCTGAAGGGAGATACGCGCTCTGGGTGGTAGATAGCGGTTTCGCGCTTCGAACCGAAACCGAAATACCCCTAGCCGAGCTGTGGGAGGGTGCAACAGCTACACTGGTATTCAATCCCACTGCGTTCATTGCTGGCCACCCCAGCCTGACACCTGGCTACATCCTCTTTACCCCCAATCCTTTTGCAGAACCGGGCCCGGCAGAGCGCCAAGCTGTTGCGGAGCGATTCGCACCCTACCAGGTAATCTTCGATGATCGCAGCCTCCTCAAAGCACCGGAGCAACCAGACATCGCAGGGCTCTACCTGATTGAAAACGGCGTCGTGCGTCATCGCTACCTCCTCCCTGCCTTCTGGCAAACGCAGGAGTTAGATGAGTTAATCCTGCGCAACGCCCAGGCGTTCTTGGCAGGGAGTGATGCGGTCGTATCGCCCATGCCTCTGCGCACGCCCGGCACGAGAGTCGATGATGACCTCGCGCTTACTCAGCGGGGCCACCTCTTGCTCAAGCTGAGCGGCCTGCTCGCGCAAGCCCCGTCAGGGTCTTTGCGAATCGAAGTTGAGCGGAATCCTGACGGTAGCTTTCGCGCGTCTACCGCAGCGGACCACCCCTATGCCGAGCGACGGTTCGTCATGGAGGCGGTGACGCCTTACTTGCAGCGCTACGGCGTTCAAGGCGTGGGTTTGGTGCTTTCGAACCACCAGGAGATCCCTGAGCTGGGCCAGCAATTCCCTGATTGGCTGTTTGTCGCCCTGGACACGCCGGAAGCGCGCTTGCGCTGGCTGGAGATCAAGGTTGCCGCGATTGTCGATGCGGGAGGTGTCGTGCGCATGCCGTTCCTCCTTACCGGAAGTCTGCAACCACGCGGCTTAGAGGAGCTGGAGAGACTCCTCAGGGAGGTGGGAGGTGCGGGCGCCGGGGCACTAGGCACCTTAAAGGTGGTGCAAGAGGCCCCGAGGCGCTGTCGGGAGCCTCTTGCTGAGCACAAAGGCCCTCGCAATGCAGACAACTGGAGTGACGTTGCCACGATGGGGGGCGCGTCGATACCGACAGCGTTTAGCTTGAGCTGCACGGGCACACTGCGATTTGCTGGTGTCGACGCCATGCCCATCTCCTTGTCCGCCTCCTTAAAGTGCGGGCGGTGGGCCTGCCGCTAGGCCCTGCGGAAGGGTTGGCCGACTGGCAACATGAAGCTCCGTCATGCGCTCCTGCGACACCTCACGGCGCTGCTCTCGCTAATGCTGGCAGGAGCAGTTCTCGGTGTAACACTGGGCCTCTGGGAGGGGTCGCGGCGGACGTTGAACGAGCTTATCGACGTGGTGGGGCGTTACGTCTGGACGGTCGAGCCGCGACCCGAAGGAGGTGTCATGGTGCCTCTACCTTCGTCCGGACCGGCGCTTAAGACGCTTCTTGAACTTCCCGGCCTCGGACGCCTGGCGCTGGCGAGCGCGGCGAGCCGAACCGTGGGCGAGCTATCCTACCCTGCTAGCGAGGTAAGCCCGGACTACTTTGCCGTGCGCCGCCTGGCGCTGGCTGGAGGACGGTTGTTTGAAGCGCCTGACGAGGCGGTGGTGGGCCATGCACTGCGGGAACTCCTAGGTGAGGAGGTGGAGGTCCGCAGGCGGACATATCGGGTGGTGGGGGTACTTGCGTCGGTAGCGGAGCGGAGTGGCCCGGATTGGATGACGGACGGCATCATCTACCTCCCCCTTGGTGAAGGAGGCTTTGTGAGCCGGCTCCATCTCGAGACCGACCCGGCACACTTCGCCAGCACGGGTCAGGCGTTAGAGGCGTGGCTTAGGGAGCATAACCTCTTGGGCTATCAGGTTGTCCATCTGGCTGAACGCTACGGCCTCGAGCTGCGTCAGGCGGTGGGGCGGTTATTAAGTGGTGCGCTCGGGTTCGGTGTGGCTGCGGTGATCTTGGCAGCCGGGGCCAATCTCGTGGCCTTTTTTCTGACGCGGACACTGGAACGGGTGCGGCAGCTAGGGGTGCGCCGGGCGGTGGGGGCGAGCCGGAGCCAGGTTGTCCGCGAGGAGGTGCTGGGGGCACTACCCTGGGCCGGGGCGGGTCTGCTCCTCGGTCTACCGCTCGCCTACCTGGGTGGAGGCTGGCTTTCAAGTCTTGCCGGAGTGGCGGCCTATCCCGGCCCCTTGTCCCTGACGCTGAGTTTTCTTGCGCTACTAGCGTTGGTGGCGCTCTGCGCCTTCCTGCCCGCACTATGGGCGGTTCGACAAGCCCCGGTGCAGGCGATTCGCGGTCTCGCAGCCAGCCTGCCGCAAAGGCGCCTCCTGCTGGCCGGTGCGGGGTTGGCTTTGGGCGTGGCGGGTCTCGTCTTACAGGCCTCCGCCGCACGCTCGGCAGAAAGAGAGGTCGAGCGCATCCTGGGCGGGATGGGTGAGAGGCTTGGCATCTACAGCTCCTTCTTAAGGGCGACCCGGTTCACCGATCCGCGCGGTATCCCTCAGCTGGGTCGCGAGGACTACCGCGCGCTGTTGGAGGCGCCCGAGGCCAAGGCGTTTTCCCGCACCGCCTACGTCGAGAGGTACCTTGCCCAGATAGAGGGGCCGACGGGAGGACACTTCACCTTCGTCGGTGCATTCGAAGGGCCGCTGCCGGAGATGGTCGGTCTGCGGCTCCTGGGGGGGCGCTGGCCGGAAGAAGAGGCACGCGAGGCGGTCGTTGGCGAGGCGCTGGCAGAGGCGCTTTATGGTAAGCCGTTGCCGCTCGGCGAGGCGCTCACCCTCTTCGGCCGCACCTACATCATCGTCGGTGTCTTCCGCGGCGGCGAAGAGGCCAACATCGGCAACGTTGCCAATAATCAGGTGCTCATCTCGCTCGCTACGCTGCCCCGGGCGCAGGCGCAGGCGCGGGGCGAGATCCTGGTCGAAGCGGCGCCAGGGCAGGAGGTCGAGGCGGTGCTCGCGGCAGGCTCGACCTTCCTCTCGGCCCGGCACGAGGCGCCCGGTCTAGCCCCGGTCCACCCTCACCGGCCGAGCGAGCTGGCCCCGGCGGTGCGCGAGACGCTGCATACCCTCTCCGCTGTCTACCGGATGCTGGCGTTTACCCTTCTGCTCCTGGGCGGCGCGGGCCTAGCAGCGCAGATGCTCGTCTCCTTGTCGCTGCGGGTGCGGGAGATCGGCGTGCGGCGTGCGACAGGTGCCACGGCAGGGGCGGTGTTTGGGGAACTCTTAGCGGAGGCGCTGAGGCTCGGTCTGGCTGCTGGTGCGGCGGGCGCACTGGTGGGGGTAAGCCTGTCGTTGGTGGCAGCGCGGGTGCAAGAGGTCACTTTCGTCCTCGATGGGGGCTGGGTGGGTTTGGCGCTGGCGCTGGCGCTGCTGGTGGCGGGGCTGTTCGGAGCGGGGCCGAGTCTAGCGGCCTCTCGAATCCCGCCGGCCCGGGCGATGCGGCAGAGCGAGGCGTAGGAGGGTATAGTGATCGAACTCGAAGAGGTGTGGAAGATCTATCCGAAGGGCCAGACGGGCGTGGAGGCGCTGCGGGGGGTGTCGCTGCGGATCGACAAAGGGGAGCACCTGGCGCTCGTTGGGCCTTCGGGAGTAGGCAAGTCGACGCTGCTCTACCTGATTGGGCTGATGGACCTCCCCTCGCAAGGGAAGCTGCGGCTTTTCGGCCACGATCCGCAGGCGCTCGGCGACCGGGAGCGCTCGCGTCTGCGCGGGCGCACTATCGGCTTCGTGTTCCAGAGTTTCAACCTGTTGCCGCAACTGCGGGCCTGGGAGAACGTGGCGCTGCCCCTGAAGTACGCAGGTCTGGGGTTCGTTGAGCGGAAGCGGCGGGCGCTCGAGCTGCTGGAGCGAGTCGAGCTGGCAGACCGTGCCGAGCACTACCCGAGCGAGCTGTCCGGCGGCCAGGAGCAGCGGGTGGCCATCGCGCGGGCGCTGGTAGTGAAGCCACAACTGATCCTCGCCGATGAGCCAACGGGGAATCTTGACCGAGGGAGCGGCCGCGTGGTGCTGGCGCTGCTGGAGGCGGCTAACCGGGAGGGGACGACCCTGATCGTCGTGACGCACGATCCGGAGGTGGCAGCGCGGGCAGGGAGGCGGGTGCGCCTTCGGGACGGCCGGATCGCTGAGGGGTAAGTGCGAGCTTTACCGTTTGATTCTTGATTCGTCCTGATGTTGGCCGTGGTAGCGGGCGATTTAATCGGCCCTTCACAAGATTTTGTTATAGTGGCTCTGTGAAACTGCTGCAAGGGCTATTTTTGGTCGTGCTGACCGCTGTGCTGTCGGTAGCCTCGCTGCTGACCGCCTCTGCCTTCAGGTGGGCGCAGGAGCTGCCCGACCTCGCCAGCCTTGACCTGCTGGAGTTCACCGCCACCTCACAGGTTTTTGCCCGCGACGGTTCCACCTTAATCGGTGAGATCGTGCCGGTGATGGGCGAAGACCGGGCCAGCATCGACCGTATCCCGGTCAGCTTAGAAGAGGTTTCGCCGGCAGCGCTGATGGCCATCGTAGCCTCTGAGGATGACCGCTTTTTCGCACACTTTGGTTTTGATATCCCAGGGTTGCTGATGGCTACCTATCTGGAGCTACTTGGCCCGGGAGGGCGTGGCGGGTCCACTATTACCGTCCAGGTAGTCAAGAACCACTTTTTCCGCGATATCGCCGACGAGCGCACGCTCGAGCGCAAGATGAAAGAGCTGATGCTGGCTATCGAGCTCGAGCGCCGCCTGACCAAAGCTGAGATCTTGCAGCGCTACATCAATCTGGTTTTCTGGGGCGGCAACCTCTACGGCATCCGGGCCGCCGCCAGGGCTTACTTTGACAAAGATCCCATCGAGCTTAATCTGGCTGAGGGGCTTTATTTGGCGCGCCTCATCCCCTCGCCCAACCGCAACCACAATGACTTTGTGGCGACGCGGCGCAGCATGCGCGTGGTGCTTGATAACATGGTGTCACGTGACATGATCAGCCGCGAGATGGCGGAGCGCGCTTGGCGCTATCCGCTGCAGCCTAGGGGTTGGTCGGTGCAGTATGATGCCGAAGGGAATATCGTAGGCGAGCCGGTGCGCACCGCCGAGACTCTCAACCTCTCGCCCAGCGTTAGATCGGAGTTAGCGCCGCACGCACTGTGGACAGTGCGCAACAGCCTGATTGCGCAGTTCGGCGAGAGTCGAGTGTTTGGCGCCGGGGGCTTAAGGGTCTATACCACTATCGATGTGCAAGCGCAGGAAGCAGCCAATCTGGCCTCGCTAGAAGGGTTGGTCCCCGATGGGGCGCAGCTGGCCATCGTTGGCCTTAATCCCCAGACTGGCGAGATTTTGGCCATGGTGGGGAGTAAGCTGCGGCCCGGCGAGTTACCGGGCGAATTCAATCGGGCCATGAGTGCGCGGCGCCAGCCGGGTAGCTCGTTCAAGCCGATCGTCTATGCCACGGCTATTGAGCAGGGGGGCTATACCCAGGCTCGCGTTATTGCTGACGAAAGTACGGCCTTCCCGGTGCGCGGCCAGCCGCCGTATACGCCAGAAAATCATGACAGGACCTTCCAGGGGCGCCAGACCTTAAGGCAGCACCTCAACGTCTCGCGCAACATCCCGGCGGTGAAGCTAGCCGAGGCGGTAACCCCCGAGGCGGTAGTAGCACGCGCTAGAGAGCTGGGCTATCAAGGATTGCAACCCTTTTTATCGGTAGCGCTTGGCGCCTTTGAAGTAACGCCCTTGCAACATGCTAGCGCTATCGGTGCCTTTGCTAACGGTGGGGTACATGTTGAGCCGCATCTGATTACCAGGGTCGAGGATGCGGACGGCAATGTCTTGTGGGAAGCAGTGCCGCGAGAGACTAGGGTCTGGACCGAACAGACGGCCTATACCATGCTGGACATGCTCTATGGCGGTGTCAACGATCCCGGTGCTTTTGGCGGGCGCGCGCGCATCGATGGTCGCTGGATCGGCGGCAAGACCGGCACCACCAACGACAGCCGCGACATCTGGTTCGTGGGCCTGACGCCCGGCCTAGCCGCGGCGGTGTGGATCGGCTACGACGATAACCGACCGATCCCCTCGCGCATCCCCGGCCTCGAGGGCGAGCGGGCCACGGTTAACAGCGCGCGCCACCCGGTGTGGATCTGGCGCAACTTTGTGGAGCGTACACTGCGTGGCACGCCGGCGGGCCGCCGCTTCGAGCCGCCGCCCGGTATCACCTTCAACAGCGTCAACCTGATCTCGGGCGCGCTTGATCCTGGCGGCGTCCGTATGGCCTTCGTCGGCGGCTCCGAGGTTGGCTCGAGCCCCCTAAGTTTTGATCCGATTAATATCACCGTCGCCATCGACCGCCGCACCGGAGTCCGGGCTACCGCCACCACTCCGCGCGAGTTCATCGAGTGGAGCCAAATTAGCCCCTCGGAGATCGGCAGGTTTGCCGCTACTCCATGAGCGCTGGGACCCGGAGATCGGTTCGACAGCTATAAGCAGAGCGGGCTTTACTGCTAGGGTGTCGAGGTAAACTCGCTTAAGCAGCCAGGGCGTGGGTATGCCATGATTGGCCCATGAGAGTTGGTGTCTTAGCCCTGCAAGGGGCGTTTCGTGAGCATAAGCAAGCCTTGCTGCGCTTAGGATGCAAGGTAACCGAAGTGCGGCTCCCACAGCAGCTAGCCGGGTTGGCCGGGGTGATCATCCCGGGTGGCGAGTCGACCACTATGGCCAAGCTGATGCAAGACTACGGCCTGGACGCCGGCCTCAAAGCGTTCTACGAAACTGGCGGTGCGCTATGGGGGACGTGCGCGGGCGCTATCACCCTAGCGACCGGGTTAGTGGGCTTGGCCAAACAGCCCCGCTTAGGGCTGTTAGATATTACTGTCGCTCGCAATGCCTACGGGCGCCAGATCGCCTCGTTCGAGGCCGAAGTCGAAGTATCCGGGCTCGGGCCGTTCAGGGCCTTTTTTATCCGGGCGCCGCGCATCGTGCGCGTGGGTCCGGCGGTCACGGTGTGTGCCAGCTTTGCGGGCGACCCCGTCATGGTGCGGGAAGATGGCCTGTTGGCGACGGTGTTTCACCCCGAACTGTCGGGTGACGATCGGATTCACCGTTACTTTATTGAGGTGGTGGCTGGCGGGTACGCCTGAGGCGGCATAAAGAAAGATGGTATAAGGGTTGTGGCTTGCAGCAGGAGCTATGCTGCCACCAGGCCCTTGCGACTACTGACCAGGAGATCAGTCTTATGAGGCTCACCCGCCACCCCGCCAACCCCGTTCTCAAGCCTAATCCCTTTAACACCTGGGAGGCGCTTAACGTCTTCAACCCGTCAGTCATCGTCCATAACGGCCTGTTTCACATGCACTACCGCGCTCAGGGGGTCGATTATGTTTCGCACATCGGCTACGCCATTTCGCAAGACGGTGTGCATTGGAACCGGCTGCAACAGCCGGTGCTGAGCCCAAGCAGCGACCGGGACGCCCGCGGCGTCGAAGACCCGCGCGTCACCGAGCTAGAAGGGCGCTTCTATATGGCCTATACCGCCTACGGGCGCAAAGGCCCCTACCCTGAGACCGGCACGCCACCTACCGGCATCACCCCGATGATTGCGGTCAGCGACAATCTGCTCACTTGGGAGAGGCTGGGGCCGGTAGTCGAGAACGAAGACAACAAGGATCATGCTCTTTTCCCGGCCAAAGTCGGCGAGCGCTATGTCACCTTCCACCGCCGCCCGCCCTCGATCTGGCTGGCCTTTAGCGACGATCTCCGGCGCTGGGGCGATCACCGCGAGATCATCAAACCGCGCCCCGGCCTGTGGGACGGCAAGCGGGTTGGCGCGGGCGGGCTGCCCATACTCACCGAGGCCGGTTGGCTGGTGCTCTATCACGGCTACGACGAGCGGCACGTCTACTGTATGGGCGCGGCGCTACTTGACCTTAACGATCCCAGCCGGGTACTGAAGCGCCCGACGGAGCCGATATTGGTGCCAGAGGAGACCTGGGAGATTAGAGGCGATGTGCCTAATGTAGTGTTCGGCTGTGCCAATCCGGTCATCGCGGGGGAGGTCTACCTCTACTATGGCGGTGCGGATCGGGTGATCGGCCTGGCGACTGCGCCGCTGGCCGAGCTGCTGGCCTGGGTGTTGGCGGTAGGTTAGCGAAGCTGATTATGTCCTGGCGCAGCTAGGCCGGGTGGCTAGTCTTTTTCTTCAGGAACAAACGTGAGTGCTACGCCGTTGTTGCAGTAGCGCTTGCCGGTCGGCTTGGGGCCATCGTCGAAGACGTGCCCCTGGTGGGCGCCGCAGCGGGCGCAGTGGTACTCGGTACGCGGATAGCGGAGCTGATAGTCGGTCTTAACGGCAACGCTGCTGGGGATAGCGTCGTAAAAGCTCGGCCAGCCGCTGCCGCTCTCGTACTTGGTCGCGGCGTGAAAGAGCGGTTGGCCGCAGGCAGCGCAAAGATAGACGCCAGGGCGCTTTTCGTCGTTAAGCGGACTCGACCAGGGCCGCTCGGTCGCTTCGCAGCGCATGACTTGGTACTGCTCGTCGCTCAGCGCCTCTTGCCCCGACTTTTCGCTGTTCTTAGCTTTGTCCTCAGCCATGACCATAGTCTAGCAGTTCACCCTTCATGAGTAAGTTCAGCTGACACTCCTGATCTGTGGGGGGCCATGGCTTGTCAAGCCCTGGCTGCGGCTGCTATACTGCCTTTGGGAGTGATAGTATGCTTACCAAAGCGGTTACCGCAGCGGAAGCGCAAGTTCTGGCCCAGCGTTTAATAATTACTGACGACGGGGCCTTAGTGTGGCTTATCTGCCCTCAATTTCACAAACAGCACCAAGCGATAGTCAGCCTAGCCGACGACTAGCGCTTAACTAAGCGCAGCGAAAAGCCCTCTGCCCTTAGCTCAGGGTGGGCTCTTTATTACTCATTGTGAATGATAGTACATGATTATCCTGCTGGAGGTTGCAGGTGAAGGAGATCTCTGCCATGAAAGCCAACGAGATGCCCTCGCGCGGCTTTCGTACCATATATCTAGCCAACGCGCTACTTTCGTCGGCTGATGGGTTGTACTACCCATTTTTGATCGCGTTCTTGTACCAGATGGACGGAATAGTGACGGCCGGGGTGGGGTTAGGGGTTATCACCGCGATGGATTCGCTAGGTTCCTATTTTGTGGGTAGGCTAGTGGATCGCTACGGACGAAAGCCCTTTTTGGTGGTAAGCGCGGTACTAAGTGCCGGGGTCTATCTGGCCTATCCGCTGCTCCAAGGCCTTAGCGGGCCTTGGCTTTACGTCCTATTGCTGCTAGTGCTAATGTTGGACGGCCTAAGCGATGGCCTCTGGGACACCATCGAGGCGGTCTACTTAGGCGACGTGACTCGTCGCGCTTTCCGGGGGCGCAGTATGGGCAGTTACTGGGGTGTGGGCGGGGTCATCTTTGGTGTGGCCATGATAGCGGCGGGCTTGACGGGAACCCAGCTTAGCTTTTGGGCGGTGGCAGTAGTGGTGGTGGCGGTCTATCTGCTAGGGATCCTAGTGTTGTTAAAGCTTGAGGAGTCGCTAAGGTGACGGTGGCCCTTGATATAATGACCCTGTCTGAGACAGCGTTTTGTCAACTCCATAGAGCGTGCGCCGGAAGCGAACTGCTATGATAAAACTGTGAAAGTCCTGTTCGTTAGCAGCGAGGTCTACCCTTACAGCAAGAGTGGCGGCCTGGGTGATGTCGCCGGGGCGCTGCCGCAAGCGCTAGTAAAGGCAGGGCACGAGGTGCTGGTGGTTAGCCCCTGGTATCAGACCCTCAAGGGGGCGCCCCTGTGGATCGGCGACGTAGCGGCCCCCTTTGACGGCGGCTTTAGCCAGGTCGGGGTGGGGACGCTCGAGCGGCAAGGGGTTCGCTATGCCTTTGTGGGGCACAGCCAGTTTCAGCGCGACCAGCTCTACGGCTACCCCGACGATGTTAAGCGCTTCTGCCTGTTCTCGCGCGCTGTCCCCCAGGTGGCTGAACGGGTCGGCTTCGTCCCCGACGTGGTTCACGCTAACGATTGGCACAGCGCCTACCTGCCCCTCATCCTCAAGGACGGCTGGCACCTGCCGGCGGGTTTTCCGGGCCGGCCCTGCGTCTTTTCCATTCACAACTTGCAGTACCAGGGTGTCTCGGAGCTCGAGGCGACCCTCTACTGGCTAAGGCTCCCTAGCTCGCTCAAGAACAGCTACCTTAACCACTTCGGCAGCGCTAACGCCATGCAAGGGGCGATTGGCTTTGCTGAACAGGTCACTACCGTCAGCCCCGGTTATGCCGAAGAGATTCAGCGCCCGGAGTACGGGTACGGCTTAGACGGCACCTTGCGCCACCTCAGCTTTAAGCTGCGCGGCATTCTCAACGGTCTCGACACCGAAGTGTGGAACCCCGCTAGCGACCCTAACTTGCCCGCGCCGTACAGCGCCGACGACTTAAGCGGCAAACAGCAGGCGCGAGAAGCCCTCTGTGAGCGGTTTAGGCTAGGTGGCGGGCGGCCGATCCTGGGGGTGGTGTCGCGCCTGGTGGAGCAGAAAGGCATCGACCTGGTGCTAAAAGCCTTGCCGCAGTTGCTTGGGCAGGGATGGAGCCTAGTGGTGCTCGGCTCGGGCGAGGCCTGGCTGGAAGAGGGGCTGCGGCAAGCCGCGGCCTGGCACCCGGGGCAGGTCGCTGCGGTGATTGGCCATGACGAGCAGCTGGCGCACCTGATCTATGCCGGCGCCGACGCCTTGGCCGTGCCGAGCCGCTTTGAGCCGTGTGGGCTCAGCCAGATGATCGCTATGCGCTATGGCACCCTCCCTATCGCTCGCGCTACCGGTGGCCTCAAGGACACTATCATTCACGATCAGGACGGCTTTTTGTTCACACATGCCAACCCCGAAGGGCTCCTGTGGGCTGCCGGCCAGGCCCGCCGCCGCTATGCTGAAGCGCGCTGGGAGGCGATGATGGTGCGGGCCATGAGCAAGGAGTTCTCATGGGCGCGCTCGGCCCAGGCCTACGGTGAGGTCTACCGGCTGGCGTGGGGAGGGTGAGATGCAAGGCTGGCTTACGCAGCTCCGCCAGGGCTATCCGGTCGAGGCGCTGGCCACCTATCTGACGATCGATCAGCCTGAGCTAGACACCATCGATGCGCTCGAGCGGTTGGTGTCGCTACAGCAGCACCTGCGCGGCAAGGAGTTCAAGCAGAGCCTGGCGCTGCTAGAGGCTGCTAACCCGGCCGAACTGCTCGATTGGGACAGGCTCAAGGTGCAGGTAGCCCGCCTGCAAGAGAGTGCCAGCTTGCTCGACCGGCACCGACCGGATGAGGCACTAACCCTGCTCGCTGAGGTAGACGAGGCCATCTTGCAGGGGGAGGCTCAGACCCAGCGCGGCACTGCCCATATCTTTCGCGACGAAGCCTTAGAGGCGGCACGCTGCTTTGCGCAGGCGCTGGTGGCTGACCCCCGGCACTACCGCGCCCTGACCAATCAGGGGAACCTAGCGCTGGAAGCAGGGCACCTGGCTGAGGCGATTGAGGCCTATCAGGCCGCGATCAAGATCAACCCCAACTTTGCTAACGCCCACCACAATTTGGGCGTGGCCTATCGGCGCCAGGGGCAGATCGACAAGAGCGTGCGCGCAATCAAGCAGTCGCAACGCCTGCTACAACAGCACGACCGCGGGGGGGCTCGCCCTGAGACGGGGCCAGGCCGCGGCGGCTCCCGGAGGATGTCGCGTTACTTGCTTTACGGCGCCGGGGCGGTAATCGTAATTCTGATCCTGCGGGCTCAGGGCATCCTCTAGCTCCGCGCTAGTGCGTTAAACTGTCAAGCGTGCAGCGCTTTACCGTTGGCGAGGTGATCGACGACCGCTATGCCATCACCGGCCTACTGGGCCACGGCGGCATGGCGCAGGTTTACCGCGCTCATGATCAGCACTTAGATCGCGATGTAGCGCTTAAGGTGCTGCGGCCTCACTTGACTGAGGCCGATCAGGAGCGCTTCCGCCGCGAGATCAAAGCCTTGGCACGGCTTAACCATCCCGGTATTGTCAGCATCTACGACCTGGGCCGTGGCGAACATGTCTACTTTGCGATGGAGTTGGTTGAAGGCGGCCTATTTACTGACCTGGGGCCGCTCCAGGCCGATCTCGAACCCTTGAGCGCCTTGCTGGAGGCGGCCATTTCGGTGGCCGAGGCGCTGGCTTATGTCCACCGCTACGGCATGGTGCATCGCGACCTGACCCCCCGCAACATCTTGATGACCCTCGAGGGGCAACCCAAAGTGATGGACTTTGGGCTGGTCCAGCTAGCCGAATCGACCCGGCAGCTAACCCGCACCGGCTTGACCCTCGGTACCCCGCAGTACATGGCGCCGGAGCAGGCCAGGGGTGACGCGATCGGCCCGCACACCGACCTTTATGCGCTTGGAGCGGTGTTGTATCGCACTGTGACGGGCCTGGTCCCCTTTGATGCCGAGAACGATCAGGCCGTGCTCTACCAGCACGTCTATAACGAGGTGGTGCCGCCGTGGCGGCTCAACCCCGCAGTGCCGAGGCCGCTGTCTCAACTGATTGTCCGTTTGCTCGATAAATCACCCCGCTTGCGGCCGGCCTCCGGTGAGCTGGTAGCCGACGCTCTGCGGGCTATCCGGCACGACATCGAAGCTGCTAGTACCCACCAGCGGGCGGGTGGGCCGGGTAATGCCGGCCTGCTGGCGAGTGGGCCGATTCATCCCGGTATGTTGCGGCGGGTCTGGAGCGTGAAGCTCTCCGACGGGCCACAGTGGCCCGCGGCGCTAACCGCAGCGGAGGGGTTTGTGCTGCTGGGGCTAAAGAGCGAGGAGATCTGCGCCTTGCGCCCGGCTGACGGGGCGGTGCAGGCGCGCTTTAGTGCCGACGATGAGGTCAACAGCGCGGTCGTCTATCACCACAGCCACCTGTACTACAGCAGTCGGACCGGAGCGCTCCATGCGCTAGCCTGGCCCGGTGGCGAGCGCCGAAGCACCGATGAGCAGGCCGGGGTGGTGGGCGGTGTCGTGCCGCTCTCCGAGAGCCTGGTGCTGGCTACTGCCCACGGTGGGCTTGAAAGGCGGCATGTCGATGGCGACGTGATGTGGCGCTACGAGCTAGGCGAGGCCGCCGCTACCGCTCCCACTGTCTACCAAGGGCTGGTTGGGGTGATGGCTCGAGACGGCTGGTTTCACTGCTGTGATGGCACGACCGGGGCCGGCAAGTTTAAAGCCAAGCTGGGTCTAGTGGCCGCCCAGCCGGTTATTAAGGACGGCCTGGCGCTGCTAGCCGAGCGCAGTGGCGATCTGCACGCACTTAAGCTGTCGAGCCAGGAGCTGTTGTGGAGCTACGACCTGGAGGGGGAGGTGTGGGCCTCGCCGGTGGCCTGGCAGCACTTCGTCTACGCCGTCTCGTGGGCGGGTGTGGTCCGCTGCCTGTCGCTAAAAAGCGGCGACGACGTCTGGTCGTTCGAGCTTAAGGCCCGCGTCACCGCCGCACCCATCTTAGCTAGCGGCATTCTTTATATAGTCACCGAAGAGGGGGAGGTAGTAGCCTTTGACGCCCGCACCGGCAGCAAGCTGTTTGCCGACCGCTTCAGCGCCAGCGCCGTTCACTGTAGTCCGGTAGTAATTGGCGACACCCTCATCGTGGCGGCCATCGACGGTACGGTGGCGGCCTATCGCTAGCTAGCAGGTCTCAGCCGAGGCAGTGTCACTTCGAAGCGGCTCCCCTGGCCTAGTTCACTGGTGACCGCGATCCGTCCGCCGTGCAGCTCGACTAGGCGCCGGGTCAGGGCCAGCCCTAGCCCTGTCCCTTCGTGGTGCCGCGCCATTGCATGATCCGCCCGCCAGAAGTCGTCAAAGAGGTGGGGGAGGTCTGCCGCAGCGATGCCGACACCGGTGTCCTGGACAGCGATGCGCAGCTCTTCGTGACACTCTTCTAGCGCCAGCAACACTTGGCCCCCCGGTGGCGTGAACTTGATGGCGTTGGCAAGCAGGTTAATGAGGATCTGCCTGACTTGGCGTGGATCGGCAGTCAGGGGGGCTATGGCCGAAGGGAGTCGGACTTCGAACACCAGACCGGCTTGCTGAGCCTGCTGCTCGACAACCGCCACTGTGCTCTCTACCAGTGTGTGGAGATCTACCGTCTGGAGGTTAAGCATCATCTTGCCCGCCTCGATCTTGGACAGGTCGAGGATATCGTTAATAAGCAGCAGCAGGTGTTGGCCGGACACCAGAATGTTCTGAGCATAGCGGCGCTGTTTGTCATTAAGCATTCCAGCGGTCTGGCCGCTGAGCAGCTCCGAAAAACCGATGATGGCCGTGAGCGGTGTACGCAACTCGTGTGACGCGCTCGCCAAGAACCGGCTCTTAAGCTGATTGGCGCGCTCGAGCTCGCGCTGCCGCGCTTGCAGCTCACGCTCGAGCCGGAAGCGCTGCAACAGTACCCCTAGCTGAGCGGCTACCGCCTCTGCGGTGGCAATATCAGTAGCACTAAAGGCATCAGAGCTAACGAAGTTGTCCAGGCACAAAAAAGCTGCTAGCTCGCTACCGATCTCGATTGGGACCGACAGCGACACTTTGATCTCGTCGATGCGCCCGGCGGTGGTCAAAATGCCGGAGCGCTCGGGATCAAGCAGTTTGTCAGCGCTGTAATCATAGATCAGGCGGGTTCGTTTATCGATGCGGTGGCGCACTATGGTGACCTCTTCATGAGACAGCGTTACTTGAGCTAACTCCGATAGCTCGTAGTTGACCGCCGCAACGAAATGATAACGCCCATCGCTGTCGCGCAGTATGACGCTCCCGGCCTGCGCCCCGGTTACTGCCCTAACGGCGTGTTCTAAGAAGCGCTGATAGACCAAGGGGTCGAGGCCCTGCCTGAGCGTGCTGTTGACTAGCTCGACCAGCGCCTGCTGTTGCCAGATCAACCGCTCCAGTGCGGCCTGGGACGCTTGCAGGGCCAGCTCGGCCCGCTTGCGCTCGGTGATATCGACCGCTACCCCCAGCAGCTGCGAGGCCCCCTCGAACTGCGCCCCGCGCACCATATACCAGCTCGTTTCGCCGGTGGCGGAGACCGTGAGGTATTCGGTGGGCTCGAGCCCTCCGGGGCGCAGGGCCTGATTGAGCGCCAGGTTGAGATCGTCCGAATGGACCGCATCGGTGCTGACTAACGGATACCAGAGCAGTCGGTCGTCCGGGCTTGGGTCGCTCTGCTGCTGGGCGCTGGCCCAAACCGCAATCCCCCCGGCGTCGAGCGCCAGCTGGAGGCGTTGGCGGTGCTCGCTGGCGCGCGTTAAGCTCTGGTTTACCTGAGCGATTTCGTCGCCGCCCGCTACCGGCACGCTCAGCGCCTCACCTTCCGCCAAGCGCCGCGCGTTCTTGACTAAGCCCTGCATCCGATGGGCGATGCTACCAGTAAACACCAACGTGCCACCCAGCCCGCCGATCAAGCCGACCAAGACCACCGCCAACAGTGCCACCTTGACCTGGTACTGGGAGGCTACCGCTTGGGTTTCGTCAGCCCGCTCTTGCTCTGGCTGCGGCATGGCGAAGATAGTTATCGCTGCTAGCAGCGCCAGGAGGAGCGCTAGCGCCCACCCCTGGTAAGCAAGTGGCAAGTTGGAGAATCGGCGCTTCATACAACACCCCCAGATCCGGTGGCTTCCGCCGCCCGTTGCGTCAGTATATGGCGGGTTACAGCGGGCTTGGCTGAAGCCTCAGGGCGCCGCCTCGGCCAAGACCGCCTGAAGTGCAGCCGCCTCCAGCAACCGGGGGTCTTGCTCCTGGGCGGTGGCGTCCTCGCTCATGGGGCGCGGAGCGACTTTCCAGAAGCGGGTTAAGGCCGCGTCCCAGTCGTCTAAGATGGCCTGGGCCAGTGGGCTGAGCGTCAGCGTGAGGTGTCGCGATAGCATCGTCTTAAGCAACGCTTCGTCTACGCCGCCCTCTAAGAGCGTAAGCTCGACCATGCCGCGGTTGACACGCCCGGGGAATACCCCTTCCGGGTCATAGACGTAGGCTACCCCGCCGGACATCCCGGCGCCGAAGTTGCGGCCCGCCTCACCGAGGATCACCGCCACGCCGCCGGTCATGTACTCGCAGCCGTGGTCGCCGCAGCCCTCCACCACCGCATACCCGCCGGAGTTGCGCACGCACAGGCGCTCGCCCGCCTTGCCCGCGGCATAGAGGCTGCCGCCGGTAGCGCCGTACAGCACGGTGTTGCCGATGATCACGCTA
>JAGXSJ010000049.1 GCA_018333895.1 Truepera sp.
GTCACGCGGCGTCAAAACGAATAGTCAACAAGGTAGGGGTGGTTTCACCGTGCTCGAGTCTATCTGCGAGAACGCGCAAGGCTAAAGCTTGTGCCTTAGCGGTAGCCTCATCCGGCGTTTGCCCATAAGTCAGCACGCCAGGTAGCTCAAGAACCTCAGCTAACCAGCGCCCATCCTCTTCTTGCTCAAGCTCGATCATGAAAGTCATCAACAACCTCTAATCAAGAGATTAGCACAATCATCTGCCGTATGTGGCCTAACGGAGTTGCGTTGCAGCGGCGCTGACGTCCAGCCGCCGACCGAGATCTTCGCCTAACTGTGGCGTCCGCTAGAAACGCTTGTTAGGCGGTCTCCTCGACATCATCAGGTCGTTCGTCATCTTGCCCGAGATCCAGCGCTCGCACTCGTTCGGAGAAGGTCCGCTTGAATGCTTCCAGGCGTTCCAGCAGCCATGCGTGCTGCTCCGGCCATTCAGTACGATCTTCGATGTCACCGCTACGATATTGAACGATCCGACAGTCGCGGCGATGGGGAAGTTCCTGCCAATCGAGAGGGCCCAGTTCTGCCTCGATCGCCTCTTTCTGAGAGAGCAGCAGGGCAAATGCTTTCTTGGAATACTTCGGGTGTCGAATGTAGAGCTCGCACCCAATGCGGTGCAGCTTCGTGTGCGCCGTGAGCGACAGATTGAATCGGGAGCGGCCCACGGCAAGCGAGTACCAGTGCTGGGGTCTCGGCTTGCGGAAGCTAACCGAAGCTCCCTTTTGCCGTCCGCACTCCACGAGCGCGGACCAGAATTCCAACTGCGACAGCCTCGTTTCGGTCGGCTCGCCGACAGAGTCCGGGCTTGTGAGGCTCTTCGCCCAATCGTTTGGTCGACATACCAGATTGAACTTCGGCGCAGGGGCTGACTCTCCGATCCTCCACAGCTCGATTTCCAGCGCGAAGAAGGAGAACATCTCGCCGGTGATCTCATTGAGCCAGTCTAGGGCGCGACGGTGGTCGTCGCTGATCTGCTCGGCGACCCAGACCACGGTCTTGGCGCCCAGCCCGGCTGCATAAGTCAGCAACTTGCCGAGGTGGTCGTGATCGGTGCGCTGGAGTTGGTTTTCGACAATCACGCGATCGTCTGTACCCACCTCCTTCGCTACGATGTCGGCTTTGAAGATCCCCACACGCGACTCGGTCGCCTCGAACTCCAGTTCGATTCCGAGTGCATCGCCGAGGAGCTTCAGATTTTCTGGCAGTGCCAACCATGGTGTGAAGTGCCGAGCTTCGTCCTGCCAAAAGTCGCGAAGAGAGACTGGCTCAAGGCGGCCCAAGGGCAAGGGCTTCTTGATATCGTTCATGGTCAGAGCCGCCTAACGGTCAAGCTCAACGGCGCGCCCTGGCAGGATATCTGTCTGGTAACTGGACTCACACTGAGGATTCTTGTACATGGTGGCGCGTCCGTTGCAGCAAGTGTTAGGCGATTTAACCGATGAGCCTGTCATACTCGTCATGGCTCCCTATCCACACCCAGATGAGGTCGGTGCCGTCTTCAACAGCCAAAGCTCGGTGGCTCAAACCAACCCGTGCAGACCAGTATTGACCAACCTTTTTGAAGTGTAGCGATGGGTGACTTGGGTTTGCCTTGAGCAACTCAAAGTTTTTTCTAGCCAGGCGCTGGATTGGCTCAGATAAGGCATAAAAGCGTTCCCAGAACTGAGGAGTCGTTCGGTACACTCACATATCCTGTAGTTTCCCTTGAGCTTTTGCCGCCCCCGCCTCCTCAAGCAGAAAATCGAGCTTTCCGGCTGCTACATCGGCTTCGAGTTGCTCATCCCAGCGCTGCCAGTCTTTTTCTACTAACCACTTCCTTAAGCGAGCGAAATCCCTCTCGGAAAGGGCTTCGATTTCAGCTTGAATGTGTTCAACTTGTGCCATTGACATCACCTCTTTGCCACATGTTAGCGCTTTCGATTACAGAAGAGATGAAGGTGCGCTTGGTCGCCCAGCGTCGTGTCGCGCAGCCGCGAGCGGGGGACTTCATGCTACCGTGCCCGCCCGCTGCTCGTCGGCTGCGGTGGCTTGATAGCCAGCTGTATCCGAGGGCCACCTGCGACACGCAAGCCGACCCCACATCGTCGTCATTTCTCGTCGCGTCGCCAATGAGCCCGCCCCGTCTCAGCGGCGTACGCCCATGGCTGCAGGTCCGGAGGCTGGACTCCCAGCTCTGCGATGCCCGCACGAATCTGCTCACGATGAGCACTAGCGTGATGCAGTGCCTGCGCCACGACCACGGCCGCGTGGCACTCGTACTCTCCCGCATCCAGTATGAGCACGCGCTCCGCGTCGACCGGCTCACCAAGGAGTTGTTCCCAGAGGTGCGCTGTCTCGTCCACCCGAGCGTCAAGTTGAGCGAGATCGTCGGTTTCGTTGCCGTCAGTCGCCCACGCAGGGCGGACGGCGGTGAGGATGGCCGCGTATCCCGCATCCGCCAGGATGACGTGATTGAGGGTTGCGAGAATGCTGCCAAAGCCGCGCGCGGGGTGCTCGAGCTGTTCGCTCGAGAGGTTTTTGCACGTGGTGATGAGAGTCTTGGTTGCCCAAGCGCTGTGGCGGAACGCCTCGTGCAGGATCTCGTTCATGAGTTCTCTCTCCCGTCTGGCTAACGCGCCGCTTCAGCCGCGGCGGCTCAGGATCGCACCAGCCGCCGTCGGCTGCAAGCGCTGGTTAGACCGCGGTCATTGCTGCCGATCCCGCCGCCCTGAAATGACGGCAGCAATGTTGACGACAGAGGTAGTTGCCTCCGCGCACAGGGCCGCTTGGCGGAAGTTGGCCGTCCGGTGGTGCTGGAGATCGTTGGCGAGAGTCAAGGCGGCCTTCGCGTGCCGCCTCACGCCTTCGTTCGCGCCGCCTGCCAACTCAGAGGCGATGTAAGCGTCGAGCATGCGCTTGGCGTCCGTCTCTGACGGGATCACGCCATCTTCTGTGGGGTGTCTTTGTGGGTCGAACACAACCTGAGCGACAGAAATCAAGGTCTCACGGCACAGGAGGCCGACGGCTTGAAGCTGCTCTTCGTTCTCTGCTTGCTCGAGCCTTCGCCTAATCTCATAGATCCCACGGTCAACACGTTCCCAGCCAGTGGGCTCCTCGAAGATCTGATTTGGCGCCCCAGCCGCTGAGCGGATTTGGTCGATTAGCCCCTGATAGAGCCCGGTCGCGTAGACTCGCCTCGATGCCCAGTTGGGCATGTCT
Organism: Truepera sp.; assembly: GCA_018333895.1. Taxonomy (GTDB): domain Bacteria; phylum Deinococcota; class Deinococci; order Deinococcales; family Trueperaceae; genus JAGXSJ01. The sequence goes on from JAGXSJ010000049.1 coordinate 3,238, forward strand.
CCACTGCTCCATCGACCGTACCAGGCCCACAGATCTCCGTAAGGAACGTCAAGACCACCATGATTTACACCCACGTGCTCAACAAGGGGGGCAGGGGGGTGCGGAGCCCGCTGGACGCCTAGATCAGCACCGGCTCCTCGTAGACGCCGTAGACCTCGCGCAGCACGTCCATCTGCTCACCCAGAGTGCAGTAGGCGTGGGCGCAGGCCATAAAGGCAGGCATGGTGTTCTGGTCGTTCTTGGCCGCTTCGCGCAAGGCGCTCAAGGCCGCTTGGGCCGCCTGGGGGTCGCGCTCGAGCCTCACTCGCGCTAAGCGCTCAGCCTGTACGCGCTCGACCTCCTTGTCGATAAGCAGGATCGGCGGGCTGGGGTTGTCCTCAACGAAGGCGTTGACCCCCACGATGATCCGCTCCTGCGAGTCGATCTCGCGCTGCTGTTGGTAGCTGGCCTCGCCGATTTCGGTAGCGAAGAAACCGGCCTCGATAGCGGCCTCTACGCCGCCCAAGGCATCGATCCGCTCTAGGTAGTCTATGGCCTGCCGCTCCATCTCGTTGGTAAGCGTCTCGAGGTAGTACGACCCGGCTAATGGATCGACGGTATTGGCCACGCCCGTTTCAAAAGCGATGACCTGCTGGGTGCGCAGCGCGATGGTAGCGGCCTCCTCGCTGGGCAAGGCCAGGGCTTCGTCGTAGGAGTCGGTGTGCAGGCTGTTGGTGCCGCCCAAGACTCCGGCCAGCGCTTGAATCGCCACGCGGGCGATGTTGACCAGGGGCTGCTGGGCGGTCAGCGACACCCCGGCCGTTTGGGCATGGGTGCGCAGCATCCAGGAGCGGGGGTTTTTCGCCCCATAGACTTCGCGCAGCTGCCTGGCCCAGATCCGCCGCGCCGCCCGCAACTTGGCGATCTCCTCAAAAAAGTCGTTGTGCAGGTTAAAAAAGAAGCTCAGCCGCGGGGCAAACTCATCGATGTCGAGGCCGCGCGCTAAGGCTTTGCGCACATAGTGAACGCCATCAGCCAGGGTAAAGGCCAGCTCCTGCACGGCGGTCGAGCCCGCCTCACGGATGTGGTAGCCCGACACCGAGATGACGTTCCACTTGGGCACGTGCTGGGGCCCCCACTCGAAGGTGTCAATGACCAGCTTGACCGAAGGCGCAGGCGGGAAGATGTACTCCTTTTGGGCGATGAACTCCTTTAGGATATCGTTCTGGATGGTTCCGCCGACCTTGGTCAGGTCCGCCCCCCGTTTTTCGGCCATGGCCAGGTACATGGCCCAGATGGCGTTAGCCGGGCTGTTGATGGTCATCGAGGTGGTGACCTGCTCGGGGTCGATGCCGTCGAAAAGCACCTCCATGTCGGCCAGTGAGGAGACCGCTACCCCACACTTGCCAACCTCGCCCCGGCTAAACGGGTGGTCCGAGTCGTAGCCCATCAAGGTGGGTAGGTCAAAGGCGGTCGAGAGCCCAGTCTGGCCGGCTTCTAGCAGCTTCTTAAAGCGCGCGTTGGTCTGCTCGGCCGAGCCAAAACCGGCGAACATCCGCATGGTCCACAGCTTGCCGCGGTACATGCTGGCCTGAACGCCGCGGGTGTAGGGGTAGTCGCCGGGATAGCCGAGGTCACGCTCGGGCGAGAACTCCGCTAAGTCATCCGGGGTATAGATCGGCTCGACCACGTAGTCAGAGAGCGTGCGAAAAGGGTAAGGCCGCTCGGGAAGCCGCGCCTTAGACTTGGCGTAGTCGGAGGCAAGCCAGTCTCGTTTCGCTTTCATGGCGGGAGTATAGCAGTATTACTACCGCCAGCGCAGATTCTACCTGTGGAAACAGATATCACGAGGCAGAAGATTGGCCGGCACGCAAGAACCTAACCCCCACCCCGGCCCTCCCCCGATTAGGGGGCGGGGTGGGGGTTCTAAGGGCCGGGATCGTTCATGATAAGGGAACCGTTGGCTCGAGCGGCGCTTGGTAGCTATCGTTGCAGGGGCACGGCCCTCAACTCTCCTCGCGCTAAGGCCCACACCTGTTCGGCTGCCGTAATGATGGCGGGTCGGTGGGCCGCGACCAGCACCAGCCGCTCGCGGGCTTGCCTGGTCAGGGTGTTAATCAGGGCCTGCTCGGCTTCATGGTCGAGGTTGGCGGTCGGCTCATCGAGCAGCAGCACAGCCGGTTCGCTAAGGAGGGCTCGAGCCACCATCAGCCGCTGCCGCTGGCCGCCCGACAGCCCGGCGCCATCTTCGCGGAGCGCATAGTCGAGGCCGCCAGGGAGGGCACGCACCGTGGATGCTAGCTCAACGGCGTCTAGGACGTGCCATAGCTGCGGTTCGGAATAGTTGCGAGCGAGCAGCAGATTTTCGCGCAGCGTGGTACGAAACAGCGCTACCTCCTGCGGCACGTAGCTAACATGGCGGCGCAGCGCCTCTTCGGTGTAATCCTCCAGATCGTGACCGCCCAGCCGGATGCTCCCGGTAGTGGGCCTCAGCAGCCTGAGCAGGAGCTTAAACAGCGTGGTCTTGCCCGCGCCGCTGTCGCCGGTCAGCACCACTAGCGCGGGACCGCGCAGGTCGAGCTCGAGATCCTTTAGCAGCGGCGCCCCGCCGGGGTAGCTAAAGCCGAGCTGCTGGAGCTCGAGCCGCGGCTCGACCCGCGCTGGGCTAAGCCGCGCTGTGCCGCTCGGGATGGGGCCATCAAGCAGGCTCTGCAAGCGCTGCGCGGCAGCTTTGGCCTGCTGGAGCAGCGCGTAGCCACGCGGCAGGAGCTGCGCCGGCGTAGAAATAAGCGCCAGCAGCGTGATAAAAGCGGTGGCTTCACCAAGGCTCATCGCCCCCTGCTGCACGCTGGTAGCCAGCAGCACCACCAGCACCGCGATGGCGGCAAAGCCCAAGACCTGGGCCAGCGGGGTCTGGAGCCCGGCCCACAGCGCCCGTTCGCTCTGGGCTTGAGCAGCTGCAAGATTGGCCGGTTGCAGGCGGGCCTGAAGGAACGGAGTCAGCCCAAAGGCCCGCGCTACTTCCAGTTGGCGCAGCCCTTCTTGTAGGTGGGCGCCGACCGTTTCGGTTTCAGCCTGGGCCCGCTGCGAGGTGCGCTGGATGCGGCGGCCTACCGCCCACAGCAGCAGTGCCAGCGGGACGATCAGCGCCAACAGGGTCAGGGTGGCGGTAGCGTTGAGATAGAACAGCACGATCAGGATGCCGATAGCGGTCAGCGACTCGGCGATCAGCGTGCCCAGCCCGAACTGCAAGTAGAGCTCGTTGTCCTTGAGGTCGTGGATGACGCGGCTGGCCAGGCCGCCGCTGCTCTGCGACGCGGCCAGCGCGTTTTGGCTGAGCAGGTGTCGATAGAGCCCTTGGCGCCAACGGGCGCTGGTCTGCGCCGCTACGCGCCCGAACAGGGCGTCTTGCGCCCACAACGCCAGCGAACCTGCCGCTACCACCGCGCTGCCGATTGCCAGCACGTGGGGCAGAGCGCTCAGGTCGCCGGCTAGCAGCACGGTATCAAACAGCGGCTGGACTACCACCGGCACTACCGCTACGCGCAGCAGGGCGTTGAGAGCAGCGGCCAGGGCAGCTAACAGGGTTAGCGCCGAGCGGGGAAGTAGCAGCGCGGGCATAGCTTTATAAGTCGGCCATAATAGCACTCAGGAGGTGCTTGGCCGCGCCCGGAGGCGGCATGGTGGCAGCCAAGCGGGCGCGGCGGCGGGCTAACTCGGCGGGGTTGTGCAGCAGGGCGGTGGCTTGGGCAACGACCAGCTCCACGCTGACTATCCCTTTGATCTCGACCATCAGCTCCTCACCGGTCATGCTGTTGGGGAGCGAGACCGACAGGCGCGGCGCGGCCAGCTTTACCGCCTGGCGCTTGAGGGCGTGGCCGATCAGCGGGATCAGCGACAGCCAGTGGCCGGGGCCTTCGAGCGGGATCAGTTCGGGGCGGTTTAAGGGCAAGATCACCAGGCTCGGCACCCCAGCGATCCCTAGCTCGAGCGTGTTGGTGCCGGGGATGGTGATAGCTAACTGGGCGGCCTTGATGTGGGCGTAGCGCTCGGCCTCAGCGACCATGGCGATGCGGCTTCCGCTCGGGGTGAGGATCGTCTCCCCCTGGCGCTCCCCGGCTAGGCCGCCGAGCGTAGCCCGCTCCTCGCCAGCGATCCCGGCGCGGATAGTCTGTTCGCTGAGCAGGCGGCTGACCGGCCAGACGAAGCGCGCTTCCGGTAGAGTCTGACCCAGCGCGTCGGCGACGGCGATCATGAAGGGGAGCAGGTGGCGGGCAAACAGGTCGCGGCTGCCCGGTATCAGCACGATATGCGGCTTGCCGGGCTCGGGGACGGGGTCGGCTAGCGCCACCGCGTCAGCTACCAAGTTGCCGACGACCATCAGGCGCTCGGCGGGGGCGCCCAGGAGTCGCGCCTTGCGGGCGGCGCGTTGATCGTGAACGAACAGCTTGCGCAACTTAGGGTGCCAGTACGGAACGAAGCTGTAGCGATAAGCCGGGTAGTTAAGCCGTTTGGCCAGCTTGAGGGCAAAGCGGGTGTTACCGCCTAAACTGAGCACAAAGCCGCGCCTGGCGTTCTCGCCTGCGGCTCGGAAGTCGCCGAGTCTGTCGAGCTGGCCGGTAGCCATGAAGCGCAGAAACTCCTGTGGAGTAGTAACGGTATCCGCTCCAAAGCTTGAGGCGATACGCGCTTCGCCGCCGCTGGCGAACTGGCAGGGGATCAGGCTGATGCAGGTTTTAACTCCGGGATAGCGCTGCTTCAGCTCGGCCAAGACCGGCTTGACCCAGGTGTAGAGCTCGCCTGGCCCGTTGCTGACTAGCACCGCTTCCATGGCGTTACCCGGCAAAGCCGGCTAGGCCGCGCCGCGAGCTGTGCTTAAAGGCCAGCATCAGCCTAACGTCAGCGCTCTCTTGTGCTAGCGCCTCGAGCGCCGCCCAGTCGCGGCGCCGAAAGGCACGCATAGCCTGCTCGAGCCCCTCATAGCGCGCCCCGGTAATGCCGCGCCGCATGAGCCCCACACGGTTGAGCCGGTAGTGCTTGGCCGGATTGCCGTTAGCCATGCTAAAGGGAAGGATATCTTGCCTGACGCCACTCAAGCCGCCCACGATAGCGTAGTCGCCGATCCGGCTGAACTGATGCAGGCCCACATCCGCCGACACAAAGGCGTAATCACCGACCTCGCAGTGGCCGGCCAGCTTGACCCCGTCAACCAGTGTGGCGCCGCGCCCCACCTGGCAGTTGTGCGAGATATGGGCATGCGACATCACCAGCGCCCCCTCGCCTAAGCGGGTGCACTGGCCCTCGCCGGTAGCGCGGTGGATGTTGCTAAACTCGCGCACCTGCACGCCGCGCTCTAGGACCACCTGGCTCATTTCGCCGCGGAAGTTGGCATCCATCGGCTCGCCGCCGATCACCGCGTAGGGGCCAAGCCGGCACCCCTCAGCCACGCGGCTGCCGCGCAGCAAGACCGTGCCGACCTGCAACACGCTGCCGGCCCCCACTACCACGTCGGCCTCGATGACCACCAAGGGGCCGACCAGGGCGCCTGGCGCTAGCTCGGCACGCGGATTGATGACCGCACTGGGGTGGAGCTGGGCCATGTTAGCGCCTGGTGAACATAAACGACAAGGTCGCCTCGGCGGCGACCTCCTCGCCGACCAGCGCCACCGCTCGCACCTTGCAGAGGCCGCGCCGGAACAGCAGGATCTCGCCGGTTAGACGGAGCTTGTCGCCGGGGACCACCTTGCGCTTAAACCTGGCCTCGTCGATGGCAGCTAGGTAGCCGATGCCGCCGTTGAGCCCGTCACGCACCGCCAGGCCGACCGCGCTGGCCTGGGCCAGCGCTTCGATAATCAGCACGCCCGGCATGACCGGTTCGTCCGGGAAGTGCCCGGCAAAGTACGGCTCGTTAAAGCTCACGTTTTTGCGGCACTCGAAGTGGTCGCCCTTTAAGGCTACGAAGGCGTCTACCAGCAAGAAGGGGTAGCGGTGCGGCAACAGCGCGCGGATGTCCATGGCTGAGTCTACCGCAGGGCTAGCAGTTTTGGCTCACCCTCATGAAGCTGCCGGGTCAGCCGGGTGGCGAGTCTAAGCGAGCGCAGGTCGTCTTCCAAGGTGCCGATCGGCGGGGCGCTCTGCCGGATGCGGGCTAGGAAGTGCTCGAGCTCTTGGCGTAGCGGATTATCCTCGTGGACCACTACCTGCTCAACCTGCACGTGGGTGCCGCCACTGTCATCAGGAAGCGGGCGATAGATGCTTACTTCGGCGTAGGGGTCCTTGCTGAAATCGAGCCTAAAGGTCTGCTCGCGCTCGGCCACTACCAGCGAGCGCTCGGCGTCCGGCGCCACCCGGCTAGCTAGGAAGCGGGCGATGCAGCCGTTACTAAAGACGATCTGCGCCGCCGCCACATCCTCAAAAGGGCTGCCGTTGAGCACATGGCCGGCCACGCTCACCTCGCGGATGCCGCTATCGACTAGCCCCAAGACGATGTCGATGTCGTGGATCATCAGGTCTAAAATAACGCCCGCATCCTTAATGCGGGCGTTAGGCGTGAGCCGCCGGGCTTCGATCAGGTAGGGGCTATTGACGCGGGCGCTCAGTAGCTGCACCGCCCGGTAGAAGCGGGTGATGTGGCCGACCTGGAGCACCAAGCCGTAGCGGCGGCTCAGCTTAGTGAGGTGTTCAGCCTGGGCTACCTCGGGGGTGACAGGCTTTTCCACCATCACATGGATACCGGCCTCTAGCAGCTGCTCAGCTAGCGGATAGTGGAGGCTAGTGGGCGCGGCCAGGCTGGCGGCCTCGGGGTGCTGGTGCAGCAGCAGGGTAGCGAGGTCAGGATAAGTGGCTACGGCGTGGAGCGCCTTCGCTTCGGTGCGGCGCGCCTGGTCGGGATCGACCACCGCTACTAGCCGCGTGCTAGGGATAGCGGCGTAGACGTTGGCGTGATGCTTGCCCATCACACCGAAGCCGATCACTGCGACGTTTAAGGGTTTCATGTCACCCCCTGGCTTACTGCTGATAAATGGGTCAGGCATGGGCACCTGTCAACATGCCAAAAGCTAGCAACTCACGCATGAAGTCGATATGCGCGCTGTGAGAGCCGCGCGCAACGGTGAGCGTGCCGGCCAGCGGGCGCCCCAGCAGGTAGAAGTCACCCAGAGCATCGAGCGCCTTATGGCGAACCGGCTCATCGGCATCGCGCAGCTCCGTGAGCGGCCCTTCCTGATCAAAGACAATAACATGCGCCGGGCTGGCAGCGGTAGCAAGTCCTTGAGCTTGCAGTGCAGCTAGCTCTTCGAGAAAGCCGAAGGTGCGGGCGCTGGCGAGTGCCGGATAGTCTGATGGCGCCCCCTCCCAGCGCTGCCGCCCGATAGCCGGGTGGGCAAAGTCGATTTCGACCGCTAGGCGGGTGGGGCCGGGGCTAAGCGTTAGCTGGGTGTTGGCAAACCTCATGGTGAACGGCTCGAGCGGCGCCAGGGGAGGGGGCGGCGGCGGCGGCGGGCCGAGTGCGGCGAGCGGCTCGAGCCAGGGCGCTGCCGAGCCGTCCAGGATCGGCAGCTCCGCACCGCTCACTTCGATCAGCAGGTCCTGCCACCAGCCGGTGATATACAGCGCCGCCAGCAGGTGCTCGACCAGTGCTAGGTGCAGGCTGCCGTCACCCAGAACGGTGCAGCGCGGCGTGGCTACGACGTTCTCTAATACTGCCCGCAGTTCGCGCTTGCCGCGCTTGAAGCGCACCGGGCCCGGCTCGCGACAGAGGCGCACCCGACAGCTCGCACCGCTGTGCAGGCCGAGCCCGACGATCACGCCCGTCCCTTAAACCAGGCCCACAGCTTCTCTAACTGCCCCACCAGGTAGCGTTCGCGCAGCCACTGGCGGTAGGGCTGAGCCGGACTGCCGATCCAGGTTTCACCCGGCGGGACGTTCTTAGAGACCCCTGCCTGAGCGGCAATACGCGCCCCGGCGCCGATGGTCAGGTGATCGGCTACTCCCGCCCCGCCGCCGATGATCACGCCGTCGCCGACTCGGGTGCTACCGGCGATGCCGACCTGGCCGACGATTAAGCAATCGGTGCCGAGCTGGACGTTATGGCCGATCTGGCAGTGGTTATCGATCTTAGTTCGGGCGCCGATGCGGGTAGCATCCAGGGTGCCCCGGTCGATGCAGGTGTTGGCGCCGACTTCTACCTCGTCGCCGACTTCGACCGTGCCGAGGTGGTGGATCTTTACTGCGCCGTGTTGGCTAGCGGCGTAACCGAAACCATCAGCCCCGATTACCGTGCCGCTATGCACGATAACGCGCTGGCCCAGCGTGACCCCATCGTAGAGCGTAACGTGGGCGTGCAGCCAGCACCCTAGGCCCAGGCTCGTCCCTACGCCGATAACACAGTGCGGGCCGATGCGGCAGCCCGCGCCGATCACTGCGTGCGCGAGGATCACCGCTCCGGCGGCCACGCTTACCCCCGGGCCGAGCTGGGCGCTAGGGTCGATAATGGCCTGCGGGCTGATACCGGCGGCGGGTTTCGGACGCGAGTCAAACAGCGCCGTGAGCTGCGCTAAGGCCAGGCGCGTGTCGGCCACACGGATGGCGGTGATCGGGGGTGGGCCGTCGAAGGTAGCAGGGATCACCACCACCGCCACCCCCCGCGCGGCGAGGTGCTCAAGTTGCTCTGGTTTCTCTACTACCACCACGGCGTCTGGACGGGGCAGGTTCATCGAGGCCAGGCAGCTAACGGTGGCAGGCCCCCCCACCAGCTCCCCCCCGAGCCGGTGCGCTAGGTCGTCGGCGGTGAACACGCTAGCGCACCCCCGGAGCGGGTGTGGGGAGCGGATCCAGCTTTTCATCCTCACCGGGCTCCGCCGGGGCCGGCTCCTCAGGGACCTCGCCGTTGCCGACGGTGAGAGTCAGGGTCTGGCTGCCCTGAATTAACAGCTCGAAGCTCTGGCGCAGGAGCTGCTGCCGCTCGCCATCGATAAAGGTATCGACCACTAGCTCGTGCGCCTGCACCTGCTCGCGTAAGCTGATCAGCAGCTCGCTAAACGACAAGATCGGATCGCCTTCCTCCTCCTCCTCGGGCATCAGCCCGCCGCGAAAGCTCAGCTCCAGCGGTCCCGGCGCCAGCTCGCGCGGCAGCGGAATGGTAAGGGTGCGCACTAGCGGCTCGGCGCGGAAGGGTTGTAACCGCAGATGTACCCGCGCGAAGCCGCCGGGCTGGACCTCCTCATCTTCAGCCACGACTTCGATGATCTCAGCGTAGCGCTGTTGCTGCGAGAGCGCGATGCTGAGGCTAAGGCCCGTTACGTCCGGAGCAGCAAATACGTTATCGGCCAGGATCATTAGCGGTGCGGCAGCCAGCTCAGCGGTAGCGGCAGCGATGTCGCTGGGGTGAGTGATCTGCTCGAGCACCCGGAGCGTATCGCCACCGGCTAGGCCGATCTCCCAAGTCAGTTCGGCGGTGCCGGCGGAGAGCTGCCAGAGCGCCTGATCTAAGATCTGCAAGGTGGCACTGGCTAGCAAGGGGGCATAGAAGCGCTCGTCGCTGGTGACCTCGAAGCGCTTGCTGGTGGCGCCCGGCCCGGTGAGGCTTAGCGTGATGGGGATAAAGCTAGGCCGCGCTCCCACCCGTCCGCTGATGGCCTGGGGCCGGTCGTGGGTGATAGCGCCCAGGATGCGCTGCCCGGAATCGGCCAGCTTAAACGGGACCACCGGGCTGCTGACGATATAGGTGACATAGGCCGGGGCTAGAGCGAAGGAGACCTCCCCCCGACCGAGTAGCGGATGCCCAAAGGCGTAAAGGGTCTCACCATCGATCAGCGTGACCGTGCCGATGGCTGCGATGGTCACGTCGCCGCGCACCAACTGCACGCTTACCGCGCTGCCGGGTTGTAGCGTAAAGGCTTCGTCTTGGGCGGCGCTAACCCGACCGGTCTGTACCGGGAAGGGAGCCACCCGCTGATCGGTAAAGAGCGGCGCTAAGTGCTGGCTCGCCCTGGCCGATACCCCGGATAACAGCAGCGGCGTAGCCACCGCTACCGGCGGGCCGTATGCCTCACGCAGCGCCTGATACAGCTCATCGCCGAAACCCATCACCTGTGGCGCCCGGCCCAGCATCACCTCGGCAGGGGTGACTAGCGCGATGCGGGTATCGCTGTGGGGGAAGATATAACCGATGGCGCCAAGCAGCGCGTCACCCCCCCGGTAGGGGAGATAGACCGGGCTGCCGCTCATTCCAGCCGCCACTCCACCGGACGCTTCGATAAACGGTCCGCTGGCTCGCACCAGCACCAGCGGGAAGCCCAGCCCCACATCGTGCTGGAGGGCGATAACTTCGATGGCAAAGCGCTCTATGACGTTCCCCGGTCCAGCAGTCAGGGCGTAGCCTTGCTGCCCCGGCGCTAACGCGCTCAAGGGGAAGATCGGCGTGGCCCAGGCTGCACCCAGAAGGCCCAGGCAGAGCGCAGCAAAAAGATAATGCTTGATCATAAGCCATTTTTACCGCACCGCTGCCAGAGCAGTGTGAGATAGCGAAGGCGCTAGCGGCGCAAGAAGTTATCCGATGTCAGCGCGTCCTGCAAGACATGGAGCATGTCGAGTGCGCGCCCGGTGCCTAGCGCCACGCAATCTATGGCGTTCTCGGCGACCGCTACCGGGATACCGGTGGCTTGCCGGAGCAGCGCGTCGAAGTTGAGCAAGAGCGAGCCGCCACCGGTCATGATGATGCCGCGGTCGATCACGTCGGCTACCAACTCGGGGGGCGCTATCTCCAGCACCCGCCGCACCCCTTCAGAGATCCTCTGGAGCGGCTCCTTGAGCGCTTCGACAATGTCCTCGGTGTTGACGGTTATTGTTTTGGGCAAGCCGTTAATCAGGTCGCGCCCGCGCACCTCGAGCTCGCGCACCTCCTCAGGCCGGTTGATCATCGCTGCGCCGACCTTGATCTTGACCTCCTCGGCGGTGCGGTCGCCGATGAGCAGATTCTCCTTGTGGCGGATGTAGCGCACGATCGCCTCGTCGAACTCGTTGCCGGCGATGCGCAACGACTCGGAGACTACGATACCGCCCAGGCTGATAATAGCGATATCGCTGGTGCCGCCGCCGATATCGACGATCATCGAGCCGGTCGGCTCGGCGATATTGATCCCGGCGCCGATCGCGCCGGCCAGCGGCTCCTCGATCAAGAACGCCTTGCGCGCTCCGACCTCGCGGGTGGCTTGCAGCACGGCGCGTTTTTCCACCTCGGTGACGCCTGAGGGGACGCAGACCATGATATGTGGCTTAAAAAAGCGCCCCGGACCGGTAATAACCTTCCTGACAAAAGCCTTAAGCATCTTTTCGGTCAGATCGTAGTCGGCGATTACCCCGTCGCGCATAGGCTTGACCGCTACGATGTTGCCCGGTGTGCGCCCGAGCATCCGGTAGGCTTCGTTGCCGACCGCCTTCACCTCGCCGGTATCGCGCCCCATGGCGATTACCGAAGGTTCGTTGAGCATAATGCCCTTCCCCTTGACGTAGATGAGCACCGTGGATGTGCCCAGGTCCACACCGATCTCCTGCCAGAGTCTAAACATGCCTTCTCCAAACAAGCGCCCGTGCGTTGCTGTGGCGTTATTAGGTGCGCCTCGTTGCCTGCTATGCAGCTGGCACAACGGCGCAGTATACCGCACCAGGGAGCGACCCCCTCGTCTCAGGTGCGTTAGCCCATCGGCGCTAGGCTCTTGTCGAGGGGAGCTAGGACATTTGTGAAAACCTCGAACCTTTAGAGGGTTACGGCCAGGCTGATGCCAGCTGCGCCGAGAGCGCCTCGGGCGTGGTGACCGGCAAGCGGCAGGCACCCCCTTCGCAGACATACGCAGTGGCCTTGCTGCCCAGGCGCTCCTTACCCTGCAAGAAGGGGAACTGCGCTACTAGGGGATCACCAGGGCCTTCGATCAGCGCGATGGCTACCTGCGGGAGCGGCTGCGCCTCCAAGACGGCCAGCAGCGCTTGCGTGTCTTCGCTCTCCCGGTCACCGACGATGGCGATTTCGCGCGGCGGCTCGAGCAACTCCTGCACGACGCAGAGCAAGGTGCCAAAGCCGCTCGGCTGGCGGCCAGCCGCCTCAAGGAGCGGCTTTATAGCCCCTCTAGCCAGCGCCTCCCATTCGGCGTTGCCGGTATAGCGCGCCAGCGTTAGCAGCAGCTCGGCGGCAGCGGCGTTCTCGCTCGGGTTGGGGGAGTCGAAGTAGTTCTTGGGGCGGATTAGCAGCGGCTTGGCGTCATCGGCGGTGCTGAAGAAGCCGCCCTCAGGGTCGCGGAAGTGCGCCATGATGGTTTCGGCTAGCTCGAGCGCAAGCATCAGCCACTGACCGTTGAGGGTAGCGCGGTAGAGAGCTAACAGCCCGAAGCCGTAATAGGCGTAGTCCTCCAACAGCCCGGCAATCTTGGCCCGGCCGCTGGTAAAAGTGTGCAGCAGCCGCCCGTCTTGGTACAGCTCGCGGCGGATAAACTCGGCGTTGGCAATGGCTAAGTCGAGATAGTCCTGGCGCTTAAAGATGCGCCCGGCATCAGCCAGAGCCACCAGCATCAGCCCGTTCCAACTGGTGAGGATTTTGTTGTCCAGACCAGGCCGGATACGCTGTTCCCTGGCCGTAAAGAGCGTCCGGTTGATCCGGGCGAGCTTAGTATCAAGCGCCGCTAGGCTCAAGCTGAAACGCTCGGCCACGGCCTCCTGGCTGTGGGGGGTATGCAGGATGTTGCGCCCTTCGAAGTTGCCCGCCGTCGATACTCCGTAGTAGGTCTTAGCCAGCCTGGTGTCTTCGCCCACCAGGGCGTCGAATTCGCTTTCGTCCCAGAGGTAGAACTTGCCTTCTTCGCCCTCGCTGTCGGCATCGAGCGCGCTATAGCAGCCGCCGGAAGGGTCGAGCATCTCGCGCTGCACCCAGTCAATCGTCTCTGCCACCACCTGCGCATAGCGCGGCTTGCCGGTGAGCTGGTAGGCTTCGCTGTAGCGCTGGATGAGTTGCGCATTGTCGTAGAGCATCTTCTCAAAGTGTGGCACCAGCCAGCGCTCATCGACGCTGTAGCGGGCGAAGCCGCCGCCCAAGTGGTCATAGATGCCGCCCGAAGCCAGCTGGTCGAGGGTATAAAGGGCCATCTCCCGCGCTTTCCCGCCTTGGCGTAAAAGAAAGCGCATGACGCTGTGCGGTGGGAACTTGGGCGCCCCGCCAAAGCCGCCATAACGCGAATCGAAGCTGTTTGTTAGCGCTGTGAGCGCCTCGCCTAGCACTGCCTTATTCAGCTCCCCTGGGGCGCCGGGGAGGCTTGAGAGCCGGCCTAAGTACGAGGCTTCGCCCAACCATTGCGTCAGCCTTTCGGCAGACTCGAGCACCTCCTGGCGGCGGCTCTGCCAGGCTGCCTCCAAGCTTAAGATAACCCGCTTAAAGCTGGGGCGACCGAAGCGGTTCTCAGGCGGGAAGTAGGTACCGCCGAAAAAGGGCTTGCCGTCGGGGGTCATCATTACCGTCAGGGGCCAGCCGCCCTGGCCGGTCATAGCCTGCACTGCGCTCATGTAGATAGCATCGACATCGGGGCGCTCCTCGCGGTCGAGTTTGACGTTGACGAAGGCGCGGTTCATCAGGCTGGCGGTCTCGGGATCCTCGAACGACTCGTGGGCCATCACGTGGCACCAGTGACAGGCCGAGTAGCCGACCGAGAGCAAAATCGGCTTATCCTCGCGCCTGGCTTTGTCAAACGCCTCCTCGCCCCAGGGGTACCAATCCACCGGGTTGTGGGCGTGTTGCAAGAGGTACGGGCTGGTTTCGCGGCTGAGGCGGTTGGTCATGCCTTACCCTAGAGGATTTGGCGCTAGGGGATGTTATCGGCGGCTACCGCCTGTGCCCGCCGCGGAGCGAGTTCTGGCCGGATGCGATCGGCCTCACGACCGTTTCTTCACCGCTATGAGGGCGCTGCCTGGACGGTGCGGAGACTTTATCCTTAAGGGGGGCTATGCTAGTATAAGCCATGAAACTCCTGCTCACTATCGTTCAGGATGCTGATGCTAACGGGTTGCAGCGAGCGCTGATTGAAAACGGCTTCCAATCGACCAAGCTTGCTTCCACTGGGGGGTTTCTGCGTGAGGGTAACACCACGCTGCTGATCGGTCTTGAGGATCACGATGTGGAGCGCGCCAAGGAGATTATCCACGCCACCTGCCGCGAGCGCGTCAAGGCAGTGACTCCTAGCCCGTCGATCACCGATATGCAAGAGGGCTACCTAGCTATGCCGATGGAAGTGACCGTCGGTGGGGCGGTGGTGTTTGTGCTAGGCGTCGAGGAGTACGCTAAGCTCTAATAAGTGGTCAGCGGTACGCTCAAGATCGGCACCGGACTGCTGCGGATCAGCCCGTCGGCACGGCTGCCGAACAGCAGGCCAACAGCGGCGCTGCGCCGTTTGACGCCGATGGCAATAACATCGGCCCCTTCCTCAAGCGCTAATCGGGGGAGGACACTGACCGGGTCGCCTTCGCGCAGGAGGTGATGCACCTTGCGCTCACAGGCCAGCGCCTCGAGCTTCTCCACAGCCTCGCGGGTCTGCGCCAGCGGTTGCGGCCCCTTACTGACCAGCACGTGAGCTAGCGATAACGCCAGCTTGCCCCGCTCCGCCAGGGCACAGCACCACCGCCAAGCGTTCTCCGCAGCGGAGCTGAAATCGGTGGCAACCAGGATCCGCTGCACGGTGGTGGTTTGCGCTTCGTCGCGCACGGTCAGCACCGGGGTAGGGCTGCGGCGCACCAAGCGCCCGGCTACTCCACCCAGAAAGAAATTGTCCAGGCGGTTGGCACCGTGCGCTCCCATCACGATCAGGTCGAAGTTAGGGGCGAGCTCCAACAGCTCAGGGAGCGGCTTCCCCCAGCGGAGTTCACTGCTTCCACCCGGCGGGGTGAGGTTGGCCAAGCTCTCGCGCAGTTGTCGCACCTCCTCGCTGCGCTGCTCTTCGAGCAGTTTGAGCAAGTCCGGACTGAGGTTGACTACGTAGGGCCCGAACGAACTCACTTGGTAACGCTCTTGGACATGGACGACGTGAACCGTAGCGCTAGAGCGCTCACTTAAGTCTAGCGCCAGGACTCTGGCCTTTTCGGCGGTGTGCGAGAAATCCGTGGGGTGCATGATCCTCATGGCGCCTCCTGGCCAGGCATGACAACCACCCATTAAAGCAGGATGGTGTGGTCTATGTTGCTGGCTAAGGCTAGTATAGCGCAAAGAGAGGGTCACGCTCTGGCTCATGCCTCCTGGTGGAGTTGGCCAGGAACGGATCGATAACGATTTGTGCTAAACTAAGTCAGCCGCCCGCTACCTGACTGGGCAGGTTGGGCACGCTGGAGTGTAACAAGCGGTTTGGGAAGGTCTGGTCATGGATGATGTACGCACCCTACTCAAGCATCACGGGCTTCGCTACAGCAAGCCGCGTGAGGCGATTCTGTCCTATTTTGCCGAGCGAGATTCGCATGTCAGTGCCGAGAGCCTCTACCTAGCGCTCAGGCAGCGTGGTGAGCACCTTAGCCTCTCCACCGTCTACCTGAACTTGGGAGCGCTCAAGGAGGCCGGACTGATACGCGAGCTGGGTGGGATTTCGGGCGAGGCGTTCTATGACAGCAACATCTCGCCACACTACCACCTGGTCTGTAAGAGCTGTGGCGCTGTGGTAGATCTGCCGCTCGAGGTGCTTGACGGTACCGTGGTGACACAACGTGTCAAGGAGCACGCCGAGGAGCACTCTGGCTGGCGTCTTGAAGAGCCTAAGCTGACCATCCTCGGCGTCTGTCCGGACTGTCAGGCCCCAAAGGCTTAAAGGCTAGATTAGGCCTAGCGCCTGCGCCTTAACGGTGGCCTGCAGGCGGCTTTTTACCGCCAGTTTGCTGTTGATATTCTTGCTATGGGTCTTGACGGTGTTAAGCGAGATAGCAAGCCGTTTGGCGATAGCCTTGTTACTGAGTCCGGCGGCTATTAACCGCAGCACTTCCAGCTCGCGCTCGCTTAGGGGCTCGAGCCCCTCCAAGGGCGCAACCGGATAGCGTTGCTCGAAGGCGCTAAGGAGTTGGCTCGGTATGACCAGCGGCGCTTCACCCGCCAGCAGGCGAGCGAGCAGCGCCTCAGTGGCCAGCGCTGGTGCAGCGTGAGCCCCTACCAAGCCGTTGAGTACCCGACGGATTGCTTCCTGGCGCGGGTGAGCGTCAAGTAGCTCGGCGGCGCGCGTTACAGCCCTGGCTTGCAGCGCGTGGTAGAAGGCTGATGCCGCCGAACCTTTCGCCTCGAACCAGTGGCTGGCCCTAAGGTGCAAGGCCGGTAGCAGCGACGGATCGGCCTGGTTGAGGCGTTGCCGCAACAGATCGGCAAAAAACGGATGGTAGCGATACCACTGCCGCTGCGTGTCAAGCGCGGTAATAAACAGATTGTCGCGCTCGAGCGCCTCGAGCCGTGCCTGGCTGTTGCTTAGACCGGTGACCGCGTCGCAGAGCGGCCCCGCTAGCCTGGACAGCACTGAGCTGAGCAGTAAAAAGTTCTGCACCGCTGCGGGCTGCTTGATAAGCACCTCTTCAGTTAGGTAATCAAGCACATAGCGGTCGGTGCCGGTGAACTGCTCAATATAAGCAGACACGTTGGCGCGGCCCCGCAAGGAGAGCGCGGCCAGTTGCACGCCGGCGATCCAGCCTTCGGTGCGCTCGGTCAGTGCCCGCACGTCTGCTGCCGAGAGCGTGAGCGCCATTACCGCCTGGAGGAAGTCGGCCACTTCGGCTTCACTAAAGCGCAAGTCGGCAGCCCGCAACTCAGTCAGTTCGCCCCGCGCCCGCCAGCGCGCCAGTGACAGCGGCGGGTCGCTGCGGCTGCTGATCAGCAGGTGTAGGGGCGGTGGGCTGTGCTCCAGCATAAACTCGACCAGCGCATGCGCGGCAGGGTTAGTGATCAGGTGGTAATCGTCCAACACCAGCGTAAGTTGCTCATCGTGGCTGGCTAGATCGTTGAGCGTTCTGGTGATGACTGCCTGTTGATCGCGGTCCATGGCTGCCAGCGTCTCGCTCGAGCCCGACAAGGCCGCCGTTAGATAGTGCAGGAAGCGCTCCAGGTCGTTGTCGGTCTCATCTAACGAGAGCCACGTTACGGCCTGCTGGGTCTGGGCTACCCAGTCGCTGAGCAGCGTGCTCTTGCCGTAGCCAGCCGGAGCGCTTAGCAGCGTGAGGCGCAAAGCGGTAGCCTCGTTGAGCGCCGCCACCAGGCGAAAACGGCTCACCCGCTGGGCTTTAGCCGGCGGAGGCCGCAACTTGGTGGTGAGCAGCGCGGGCACGCCATCAAGTATAGCCGACCCTCTCGCTTTACCCCGGTGTCAAGTGGTATGGTAACTCAACTTATGGGACCGACGGAGGGGCCACGTCCAAAGCCCGGCATGAAGGCGTTCCGCTTGATCTGGTTCGGGCAGTTAGTGTCGATCTTCGGCAGCGAGGTGACCATCTTTGCCCTAGCCATCTGGGTCTGGCAAGAGACCGGTCAGGTCACCGCCTTGGCGCTGATACCGGTATTTGGCTGGTTGCCGGGGCTGCTTTTTGGGCCGCTGGCCGGCGCCCTGGTCGACCGCTGGAACCGCCGCCTGGTGCTGATGCTATCAGATGGCGGCGCAGCCGCCATGACGCTAATGTTGCTGATTCTCTACCTCACCGGTAACCTGCAGATCTGGCACCTCTACCTGGCGGCTGCGGTGGGGAGCCTGTTTTCTGCCTTCCAGTGGCCAGCGCTGTCGGCCACTATCAGCCTGATGGTCGACAAGGAGGACTACTCACGGGCTAACGGCATGATGTCGCTGGCCGAGTCGACCGCTATGATCTTGGCGCCGGTGGCCGGTGCTGTACTGATCACCTTTTTGAACCTGGGCGATATCTTTTTTATCGACCTGCTCACCTTTTTGGTGGCCCTTACCACCCTGCTGATCGTAGCCATCCCCGAGCCTAAGCGCGAAGAGGCCCCCGAAGAGGCTAAGCTACTCGGCTTGTGGGCCGACACCTGGTACGGCTTTGTCTATATCCTGCGCCGTCCGGGGCTATTGGGCATCCAGCTCTTGCTGTTCTCTTATAACTTCGTCAAGAGCTTCGGCTTTGCCGTGCTGGTGCCGATGGTTCTGGCCCGCAGCGGCGGGGATACCCTGGTGCTGGGCGCAGTGCAATCGGCTGCCGGCATCGGCGCGGTGGTAGGCGGTCTGATCCTGAGCTTCTGGGCCGGCACCAACCGCCAGATCTACGGAGTGCTGCGCGGCATCGTGCTGGCCAGCCTGTTCACCCAGGTGCTGTTCGGCCTGGCGAGCGAGGTGTTGCTGTGGAGCGCCTTCGCCTTTATCGGCACGGTCTTTAGGCCCTGGATCAACGCCGCCAACCAGGCTATCTGGCAGCGCAAGGTGCCGCCGGCGGTGCAGGGCCGGGTCTTTGGGGCGCGTGCTACCATCGCGCTGATCGCGCTGCCGCTGGGCTACCTGTTTGCCGGGCCGCTAGCTGACCACGTATTCGAGCCGGCCATGCAGCCGGGCGGCGCCTGGGCCGAGCTGTTCGCGCCGCTAGTCGGCGCCGGCCCCGGTTCAGGGATGGCGCTAATGACCGTCGGGGCCGGCATCAT
>JAGXSJ010000050.1 GCA_018333895.1 Truepera sp.
CTGAACGGAGCGACGTCTTAGCCGCCCGGCTGGCGCTAGCTGAGGCTGAGCTGACCGCCTCTAGCACCTTGCGCGACAATCTGCCCAGTGGCAGCCTGAGCTTAAGCTACGCGCGGCAGCAGGGCGAGCGGCGTCTGGCTCTGGGGGCCGGCTTCGACACCCGCAGCTATCAACCCTCGCTATCCTTAAGCTTTGATCCTGATGCTGCCTTGGCCGGCAACCTGCCGGACGCCACCTCCAGTAGCTTCCGCCTCGGCATAAGCGCCCGCGTCCCACTTGACGCAGCGCTACCGGCGGCGTTGCAGGCTGCGGCACTAGCGGTCGAGCAGGCGTCGCTGCAACTGACTCTCGCCATCAATCGGGCCGAGCTCGAGCTCAACAACCGGCAGCGCGAAGTTGAAGCCGCCGAGGCTGCCCTAGGCTTAAGCGAGCAGGTGCTGGCCCAGAGTCGCCGGGTAGCCCAGGACACGGAGGCCCGCTACGCGCTGGGCTTAGTATCATCCCTAGAGCGCGATCAGGCTGAGCTTAGCGCAGCCGAGGCCGAACTGGCGGCCGCTAGGGCTCGCGATGGTGTGCTGCTGGCCCGCCTGGCGCTGGCAGCAGCCTTGGCTCTAGACCCTCTGGAGATCTTCTGATGCGCCTGACCTTTATGCTTTTCATACTCTTTATGGCGCTGCTGGCCTATGCCGCCCCCATCAGTCTCGATACGGCGCTAGCGCTAGCGGGCGAGCTAGACGCGGGTGTAATCTCGGCCCGCGCCGACTTGGCGGCAGCCGAGCGCGACCTGGCCCGCACCAGAGCCGATCCGTTGGCGCTAAGGCTAACTATAACGCAGGCCGAGCACACCCTGGAAAACGCCCAGGCCGTCCTGGAGAGCGCTCTATCGAGCAGCCGCGCTGCCCTTACTAACGCCTACCTGGCCGCTCTGGAGGCCGAGCAGACCTTAGCGCTCGCCGAGCAGGCCGAGGCGATTGCCGCTATTGCGCTGGAAGCCACCGAAATCCGCTTTAACGCCGGAGCGGCCACACAGCTTGATTTGGAGCGCGCCCGAAACGACTTCGGCGCGGCCCAGCGCGACACCGACGACGCACTGCAGGCGCGGGCGCTGGCCTATAGTGAGCTGGCCAGCCTGGTGGGGCTGCCGTCTGAGGAGCTAACGCTGCAACCCATAACGGTAACCCCGGAGACGCCCGAGCTTGACAGCCTGCTGGCGCGGCTCGCAGAGAACCGCCAGTGGCGCCTGACCCGTCAGGCGGTCGAGCTGGCCGAGCTCCGCCTGGCAGCGGTCGATAACGCCTTTAGTGCGCGAGCCGAGGTCGAGGCCACCCGCGACGCGCTAGCCAGCAATCAGGTGCGGCTGCGCGAGACCCGGCGCAGCCTGGAGCTGACCACGCGGCAGAGCCATAACGCGGTACTAGCTGCGCAAAGTCGGCTTATGAGCGCTGCGGCCAGCGCCGCTACCGCCAGCGACACCCTCAGTGCCCAAACGCTGCGCTATGAGGCGGGCAGCATCTCGCGGCTGGAGTTTGAGCGCGCCAGGCTAGACGCGGCCCGCGCCGAAGCTCAGTACCAAACTGCTCGGCACGCTCTGCTTCGCGCCCTGCTGCAACTTACCCGCGCCATTTTGGGAGGCCCTTAGATGGGCCGCTGGCTGATAGTGCTGGTACTGCTGGTTGCTGCCGTTGCTACCGCCGCAGTGATCTTGCAGCGCCAGGGGGCTGCTACCGGGCAACGCACCTTGGTCGAACGGCTCGAGCGCGGGGTCTTCATCCGTGAGATCAGCGGCACCGGGATCATTGAGGCGGCGCAGGAGCGTACTTTGGCCTTTGCAGTTAGCGGCACGGTGGCCGAGCTGTTGGTCCAGGAGGGGGAGCAGGTAGCAGCCGGAGCGGTGCTGGCACGGCTCGATACCGCCGCGATAACGCGCGACCTCACCACTGCCCGTACCAACCTGGCCTCGGCCCAGGCCGACCTAAACAACCTTATCGCTCAGCAGCGCGTCGATCAGCTCGAGCTACAGAACGCTGTGAGCAGCCAACAAAACGCCCTGACCTCTGCTGAGCAGGCGGTGCGCGAGGCGCAGACGCAGCTCGCTACCACCGAGCAGCTTTTTAATGCCGGAGCGGCCTCGCGCAGCGAGCTTGAACGCGCCCAAGACGCGCTTAGCCAAGCGCTCAGGCAGCAGCAGCAGGCCGAAGCCAGCCTTGAGGCCGCCCGTCAGCGAGCCGCATCGTTTGGCCCGCTGGCGCTGGCGCGGCGGACCAGCAGCGAGGCCAATATCACCAGCCTCCAGACGCGCATCGCTACACTGCAAGAGACCTTGCGCGACACCGAGCTGATTGCGCCCTTCAGCGGGGTGGTAGCCAGTATCGGTTTCAAGGTCGGCGACTTAGTAGGCCCCCAGCAGAGCCTGCGGCTGGTCGATACCTCGCAGCTCAGCGTGCGGGCCCGCTTCGACGAGAACCGGGCGCTCGAGCTGGCCCCCGGTCAGGCCGCCACCATAACCCCCGATGCCGACGCCGGCCTCCGCTTAGCCGCCGCAGTAAGCCGCATTAACCCGGTAGCGGTGCGTGAAGGCGGCGCCGCTCAGCTGATCGCCAACCTTGATTTTCAAAACCGCGCTGACGCCCAGCGAGTTAAACCTGGCTTCACCGTCACGGCGCGGGTCGTTGTTAATCGGTTAGACGACGTGCTGCTGGTCCCGCTTGAGGCCATTACCGAACAGGACGGCCTAGCCTGGGTCACCCGGGTGCGCGAGAGCGCGCCGGGGCGTGGCAGCGCCGAGCGCGTCGAGATTACGGTCCTAGATCGCAACCCTACCCTGGCTGCTGCCGTCGGCCAGCTCGAGGCCGGCGAGCTGATCGCAGTAATCAACCTCGATGCCCTAACGGACGGCACCGCCGTGGTCTATTCGCCGCTAACGCCATGAACGAACCGGTCATCGCCGCTGCCGACCTGCGCAAGATCTACACCCTTGAGGGCGGGCTCGAAGTCCACGCCTTGCGGGGCCTTAACCTCACCATCGCCCGTGGCAGCTACACCGCGGTGATGGGGCCCTCTGGCTCGGGCAAATCGACCCTGCTGCAGATCCTCGGCTGTCTGGATACCCCCACCAGCGGCAGCTACCAGTTGGCCGGGCAGGAGGTCTCACAGCTCGCGGAGGATGCGCTCTCGGAAATCCGCAATCGGCGTATCGGCTTTATTTTTCAGGCTTTTAACCTGCTCCCCCGCGCTGATGCCACTTATAACGTGGCTTTGCCGTTGTTGTATCGCGGCCTACCCGCACCTAAGCGGCTGCGCCAGGCCCAGGAGGCCCTTAAGCGGGTCGGGCTAGGCGACCGTATGGATCACCGTCCCAACCAGCTCTCCGGCGGCCAGAAGCAGCGCGTCGCTATCGCCAGGGCGCTCGTTACCGACCCCGACATTCTGCTGGCCGACGAGCCGACCGGCAACCTCGACTCCAAGACCGGCGAGGAGATTCTGGCGTTATTTGACGAGCTGCACCGCGAGGGCCGCACCGTTATCGTGGTCACACACGAGCAGGAGGTCGCCGATCACTGCCAGGAGATCGTCCGCATCCGCGACGGCGTAGTGGAGAAGATCGAAGCCGTAAGCGCTAGAGTTCTCGAGGTTGCCTGATGCTCACCGAGAATATCCGCTCGGCAATAGAAGCCCTCTTTGCCAACCGCTTGCGCTCAGCGCTGACACTGCTCGGCGTGGTGATCGGGGTCTTTGCCGTGACCACCACTGTCAGCATGGGGCAGATCGCCACCGCTGGGATCACCGCCCAGATCCAGGACTTCGGCGCCCAGTCGCTATTTGTCGTGGTCAATAACGATAACCCTCGGGCTACCCGCTTTACCGGCGACGATATCGAGGCGCTCTCGCGGCTGCCGGTCGATATCTTGCGCAGCCGCTCGACCGGTGGCCTAGGGCGGGCCGGGAACGAGGAGGCTCGCATCACCCTTAACGGCCAGACCGCCAATGCGGTAAACGTAGACCGCAGCCTGCGCCTGGCCCGCGGGCGCTACTTCAGCGAGGCCGAGTATCTGCGGGCCGCGCCAGTCATCGTGCTCTCCGCCGACGCCGCCGAAACCTTCTTCCCTGACCTCGACAATCCGGTCGGGCAGGAGATCGTTGTCCAGGTCGGTCAGTCCCGGACCTTCTACACCGTTATCGGGGTCAGGGAGCGCATCGGCGGGGCTTTGGGGGCGTTTGCTAACGATGTTAGCGGCGATATCCCACTGGAGACGCTCTATAGCAACTTCCCCAATATCCGGCGCAACGAGTACAACGTCATCCCCATCACCGTGCGCTTCGATGTAAACATCAGCGACATCGAGCAACAGGTGCGCGCCATCCTGGATCGGCGGCGCGGCAGCGATACGTATAATCTCCAGACCATCGAAGGTGCGCTGGGGCTCTTTAACACCATCACCCTGATCTTGCAGGCGGTCTTGGGCGGCATCGGCTCGATCAGCCTGCTAGTGGGCGGCATCGGCATCCTTAACATCATGCTGGTCTCGGTCACCGAGCGCACCCGCGAAATCGGCCTACGCAAAGCGCTGGGCGCCAAAAAAGGGACTATTTTGCAGCAGTTTTTGATCGAGGCGGTAACCCTTACCGTGATCGGCGGGGTGATCGGCCTAGCGCTTTCGATTGGGAGCCTCTATCTGATCGTGGCCTTAGTGCCGTTCATCGACACCGTCATCATCAACCCGCTAACGATCCTTTTGGCGCTCTTTGTCAGCATCGCTACCGGGGTACTCTTCGGGGTGTGGCCGGCTAACCGCGCCGCTAACTTAAGCCCGATCGAGGCGCTGCGCTATGAGTAGGGGGGCGACCGGCCGGTCGCCCCTGCCCGAGGAGGGCCCTGGCAGGCCAGTGAAGGCGTTTTCGGATCGGCAGGTCATCATGTACCGGTTCGGCTCCAATACTTAAGCTGGCTGCGGTATCACTCGAAAGTCTCCAAGGCAGAGTGCTCGGTGAACTGCTGCTGACACGCCGGACAGGTCACGAAATAACAGCTTTCCCGCACCGACATGGCGACCCGAAAGTCCAGCCTAACCCCACGGTGCCGGCACGCCGGGCAAGCGATCTGCTGTAGCCAGTAGGTCAGGTCCGGCTGGGTTCGCTGATAGAAGGCCATATCGGTATGGACCGCAAAGGTGTAGCGACAGTCTTGACAGACCCCTCGCCACTCGCCGTCAGGCTGCATGCTACGGCGGTCGATCATGAACTGACTCCTCTTGCACACTGCGCAGCGCACCGCGCTCAGCCGTGACTCGACCTGCTCCACGCTCATAGCCATAAGACAGTATAGCCGCCGAGGCAGCACCACGATCTCGATCGGGAGTAGTTATACCTATAGCAGGTATCATCTGGTTTGATCCTGCGGGTGCTCGCAGGACTGCGAATCGTTCTCCAGGGCGCCTTTGCAGAGATGATACCTGCGCTAAGGCGACTCAGTATTTGTGAAAACCGCTGTAGCT
>JAGXSJ010000051.1 GCA_018333895.1 Truepera sp.
CCACTTCGCCGACGGTCTGGCCGGTGGCACCGATGGCGGTGCCGCGAAAGACCGTGCCGTCGGCAAGCGCGAGCAGGGCGGGGGCGGGGACGGGAAACACGGGGGATTCTCCAGGTACTTGGATTCTGGCCGCACCCTTAAGGCCCCACGCCAGCACGCACTCAGGCGATTTTGATTGGGGCTGCAGCGGCCTTTGAGTCATTGGGGCCACCGGGGTGCGCAGGGTTAGGGTAAACCTTGGAATTATAGCCCGCCAGCCCACCGCCCTAGGCGTTGGGTAAAAGTGTTGATGCCTAACCCGTAGGCAGCTGATTAGCCTTATGAGACTTCGAGTTTCATAGGGCTCTTTCCTGCCGGAAATTTTTCCAGTGCCTCTACACAGCTCGGCTACTGCCGCAGCTTCGTTCTTGCCGCAAACAGAACGGCCAGGGTCGCCTTCGTAGGGCGAGCGCTCTGTGGGCCGGTACTGGGGCCCCGACGTGCTCAGCCAGGCCGCCTAGCTTGTAGCCGCCCAGCGAGGGCCAAGCTTTCCTGGCTATCGGCAGGGTGTTGTGGACCGGGTTGCCGAACTTCTTCCTGTGCTCGGCAGCTGTTTTCTTGATACAGCCTTGGTCGGACGGCGCGTTGCGGAAGAACACAGGCCTGTCCTGCACAAAGTCCAGAAAGGCGTCCAGGACCTAAGCAGGCCCCCTGTCTGCGCGCATAGGCAGCCCGGTCTTGGGCGACAGCAGGCGAAAGACTCGGGTGTCCTCCATCTTGGAATTGCAATTGTCGAGTTGTCGGCTCATCTCGGGCACATCGACGTCATAGGCGAGTTCGCTGGCCCACGCTTGCCCGATGCGCATCGCACGCATATACGCGGTGGCGTCGCTTTGATGGCTCAGGGCCTTGAGGGACAACAAGTAGTCCTCCCGAAAGACCGTCGGAATGATGATTCGGCATTGCTGGTGCTGTGACAGGAAGGCGTTCATGAGAAGCCGCGAGGTCCGACCGTTGCCGTCAGTGAAGGGATGAGTCTCGCTAACCACGAACATCGAGAACAGGGCTCGCTGCATGGGGTGCGTGAGCAGGGACATCATCGACCAGGCCTTACGCAGCGTCTCAGGAACGAGCTCAGGCGGGACAAACAGCGTGCTCCCCGCTTGATTGGCGTCGGTCTTCCACTCACCAGGGTGCTTTTCGCGGCGAGCCTGCATGACCATAGCATTGGCTCGCTGCAACCACGCGAGAAATTCGTCAGCGGTGGTCGGAGGCTGGCTATACATCGGGTCTCGCAAGGCCGCGTCGAATGTGCCTTTGATATCGTGGGAGTCTTCCGAGCGATTTGGAATGATTCGACCGTGGAAGACGATGTCCTGCGCTTCCTCCACCGTGAAGGTGGTCCCTTCGATGTAATTCGAAAAGTACGACTCGACGAAGGCAAATACCTCACGGGCAGTACCGTGTCTGGCGGGCTCGGAAACCTCCGCGAAGTCTTGGTTCCGGATTTGCGCCGCAACCGATTCAAAGAGTTCGACCCGTTGAGGGTCGTACGGGAGACCGTGCGCACGCGCCAGCGCCAAGCGACTTCCGAGCACCCTCGCAGGGTGCGTGCCAAGCATTGCGCCAATGAGACTGTCCAGCGTCCGGAACTCGGCCTGCAGGTTGAGCCGTTCAGCTACCTCACGTGCGTCATCGCGCAATGCGTTGGCGGCACGAGCACCTCGAAGCGTGATGAGCTTTTCGAGGCGTTCCTCGATTTCTGTGCGAGAAAGCTGGCGTGGCGTTATCCGTTTATCGGTGGTTAGGTTCTCGAGGTAGGCACGCGGCTGACTGGCAACGTAAAACCCTTGATAGGGCACGTCAGCCGCTCCGGGGCGCTCGACGTTGAGCAAAGGCCCCCGCGACTGTTTGACGAGTCCCTTGAATGTCAGACCAGGTAGCTCAAGGTCACGACGCCCTTCGGCGCGGCTGATGTATAGGACCCCATCTTTTGGCTTCGTATCGAAGGCGCTACGATGGGACAGCACGGAGCCTGGCGCTAGGTAGTCCAAGATGCGGGACCAGTTGCGTCTGACGACGTCCGCGTCTTCTGCGTTCAGGTTGGAACTGTAAACCCCTCTGTAGAGTTGCCGAAGCAGCCCCTGTTGACGCATGCGGGAAATCCGCTGCGCTGCCGCGTTGTCGTTTGGAGGCGTGAAGACAACCTCTGGAAGAATGTCAGCAGACATACGTGGCAGGACAAGGTTCGGAACACTCATGTCATCATCATAACACAATTAAGCCACTAGCGTCATTATGTTGGCATAAGTGGCCTTGAGCGTTCCCCTGCTGGCTCTCGGCAAGCAGGGTGTATCGTGTTCATTTGATGACGCAGCCGCCGAGCTTTTGCTCGTTTGATGACTACTATCCCTCTTGGAAAGGTAAGTCACGCGCGATTGATGACTTTGCCGCTTCACCGTCGACGCCCCCAAACTAAGTGCCGGTGCTCTGCTAGAAGGCTATCTGGCCCATCAGAGACATAACACCCTTGACCATGAAAAATGCCCCCTGAGACCTTTTTTTGCTTTGGGGGCATCGCAATCAAGCGGGGTCAGAGCGTCAACACTTTAAGCCATCGTCTAGCCCGCCGCCACCGGGGCAATCACCGGGCCTTGTTCAACCCGGCCGCTGCACCGCGCTGGCGTGCAAACAAATGGCGGCGGCGGCGGCGACGTTGAGCGATTCCTCGCCGCCGGGCTGGGCGATGCGCAGGGTGTGGCTGGCAGCGGCCAGCAGCGCTGGGCTTACGCCCTGCCCTTCGTGGCCGAACAGCCAAGCGCAGGGCCAAGGCAGCGCGGCCTGGTGCAGCCACTGGCCTTGGTGCGAGCTGGTGGCCAGCAGCGGCAGCTCGAGCGCCGCCAGATCGTCTGGGTGCAAGCCTTCGACCAGGCGCAGGCCAAAATGCGCCCCCATGCCGGCGCGCAGCACCTTGGGCGCCCACAGCGCCGCCGTGCCCTTGAGCGCCAGCACCTGCTCGAAACCGAAGGCGGCGGCGCTGCGCAGGATCGAGCCGACGTTGCCCGGGTCTTGCAGGCGATCGAGCAGCACCGTGGGCCGCCTAGGCTGGCACGCCACGGCGGTGGGCAACGGCCACAAAAAGCCCACCGGCGCGCTCGAGCCCAAGCCGCTGACGCCGGCCAGCAGGCTGTCGGCCAGCGCCACGCGGCGCACGCTGGGGGG
>JAGXSJ010000052.1 GCA_018333895.1 Truepera sp.
CCAGCCCTGTCAGGGTGGTGCCCCGCTCGGTGGCCACCAGTTTGGCCTTCCGCAGCAATGCCTTGGGCAGTCGCAGAGTGACGTTTTGCGTATCCATTTGGGCAGCCATAGCGATCATGGTAGCACACTTTGCACGTGAATTTGTGCAGGGCATACGCCCCACGACGCAATAGCCTTAACCCCTTTGGGACCGAGCCCCAAAAAGGGTTTGGCGAGCGGAGCGAGTAAGCTTCGATCCACAAGAACAACTAGAGCCATTTTTGAGATGAGTTCTAGTAATCGCCGCCACGACCGGTGAGGCTCGAGCCATGCTCAGCCAGCGACATCCGCCAGGGCAAGCATGAGCAGCTCGCACCCGGCCTCGATATCGGCACTGCTGACATTCAGGTGGGGGGCGATGCGGATAACGTTGCCGTAGAGCCCGCCCCTACCGATCAAGAGCCCGCGCCGGCGGGCCGCGGCCAAGAGCGCCATGGCGCGCGTTGCATCGGGCGTCTTGCCGCCCGGCACCACCAGCTCGAGCCCCTGCATTAAGCCCAGGCCGCGCACGTCGCCGATAAACTGATGGCTGGCCTGCATCGCTAACAGTCGCTCGCGCAGCCGGGCCCCTTGCACCTCGGCGTTCTCCCACAGGCGGCGCTTCTCGATATAGCTAATAGTGGCGTAAGCGCTGGCCATGGCCACCGGGTTACCACCGAAGGTTGACAGCGTTAAGCCCTTGACCGCTTCGGCCACCTCCGGCGTCATCACCGTGCAGCCGACTGGCATGCCGTTGGCGATCCCCTTGGCAAAGGTGATGATATCGGGCTCGACCCCCCAGTGCTCGATGCCGCACCAGTACCGGCCGGTGCGCCCCCAGCCGGTCTGCACCTCATCGATGATCAGCAGCCCGCCCGCCTGTTTCACGAGCGGCAGAATGCGCTTGAAGTAGTCCTGGGGGGCGACCACGAAGCCGCCTACTCCCTGGATCGGCTCGGCCATGAAGGCGGCGATCCGCCCGTTGGTACAGGTGGTGATCAGTTCCTCGAGGTCGCGCACGCACAGCTCCAAAAAGTCTGCTTCGCTCATAGCCACCGGAGCGCGGTAGTAGTAAGGGCTGCGCACGTGCTTAATGGCCCCGTCAAAGACGTTGCCGAGGCGCCAGGGGGCGTGTGCGGTCATGCTCATCATGCTCAGGCTGCGCCCGCTGTAAGCGTGCCGCAGCGCAATGATGTCGGTATTGCCGGTATAGATGCGGGCAGCCAGCACCGCCAGCTCGTCGGCCTCGGTACCGGAGTTGGTAAAGAACGAGTACTGCAGGCGCCCTGGGGTAATCGCGGCGATCTTTTCGGCTACCTTGATGGTGACCTCGTTCAAGTAGAGAGTGCTGGTATGGCCTACCGTCTGGAGCTGTTTGACGGTAGCCTCGACTACCTCGTCGTTGCAGTGACCGATGCTGACAGTAAGGATGCCGCCGAAAAAGTCAAGGTAACGGTTCCCCTCAACATCCCACAGATACTGGTCCTTAGCTTTGGCTACGGCTAGCGGCTGGTCGCCGTAATAAAGCATCCTGTTTTGCGCAGGCAGTAAGACCTGCTGCTGGCGCTTTAGCAGCGCCGCGGTGTGGCTGGTCGTCTGAACCATCACTACCTCCCTAACTGGTGCTCACTCGCTTGGGATCGTCAGCTCCGAAGGTACGCGCCAAGAGTGGGCCTAGCTCCGGGTCACGGCCCATAAACTCGCGGTAGAGAGTTGCCGGGTCGGCGCTGTCTCCCCGGGACAGGATACTCTCCAGATAGGCCTGGCCCGTCTGGCGACTCAGCAGCCCTTCGCGTTGGAAGCGCGTAAAGGCGTCGGCATCGAGCACCTCCGACCACTTGTAACTGTAGTAGCTAGCCGCATAGCCCCCCGCAAAGACGTGGGTAAAGGCGGTAAGGAAGTGGTTGTGAGCAAACTCAGGGCGAACGTTGAAGGGCTCCATCAGCCGCTGCGCGTAGCTGACCACGTCGCCGTCCACTGCTGGATCGTAAAGGATATGCAACGCCAGATCGACCGTGCCAAAGCTGAGCTGGCGCATCTGCTGGTAGGCGCCGGCATAGCGGCGGGCCCGCTGCAGTTTACTAAACAGCGCCTCGGGGATCGGCTCGCCCGTCTGGTAGTGGCGGGCGAAGAGGTCGAGCGCTGCGCGCTCCCAGCACCAGTTCTCCATGATCTGACTGGGCAGCTCAACCCAGTCACGGGGCACGTTGGTCCCTGCGCGGGCCGGCACCTCAACCTGCGACAGGCAGTGGTGCAACAGATGACCGAACTCGTGGAAGGTAGTCTCCACCTCGCGGTGGGTTAACAGCGCCGGAATCTCACGGCCATCAGCCTCCCGCCGGGGCGGCGTAAAGTTGCCGACCATCAGCCCCAGGTGTGGCGCAAAGCCTGCCAAACTCGGGCCGCCGGTAATGAACGCATTCATCCAGGCTCCGGCCCGCTTGGACTCGCGCGGAAACCAGTCGGCATAGAATGAGCCTAAGTGGGTGCCAGCTTCGTCAACGATGTCGTAGAACTTAACCTCGGGGTGCCAGACCTGGGTAATGGGCCGCTCGGTGACCTTGATACCAAAGAGCCGCCGAGTGATCTCGAAAAGCCCTGCTAAGACCTGCGGTAGCGGGAAGTAAGGGCGCAGCTCCTCCTCGTCGAGGTCGTACTTGGCCTTGCGCAGCTTTTCGATTACGTAGAGCAGGTCCCAGGGCGCCATCGGCTTAAGCCCGAGAGTATCGGCCAAAGCGGTAAGTTCGGCAATCTCCTGGCGAAAGTAAGGCACCGTGCGCTCGGTTAAGTCGCGCACGAAGGCCAGGGCGGCGCTGCCACTCTTGACCATACCCTCTTCCAGCGCGTAGTCGGCATAGTCCCGATAGCCGAGCAGCCCGGCTAGCTCACGGCGCAGGCTGAGGATCTCGGCTAGCAACGGACGGTTGTCATACTCACCAGCGCTGGCGCGGTTGACATGGGCGGTGTAAAGCTGTCGGCGCAGCTCGCGCGCTTCAGCGTATTGCAGAAACGGCAGCAGCGATGGTTGCTGCAAGGTAAAGCGCCAGCCAGTGAGCCCTTTGCTCTCAGCACTGGCCTGGGCCTGAGCCCGCGCCGACTCAGGGAGACCGGCTAACTCGGCTTCCTCAGTAATCACCAGCTCAAAGGCATTAGTAGCGTCTAAGACATTCTCACTGAACTTGGTTTGAAGTTTGGCCAGCCATATCCGCAGCTCCTCGACCCGGGCCTTTTGGGCGGCAGGGAGGTCTGCTCCGGCCCGCCGGAATTCGCGCAGGGTTTTATCCAGATGCCGCCAGCGCACACCGGTAAGCTGCTGGGCCTCCGCGGTAGCGGCGTAGCGCTGGAGGGCTTGCCACAAACCCGCATTGAGCGGGAGCCTGGCAAAAAACGCGGAAAACTCCGGCAGCACCGCGTTATAGGCGACTCTCAGCTCGGGGCTGCTTATTACCGCGGTGAGGTGGTGCGCAATTTTCACCACGCGGTTTAAGCGCTCGAGCAAGTCATCAAGCGGTTGTACCGTATTGGCGTAGCTGCGCTCGCCAGGCAGGTCGATCAGCGCTTGCAGTTCAGCTTCGGCACCAGCCAGCGTAGCGCGGACGGCGGGCTCGACATGTTCGGGTTTGATCTGGTCGAAGGGGATTAGGAAGGCTCGTGACTGTAGCGGGTTCATCGCAATCCTTTCATCAGCCCAGTTTACCCGCCATAACCTTACAGAGCACGGGTTGCTCGAGCCGCCAGCGGGCTTTTGTCCGGCAGCCTTAGAGCACAGCCGTTGCAATTTGGCGCATGAGGTTTCATCAACCACACAAGATAATGGTCTATCATGAGTAAGGAATGGTTGGTGATCGGTATGACCGGGCCAAGCCAAGCGTTTCTCAGCACCGTCTACCAGCTCAGCCGCGCCGGACGCTGGCGCGGATTTAATGCCTTTGAGATCGGTCGTAACCTGGGCTTTTCCGACCACACCACGCGCACCATTATACGCCAGCTAGCTCAGCAGGGGCTGCTAGAGGAGCTGTCGCCCGATCTGTTTTTCTCGATCTCTAATGAGGGTTTGCGCCAAGCTGAGCGGCTGCGCGCCTAGCTTTATCCAAACCGGGAGGCCGCTTTTGAAAGGCGCATATGATTATGAAGATGTGTGATATGTGCGCGCTCCCTACACCGCCAAAGGCTCGCGAATTCTCCGATCTAGCTCGCCCAATAGCTCGGCTACTAGTTCAAATGAGCCAGCTCGCGGCTGTGCTTTTGTACCTTCTCGCGCCGGTGAGCAGGGTAGCCATCCCCGCTATCCTTTGCTCTTTATTCCGAAAAGTGAGTAGCCAAACGGCTTGTAAGACGGCGTACCCACGCGGTACAGTACATGCATGAGGCTCACCATCGACCTTTCACCTACCCAGGCTGAACGGCTGCGCCATCAGGCGGAACTTCTCGGCATTGCACCGGAGGACCTCGCTCGCGCAGCACTTTCGGATCTCCTCGCAACCCGAGACAAGGATTTCCAGGCAGCCGCCGCTCGAGTACTGCGGAAGAACGAGGAGCTGTACCGGCGCCTCGCGTGACGCGGTATCTCACGCTGGGGGAAGTAGTTGAACTTCACCGCCTCGTCCTCTTACCCTCCCAACAGGGGGCGCTGATAGGGGGTGATCGGACTCAAGATGTTGCGGCACTGCGGGTTGGCGCAGCCGGGGCAGCGCAGGCTGTACTGTTTGCTACCGGCCTCGCCGGACTGCAAGTGCTCATAGACGATCTCAGCCAGAGCCTGCTGAAAGAGCGGCTCGCCGTTTAAGGCTGGAGCGCGCTTGAAGTTGGTAATACCGGCCTGGTGCGCCAGCTCGCCGTATTCCCGGTCGATCTCCGACAGCGTCTCGATATGGTCGCTGGTAAAGGCGATGCCGACTACCAGCACATTCTTGCGCCCCTTTTTGCCTAGCTCCCTGATCACCGTTTCGGTCGAGGGGCCTTGCCACGGCACCGGACCGACTTCGGACTGGTAGCTAAGGAGGTACTGGTGTGAGAAACTCAGGCGCTTCATCACCTCGTGTACCGACGCGCTGATCTCCTGAGGGTAGGCGTCGCCGCGGTTGATCACCGAAGCTGGCAGCGAGTGAGCGCTAAAGAGTAGCAGCACGTCGTCACGGTCGCGGGCATCGAACAGCGCCAGGCCATCGTAAACCGTCTTGGTCATGGCCTCAATGAAGCGCGGATGCACCGGCCAGCGGTCGATCACGCTCCAGCGGAAAGCGGTAGCTAAGCCGAGCCTGCCGGCCGCCCGCCACAGCTCGTTTAATGACGAGCCGGTAGTGGCGCAGGAGAACTGCGGGTACTGGGTAAAGGCGATGGCGCGCTTAACCCCATCAGCCTGCATCTGCTTGAGGGCGTCTTCGCTGGCCGGTTCGATATAGCGAAAGGCCACATAGAATCGGTGCGGCGCGGTCTGTGGCGACAGCTCATCGAGCCGTTCGCACATCCCCCGCCCCTGCTCCTCGGTCCAGTGGAGAATGGGCGAGCCGCCGCCGATCTGTTCATAGAGCTGGCGCACTTTAGGCGTGCGGCGCTTGGCGATAAACGGTCCCAGCCAGGACTGCCAGGGGAGTGGGATAATCTCGCGATCTGCAAAGAGCTTGAGCAAAAATGGGCCGACGTCATCTAAGGTCTTGGGACCGCCCAAGTTCATCATCACGATGCCGGTAGGGCCTTGCATAAGGACACCTTACCGAGCGGCTCGAGCCAAAAGTGTCACGAGACTGTCAATCCTGAGCGTGTGGCTACCGTTGCCTGGAGGGGTAGAAGAGTTAGCCCTGACCGCGGTCGCGCCGGTGGTTGTGCGGGTGGGAGAGCAGCCAGGCGTTGGGGCGTTGGGAGATGGAAAGGTATGGCTCATGCTATATGCTGAGGTTGGAGTGATAACCAGGTGAACTACCTGTTGACGGAACATGCGCGGGAGGCGTTAAGAAAGCGCCAGATTGAAGTGGCCTGGATGGAGCAGGCATTGACCAGGCCGGAGGTCGCTGAAGCCGATCCGCTGGACCCTGAGTTGGAACATCGCCTTGCCCGCATTCCCGAGTTCGGCAACCGTGTGTTACGGGTGATCATCAACGGTAAGAAAAGACCGCCCCTGGTCGTGACGGTGTTCTTTGATCGCAGGAGGACCATGCCATGAAACTGAAAGTAGACCAGCAAGCCGATGCGCTCTACCTCACGCTGAGCGAAGCGCCAGCCAGCCGTTCGGAGGAGGTCTCGCCGGGCATCATCGTGGATTACGACGACCAAGAGCGGGTAGTCGGGATCGAGATGCTCTATCTCTCCAAACGTGCGCCGACGGTGGACGCACGGCGGCTGATGTTCGAGACGGTGCCCCAGGCAGGTTGACCAGGCAGCTAGGCCACTTAGCCGGATCGGGCGCAACCGTACACCGCCGAACTGATGGCTGCCAAAGCTCACAAAAGGGGCAACCCCGACACCTGTCCGGGGTTGCTTTTTACGTTCCTATTGTGGCGCGCCCGGCGTGACTCGAACACGCGACCTTGGGCTTAGGAGTCCCCTGCTCTATCCACCTGAGCTACGGGCGCAGCGCCTTCATTCTAGCCAAGTCCGGCGCTTTTGGCAATCTTTATGCCGCCAACGCCGCCGTAGGCAGCGCCTGGTCAAACACCACCGGCAGGCGCGGCTCACCCAGGATCTCGCCGAGAGCTACCAGCAACGCCCGGTAGTGCTCCGGCCTAGCGGTCTCACCCATCAGTCCTAGCCGCCAGATCTTCCCCGCTGTCTCGCCTAGGCCACCGGTAATGCTGATGAAATAGTCGTGGCGGAGCCGGTAGCGCACGTGCGCGTCATCGAGTCCCGGCGGTAGTCGCACCGCCAGCACGGTTGGCAGGCGGATAGCTTCAGGGACAAACGGTTCAAAGCCGACGGTGCATAATGCCGCCAAGGCCGCCGCCGCCACCGTCCGCACGCGCTCGCTGCGGGCTGGGATCCCCTCCTCCAGCGCGGCCCGGATCGCCTCACCGGTAGCCCAGTGGAGCTGGACCGGCACGGTGTGATGGTATTTTCGGCCCTGCTGGCCAGGCTCCCAGTAGCCGAGCATCCCCAGGGCGTCGCTGTACCAGGTAACCACCGGGGTCTTGCGGGTGCTGATAGCTGTAAGCGCCCGCGCACTATAGGCCACCGGCGCCAGGCCGGGCGGCGCCGAGAGGCACTTCTGCGAGCCGGTGTAGGCGTAGTCGATCCCCCAGGCCTGCATCTTGAACTCCAGCATCCCCACCGTGGTCACGGCATCGACCGAGTAGAGCGCCCCCACTTCGCGGGCGATCTCACCGATCTCCGGGATCGGGTTAAGGACGCCGGTGCTGGTCTCGCCGTGGACTGCGGCGATCAGTTTGGGCCGGACGCGCTTGGCTGCCGAGCGCACCTCGGCAAGGTCTATGCCTGCGCCAAACGGGGCGCGCACCACACTCACTCGAGCCCCTAGGCGCTGGGCCATCTCAGCCATCCGCTCACCGAACACCCCGTTGCTGATAATGAGCACCGAGTCGCTGGGCTCGAGCAGGTTGGCTAGCCCCGCCTCCATCCCCAGCGAGCCGGTCCCCGATAGCAGGCAGGTCAGGCCCCCACCGCCGGTCTGATAAAGCGTGTGCAGATCGGCCACGATCCGGTCGTTATAGGCAAACACCTCGGGGTCCATGTGGCCGCGCATCGGCCACTGCAAGGCGGCTACCGCACGCGGGTGGAGCGGTGTGGGGCCGGGGGTGAGGAGCAGCACCTGTTCCATAGCACATCCTTTATCGCATCACACCTTCCGAGCGGATCCGAGCGAAGCGAGAATGCCTTTAAGCGAGAACGACAAAACAAAAACGACCGCGCCGGGGGCGGGTCATTGGCCGTGCGATACACCCAGGGTGTATCGCGGTTAGCTAGCTCGGAGGGATGCGATGGCTTTCACTAGCCGTAGTCTAATCGAGCCGGGGGTTGGCTGTAAAGCCCTTCCGTGCGGTGGGGATATTTGCTATTATGGCCTCTTGCCGCGCACGACCAAGCCCGTGTGCGCGTTAGGAGATGTCATGAAAGCCGGTATTCACCCCAACGCCGTCGCTGCCAGGATCCTGTGCGGTTGCGGCAATGTGATTAACACGCTAAGCACCAAAGCCGAGGTCCGCGTCGATGTCTGCTCGGCTTGTCACCCCTTTTACACCGGTCAACAGCGCTTCATCGACACCGAAGGGCGGGTCGAGAAGTTCCAGAAGCGTTTCAGCCGCAGCTCGTACCGGCGTTAGGGGCCAGGTAGCGCAGCGCAATGGCATAAGCGGCGTAGTCGTCAAGTGGGCGGGGCGGCCACCACAGCCCCTTGGGGATGAGCCGCTTAAGCCCTCTGGGAGGGTGGTCGCGAAAGTAGAGAGTGCTAGCTTCGAGGCTGGTGCCGTGCTCGTCTAGTACCACAAAGGCCAGGCGGCGCTGGCGCAGCACCGCCTGCACCGACTCACTGCCGGTGCCGCCGCCGACTACCAGAGTAGCGCCAAGCGGGATGTTTAGCGTTGCCAGTTGGTCTAAGGTGATAATCAGGGCCTGCTCGAGCCTGCCGTCTGGTTGCACAAAAGCCACACCGACGTTGCGACCGGGGTCGATCCCTACTACCACCACACAAGCTTAGCAGCCAAAAGGGAGGTGGGGTGTGGGTAGTGGCAAGTAGCAAAACCCCTACCACCCACACCCTACAACCTTAACACCTATGCCTCCGGGCGCTTCTCCCCACTAGCCAAGCGGGACGCCGCAGCCACTTCTCGAGCCGGGACAGCTTTGCGCGCTAGCATCCGCTCGTCGGCGACCCGGGTGTCCCTAATGCTGTCTAGCCCGGTGCCGGCTGGGATCAGGCGGCCCAGAATTACGTTCTCCTTGAGGCCCACCAATTCGTCAGCCTTGCCCGAGATCGCTGCCTCCGTAAGCACGTGGGTGGTGTGCTGGAAGCTAGCCGCCGAGAGCCACGACTTGGTGCTCAGGCTGGCCTTGGTAATGCCGAGCAGGACCGGCTTCCAGGAGGCAGGCGTCTTGCCCTCGTCGCGGAGCCGATTATTGACCTCTTCGACATCGAACTTTTCGATAACCTGACCTTCCAAAAAGGTCGAGCTGCCGGACTCAATGATTTCCACGTACTTCAGCATCTGTCGCACAATGATCTCAATATGCTTGTCGTGGACGCTTACCCCCTGCCCACGATAGACGCGCTGAATCTCATCGACCAGGTAGCGCTGCACGTCAGCCGGGCCCTTGGACTCGAGCAGGTCGTGCGGGTTAATAGCCCCACGGGTAAGCTGATCACCAGCCTCCACCCGGTCGCCCTCGCGCACCAGCAAGCGCACGGTCTTATCGATCCGGTAGGTCTTGCTGAACTCTCCCCCATCGCTAGTGACGCTTAGGCGGTAGCGTTCCTCATCCTCTTCGATGGTAACGACACCGTCTAGTTCGGCGATTAGCGCCTTGATCTTGGGCTTGCGCGCCTCGACTAGTTCGATCACCCGGGGCAGACCCTGAGTGATGTCGCTGCCGCCGGCTACCCCACCGGTGTGGAAGGTGCGCATGGTGAGCTGAGTGCCTGGCTCGCCAATGGATTCGGCAGCGATCACACCGACCGCTTCGCCCAGCGAGACTGGGCGCATCAGCGACAAATCGAGGCCGTAACACCGCTGGCAGACACCGCTGCGGGTCTGACAGCTGACCGGGCTACGCACCGCGATCTGCTTAACCTCGAGGTGATCCCTAAGGCGCTTATGGATCTCAGCGATATGCTCGGGCATTAAGATCCTGCCGGCCTCCAGGGTGTAGTCGCCAATGACAAAGTCGCTGGCCAGGTAACGCCCATAGAGGCTCATGTCGATAGCCGAGCGGGGGCGCAGGCGGCCATCTTGTTCGGCGAAGGGGACTTCAAAAGAGTCCGCCGTACCGCAGTCATCCTCGCGGACCACAATCTCGTGGGCCACATCGACCAGTTTGCGGGTCAGATAGCCCGAGTCGGCGGTGCGGAGCGCGGTATCGGCCCCGCCCTTGCGGGCGCCGTGGGTGGAGATGAAGTACTCCAGTACATCAAGCCCTTCGCGGAAGTTGGCGCGAATCGGCAGCTCGATGGTCTCACCCGAGGGCTTGGCCATCAGCCCGCGCATCCCGGCTAGCTGACGGATCTGCTGCGGATTGCCCCGCGCCCCCGACTGAGCCATGATGTAGAGCGGGTTAAAGGGCATGTTCTCTTTAAAGTTTTCGAACACCGCCTGCTTGACCTGCTCGGTGGTGTCGTTCCACAGCCGCACCACCTGCTGGAAACGCTCGTTATCGGTGACGAAGCCCCGTTCAAAGGCCGCCGTAATCTTGCCGAGCTTCTCTTCCGCCTCTTTGATCAGCTCCTGCTTCTTGGGTGGGATAGCGACATCGTCGATACCGATGGTGATACCGCTGGTGGTCGAGAGCTGGAAGCCGTAATCCTTAAGCGCATCGAGTAGTCTAGCGGTCCGCTCCACACCGAGCATCTTGAAAGCGTCCAGGACCAGGTCGCGCAGAGCGTTTTTCTCATACGCGGTGTCATAGCGGATCATCGCCGGAGGTATCACGCCACCATCTTCAGCCAGTGTCTCTTTGACAAAGCGAGCAAAGAACATTCGGCCTGGGCTGGTCTCAATCAGCTGCCCATCGATCTTGACCGTAACTACGTCCTGCATGTCGATATCGCCTTTTTCCACCGCCAACAGCGCCTCGTCAATGTTAGCAAAGCGGTACTTCAAGCGGCCGATGCTGGTCTCCTGGTCGGCCACGGTAATCAGGGAGTTAAGCTCCAGCTCACCCCGCGCATAGGCCGTTAGGGCCGCCTCGCGGCTATCGTAGCGGTTACCCGCCCCCTGGCGCCCGGTGTAGACCTGAGTCAGCACAAACAGCCCCAGGATGATGTCACGGCTGGCCTGGACGTTAGGATTGCCGTGCGCCGGGCTGAGCAGGTTGTGGGCCGAGAGCATCTGTAACCGGGCTTCGCTCTGGGCGTAGACCGACAGCGGCACGTGAATGGCCATCTGGTCGCCATCGAAATCGGCGTTAAAGGCCTCGCAGACTAGCGGGTGGAGCTGAATGGCCTGCCCTTCGACCAGTACCGGCTCAAAGGCTTGAATGCCTAAGCGGTGCAGGGTGGGGGCGCGGTTGAGCAGCACCACGCGGTCCTGAATAACCTCTTCCAGCGCGTCCCAGATTTCGTCACGGGTGTCGCGGTAGCGCTCGAGCAGCTTGCGGGCGCTCTTGATATTGCTGACGATGCCGCGCTCCTCTAAGGCCTTGAACAGGAAGGGCTTGAACAGCTCTAACGCCATGCGCTTAGGCACACCGCACTGATGCAGCTTAAGCTGCGGCCCGACCACGATCACGCTGCGGCCTGAGTAGTCGACACGCTTACCCAACAGGTTCTGTCTAAATCTCCCCTGCTTGCCCCCCAACAGGTCGGTGAGCGAACGGAGCGGGCGATCCGAGCCCGGATGCACCACCGCAGCCCCGCGGCGACCGTTGTCGATCAGCGCATCGACCGCTTCTTGCAGCATCCGCTTCTCGTTGCGCACGATCATCTCGGGCGCACCTTGGGCCATTAGTTTCTTGAGGCGGTTGTTGCGATTAATCAGGCGCCGGTAGAGGTCGTTTAAGTCCGAAGTCGCAAAGCGCCCACCTTCGACCTGCACCATCGGCCGCAGCGCCGGGGGCATCACCGGCACCACATCGAGCACCATCCAGGCCGGGTTGTTGCCCGACTGGAGGAAGTTGCGGACCACCTCCAGGCGCTTGCGCGCTTTGGCTCGCTTGTGACGGCTAGGTGAGTTCATCTCCTCAACCAGTTCGGCTTCGAGCCGCTTTAAGTCGATACCGGCCAGTAGCTCACGCACCGCCTGGGCGCCCATCTTGGCCTCAAAGTCATAGGCCTCGATGACGCGCACCTGGCGCCGCACCAGATCGATCTCCACGCGCCCGTGAATGTCGGCCTTGACCCGGCCCCCATCGGCCAACTCATCACCAGGGACCACCCGGTCGCCGTTGACCACGATCGGCTCATCAAGATAGGGGTAGATCTTGGCGCGCGACACGATGATGCTGGCGGGTTCGGCCAGGTGTACCGTGCCGTCGGCTTCGGCAAACAGCTCCTGGGCTGCGTCGATGGCCCCGACCACCTTGTCACCCTCGGCCACCCGGGCACCGTCGCCGACTAGCACGTGCATGGTGGGGTTGATGCGGTGCTCGGTCCGGCGCGCCCAGCTCACCTGTAAGCTCAGCTCGGTTTCTGGCCCACGCTTGCGGCCTTTTAGGTATCTAGCGGTCGCCTGGCGCGGCAGCATGAGCGTAGTCCCCTGGTCGGCTTGGGCCAGTTCGGCGTCAAGCTCCACCAACTCGCCGTCGCCGACCAGCAGGGTCATCCCGGCCGGGATTAAGAGGCTGGCCAGCACGGTGTCGTCATCAGCGTCGCGCAGGTTAACTAGCGCTCCGTCGTCGCCGATTGGCAGCAGTTCGACGATGCCGCTGGCGCTAGCGCGAACCACCCACGCGTCGCCCAACGAAGCCAGCGGCTGACCGCCCTGATAGCTCTCTTCCTCGATCCAGGCCTTGGTCGGAACGGTCAGGGTCGCTTCACGCGACTCTTGGTAGTCAAAAACGATCTTGCGCGGGAAGCGGTACTGCGCCAGACCCGACAGGCGCGACTTGACGCCCCGCGCCAGCGGCTGGCCCACCTCCACGTACTCGCCGTCGGCTACCAGCGCCTCCTCGCCCAGCGGCACGGTGTAGGTCTCCTGGTGGCCGTATCTGAGTTGGCGGTACTCGTCGTCAGATAAGAGGTCGGCGCGGCGCAGCGGGCGCCCGTCGCGCAGCGCCCCTAGCGGATCGGTCACGATGTACTTGGCGAAGTACAAGACCTGCTCGAGCTGGCTAGTCGAGAGGTTCAGTAGCGCCCCGACCTTGCCGGGGATATCTTTAACGTACCAGATGTGCGTGCAGGGGGTAGCTAGCTCAATATGACCCATGCGGTAGCGGCGTACGGTGGCCTTGGTAACCTCAACCCCGCAGCGCTCACAGGTCTTCCCCTCGAAGCGCTGCCGCTTGTATTTGCCGCAGGCGCATTCAAAATCCCTCTCGGGGCCGAAGATGCGCTCATCAAACAGCCCGTCACGCTCGGGTTTGAGCGTGCGGTAGTTGATGGTCTCGGGCTTGGTAACCTCACCGTAGCTCCAGCTGCGAATCTGCTCGGGGCCGGCGATCTTGATCTGAACTTTGTCAAACTCTCTCATGCAGAGGTCCCCTCGTCTTAGCGACCGCGACCGGTCTCATCAAAGATCATCACCGGCTTGTCGTTCTTATCGAGTAGCTGCACATCCAAGCAGAGCGAGTGCAGCTCCTTAACCAGCACTTTGAACGACTCTGGGATGGTAGGCTCCAAAACGTCGTTCCCCTTAACAATGGCCTCGTAGGAGGCGTTACGGCCATCGATATCGTCGGACTTGATGGTCAACATCTCCTGCAAGGTATAAGCCGCCCCGTGAGCCTGCAAGGCCCAGCACTCCATCTCCCCTAAGCGCTGCCCCCCGAACTGCGCCTTGCCGCCTAATGGCTGCTGGGTAATGAGCGAGTAGGGTCCGGTCGAGCGGGCGTGCATCTTATCCTCAACCATGTGGTAGAGCTTCATGATATACATCGCCCCGACTACGATCGGTGCGTCGATAGCCTCGCCGGTACGACCATCGTAAAGCACCGCCTTACCCATGCGCGCCAGCTTCCGCTGCGCCTCTTCGACGGTCAGATCGGGATCAAGCACACCGAGCTTGGCGGCGCGGCGGATAACCCCCACTTCACGCCGATCAGAGGCGTAGCC
The DNA here is from genome assembly GCA_018333895.1 of Truepera sp. Lineage (GTDB taxonomy): Bacteria > Deinococcota > Deinococci > Deinococcales > Trueperaceae > JAGXSJ01. The sequence goes on from JAGXSJ010000052.1 coordinate 13,886, forward strand.
GGCTGCTTTCTCCGCCGCAATCTCCTTGCCGATAGTCGCTTCCAGCAGCTCCTCAATCTCAAGCTCCTTAGCACCGTCGAAGACCGGGGTCACGTAAGACACCCCGTTCTTGAAAGCCGCTAGCCCCAGGTGAGTCTCCATGATCTGGCCCAGATTCATGCGCGACGGCACCCCCAGCGGGTTAAAGACCAGATCGACCGGCGTCCCGTCGGCCAAGTGCGGCATATCCTCGGGCGGCAGGATCTTAGCCACCACCCCCTTGTTGCCGTGGCGGTTAGCCAGCTTGTCACCTTCGATCAGGCGGCGCTTTTGGGCAACATAGACGCGCACCATCTCCTGCACTCCCGGCTTCAGCTCCACGCCGGGTTCACCGCGCTTGAAGCGCACCGTGCGCAAGACGATCCCGCCATCACCCGGTGGCACCCGCAAGCTGGTATCTTTCACTTCACGGGCCTTTTCGCCGAAGATCGAGCGCAGCAGCCGCTCTTCTGGGGTCGGTTCGGTCTCGCCCTTAAAGCTGGTATGGCCGACCAGAATGTCGTTCTGCTTAACCTCGGCGCCGACGCGAACCACGCCATCTTCGTCCAAGTCGCGCAGGGCAGATTCGGAGAGCCCGGGGATGTCGCGGGTGATCTTTTCTGGACCGAGCTTAGTATCGCGCGCTTCTTTCTCAAATTTCTCGATGTGTACGCTGGTAAAGACATCCTCTCGCACCAACTTTTCGGAGAGCACGATGGCATCCTCAAAGTTATAGCCATCAAAGGGCATGATCGCCACCAGGATGTTCTTGCCCAGTGCCAGGCGCCCATTCTCCGAAGCCGGTCCGTCAGCGATGACCTGACCCGCTTTGACCCGCTCCCCGACATTTACTATCGGTTGCTGATCGAGATTGGTGTTCTGGTTCGAGCGCTGAAAGCGCGTCATTGTGTACTCCCGCTCAACACCTTTGGCATTTTCGATCACGATCCGGCGCGCATCGACATAGCTCACCGTACCCTTCTCAGCAGCCAGTAGCACCGTACCCGAGTCACGGCTGACTCGCTCTTCTACGCCGGTACCCACGTACGGCGCCTCACGGCGGACTAGCGGCACCGCCTGAGACTGCATGTTTGAGCCCATCAGCGCCCGGTTAGCATCGTCGTGCTCGAGGAAGGGGATGAGCGAGGTAGGCACCGAGATGATCTGCTTGGGCGAAACATCCATAAAGTCGACCTCGCCCGGTGCGGCAAAGACCGGGTCACCCCGTTTGCGCGCCACCACCGTTTCATCGATTATCCGCTGCTGATCGTCAAGGCGGGTGTTGGCCTGGGCGATGATGTACCGGTCTTCCGCATGGGCGGTCATGTAGACCACCTCAGCGGTGACCACTCCGCCCTTTACGCGCCGGTAGGGCGACTCGATGAAGCCCAGCTCGTTGACGCGCGCAAAGCTTGACAGCGAGGTGATCAGGCCGATATTGGCCCCTTCCGGCGTCTCAATCGGACAGATCCGGCCATAGTGAGTGCGATGCACGTCACGCACGTCAAAGCCGGCCCGCTCACGGGTCAGACCACCCGGGCCCAAGGCCGAAATACGGCGCTTGTGGCGCAGCTCTGAGAGCGGGTTGACCTGATCTTTGAACTGGCTGAGCTGGCTGCGGCCAAAAAACTCGCGCAAGGCGGCCACAATCGGCCTATTATTGACCAGCTTCTGAGGGGTAGCGGCATCCGGATTACCTAACAGCATCCGTTCGCGCACACCCCGGGCCATGCGGCCCAAACCCACCCGGATCTGATCGGCTACTAGCTCGCCCACCGTGCGGATGCGGCGGTTGCCGAGGTGGTCGATATCGTCTTCCTGATAGCCCTCAGCCCCGGCTTGCAGCTTGATGAGGTACTGGATAGTCGGTACCAACCCGTAGTCGGTAAAGCGGCCATCGGCAAAGCCGAGCAGGGTGCTCGCCGTAAACTCCAGACCCAGCTTGCTGTTCATTTTAAAGCGGCCCGCATCACCCAGGTCATACCGGCGCGGGTCGGCCAACAGGCTATAAAGGTAGCCGGTAGCCTTGTCAACCTTGGGAGGATCGCCCGGGCGCAGCACGGTAAAGAGTCGCAGCAGCGCCTCTTCCGGGGAGGTGCCCGCAGCGCGCTCTTCAGCAAAAGTAGCCTCAATGATCGATTCCTGTCCCACAAAGAGGCGGTAGATCTCCTCGTCGCTCAGGCCAAGGACGCGCAGAATCAGGGTAAAAGCGAACTTCTTCTTGTTGACCTTCATCCACAGCACGTCCGAGTTATCGAACTCCAGCTCAATCCAGGGGCCACGCTTGGGCATCGGGATGATGCTGGCCATATAGGCGCGACTGGTCCCTTTGGCCACCCCGGTGAAGTAGACGCCGGGCGAGCGGTGAATCTGCGAGACGATCACTCGGTCAGCGCCGTTGATGATGAATGAGCCGTCCTCGGTCATCAGTGGGAGGTCGCCCAGAAAGACTTGGTCCTCCTTGATGAGGCCGGTATCCTTGTGGATGAGTTGCAGCTTGGCAAACAGGCCCGAGTGGTAGGTGAGATCCTTTTCGCGGCACTCGTCAGGCCCGAACTCCGGCTTCTGCAGATAGTATTCGAGAAAGTCTAGCGCCAACCCGGTCTGACGCCCCCGCTCAGTCTCGTCGATCGGAAACACTTCCCGGAAAGCGGCTTGCAGGCCGATATTAGCTCGTTCAGAGACAGGTACGCCACGCTGCAAGAACTTCTCGTAGGAGGTGAGCTGGATATCGGTGAGGTTGGGTAACTCGATAGCCTCGCTAATGGTGCCGAACTTCTTAAGCTTGTGCATCTTCACCCCTTTGTTGGGATCCCTTTACGGCAGAGTCTATTCGCGCTACAATGGAGTGGCCAAAGCGCCGTCGGCTTCTGCGGCCAGGGGCGTTTGCCATAATCACGCTCGCGTGGTGAGTCAACTTTCAACCCTTGCAACGGGAGGTCAGGGTGGGGGTTACCGAGTGGCTGTAGTTGGTCATTCTACCTCCCAAGCGTCGATACGACACTCAAGCTAAAAATAGTACCATACTAGAAAATGAGTAGTGAGGAGTAAGCCTGTTGGCTTACTCCAGGTTGCACCCCAAGCAGTGTTACTTGACTTCGATGGTGGCGCCGGCCGCTTCGAGCTTGGCCCTAATTTCGGCGGCTTCCGCCTTGCTTACGCCTTCCTTAACCACTCCCCCGGCCTCGACTAAGTCCTTGGCTTCCTTCAGGCCCAGGCTGGTGAGAGCGCGCACCTCTTTAATGACGTTGAGTTTCTTATCGCCCGCCGACTTGATGCTGACCGTGAACTCAGTCTGCTCCTCAACGACCGGGGCCGCCGCGCCGGGTGCCGCCGCCATCATCATGCCAGCCGGCATGGCGGCCGCCGCCTCCACCCCCCACTTCGCCTTAAGACCATCCACCAAGTCCACTAGCTCGAGCACTGTGAGCTTGCTCAGCTCTGCAATCATCGCCTCTTTATCAAACGCCATGACCTTCCTCCTTCAGCTTATCCGCATAGTTGTTCATTACCGCTACCAGGTTCCGCGGGGCAGCCGTAAGCACACCCACCAGTTGCGCCAGCGGCGCTTGCAACACCCCTAAGAGCTCGCTCAATAGCTGCTCGCGTGGCGGCAGCTTGGCGATCCTCTCAATGGCGGAGGCTTCGATACGCGCCCCCTGCAAGCGCCCACCTTTGGCGGTGGGCAGATTCTTGGCGTGGCTCTTGGCAAAATCGGCTAAGACCTTGGCCGGCGCTACCGGGTCGCCGCTAAACAACACTAGCGCGGTCGGTCCGTGCAACACCTCTCCCAGATCGCTAACCCCTTGCTCTTTAAGAACCACATTGATCAGCGTATTTTTGGCCACGAGCATGCGCCCGCCCGCCACGCGCAGCTTGCTGCGCAATAGGCTGATCTCCCCAGCCGAAAGACCCTGATAGTTGACCAAGAAAAAAGTGTCAGTGCCGGCGAGCAGTCCTCGCAGCACCTCGACCGACTGGATGTTTCTTGGGTTTGCCATCCCGACCTTTCTTTTCAGACAGTTCTAACCGCGAAGCATAGCCGGATGTTCCGTGTCGCCTCGGCAGGATCTTTAAGCCTGGCAGGCCCCTGCTGTCTCCAACGCCAAAAGGTGCTATGCACCGGGGTGCCGATGGGGAGGTATCATCCCGCTATAACGGGATCATACCCCCTAAACCACTATCCGGACGCTCGGACCCATCGTCGAGCTGAGGTAGATAGTGCGGATAAACACACCCCTGGCGCTGTCGGGCTTAGCAGCCTCAACAGCTTGCCGCAGGGCGTGCAGGTTATCAACTAGCTTGCGCGGCTCAAAGCTCGCCTTACCGATTGGCGCATGAACCACGCCGGTCTTATCGTTGCGAAACTCAATCTGGCCGGCCTTGAGCGCTCTCACGATCTCGCCGATATTAAAGCCCACCGTGCCGGACTTGGGATTGGGCAGCAGTCCGCGCGGGCCCAGCACACGACCCAGCTTGCCGCCAACCGCCCCCATCACATCCGGGGTAGCCACTACCGCGTCAAACTCCATCCAGCCGCCCAGGATCTGCTGGATCAGATCATCGCTACCGACAAAGTCTGCGCCAGCTTGCTCGGCCTCCAAAACCTTCTCACCACGGGTTAAAGCCACTACCCGCACCGTCTTGCCGGTGCCGTGCGGCAAGGCCACGGTGCCACGGACATTCTGGTCGCTCTTGCGTGGATCGATACCGAGCCGGAAGTGTATCTCGATAGTCTCATCGAATTTTGCGGTAGCCAGCTCCTTAACCAGCAGCGCCGCCTCTTCCGGGCTATAGCTCTTGTGGCGATCCACTTTACCGGCCAGGCTGCGGTAACGCTTACCATGCTTAGGCACTTTCTGGCCCCCCTTCCACCGTAACCCCCATCGAGCGCGCTGTGCCGGCGATAATTTTGGCCGCAGCCACCGCATCGCCAGCGTTTAGGTCGGCCATCTTCTGCTTGCCCAACTCCAGGCACTGGTCCCAGGTGAGCTTACCGACCTTGGACTTGTGCGGTTCGCCCGAGCCTTTCTCAATCCCTGCCGCCTTACGGATCAGATAGCTAGCCGGGGGCGTCTTGGTGATGAAGGTGAACGAGCGATCGGCGAAGATGGTGATCTCTACCGGCACAATTGCTCCCGCCTGCGACGCGGTAGCCGCGTTGTAGGCCTTGACGAACTCCATAATATTGGCACCGTGTTGACCTAGCGCCGGGCCGACGGGCGGCGCCGGCGTCGCGCCTCCGGCTGGCAGCTGAAGTTTAACGATACCGACAACTTTTTTAGCCACACTTTCCTCCCAAGCTCCCCCAAACACCAGTGGGTGTGGGGTTCAGACGCTGCTAAACCTTAACCACCTGCGAAAAATCCAGCTCGAGCGGGGTCTCTCGCCCGAAGATCGACACCAAGACCTTAATTTTGCCGCGCTCGGGGTTGAGCTCCGAAATCACTCCGGTGAAGTCTGCAAACGGCCCACTGATCACCTGCACCATATCGCCCACGGCAAAGCTGATTCTGACCTTGGGCTTCTCCTTGGAGCCGGTAATACCGATGGTGCCCAGCATCCGCGCCTCTTCTTCGCGCGATAGCGGCACGGCTCGAGTGGCTGTGCCAACAAAGCCGGTCACTCCAGGGGCGTTGCGCACCACCTCCCAAGCCTCGTTAGGCTCGTTGGGATCGTCACCCAAGTCCATCTGCACAAACACATAGCCCGGAAAGATTTTGCGCCGCACCACCTCTTTTTTACCGCCCTCGCGGTGTTCAACGGTCTCTTCGGTCGGCACGATAACCTGATAGACCTTATCGGCCATGCCTAGCGAGCGGGCACGCTGCATAACGTTATCGCGCACTTTTTCCTCATGCCCGACATAGGTGTGAACGGCGTACCACTCAATCCCCATGGTTGTCAACTCTCCCGGCGCTAGGTAAGCAAGCCGATAAGATTACCCAAGGTGGTATCGGCGACAAGCAGGAATAGGCCAGTGATCAGCACAAAGACCAACACCGCCTGGGTAGATTGGATCACCTCGGCACGGGTAGGCCAGGTGACCCGGCCCAACTCGGCGCGAGAGTTACGCAGGTAGTTAAGTAACCGGGTAAGCATTAGATCTTGACTTCCCGATGAGGGGTGTGCTTCTTGTCCCAGGGGCAGTATTTGCTCAGCTCGAGCTTGGCCGTGGTGTTGCGCCGATTCTTATGCGACGTGTAATTGCGGCGCTTGCACTCAGTACACTCCAGCAGCAGTTTGATTCTTACATCGCTCGCCATAATCTGCTTCCTCGCTGGTAGGCTACACCTACCACTAAAGCCGTGAACTAGTCGCTGTTACTTTAACAGCCTACTTCGTCACGGCGGTCACAACTCCCGCCCCAACCGTCCGACCACCCTCCCGAATCGCAAACCGCAACCCCTCCTCCATCGCAATCGGCTTGATCAGCTCAACCTCCAACTCCACATTATCCCCAGGCATTACCATCTCTACCCCACTCGGCAACGTACAAACCCCGGTCACATCAGTCGTCCGAAAGTAAAACTGCGGCCGGTAACCGGTAAAGAACGCTGAGTGCCGACCGCCCTCTTCGCGCTTTAATATGTACACCGAACCCCGAAAGTTCGTGTGCGGCTTGATCGAGCCTGGCTTCGCTAGTACCTGCCCCCGCTCAATCTCCTCCCGCCCTACTCCGCGCAACAGCACCCCCACGTTATCCCCAGCTATCCCCTTGTCCAGCGTCTTACGGTGCATCTCCACCCCGGTTACTACCGTCTTCCGGGTATCCGTCAACCCGACGATCTCTACCTCGTCGCCAGTCTTTACAATCCCGCGGTCTACCCGTCCCGTCGCTACTGTCCCCCGACCAGTAATCGTAAACACATCCTCCACTGGCATCAAAAATGGCTTGTCGATATCCCGCTCCGGCGTCGGCATATAGCCATCGATCGCGTCCAGCAGCTCCCAGATCCTATCTACCCACTCGTTCTCCCCACGTTGCGTATTCGGATTGGCCCGCAACGCATCCAGCGCCCTTAGCGCCGAACCACGCACCACCGGCAAGTCATCACCAGGAAACTCGTAGACCGTCAGCAGCTCCCGCACTTCCATCTCCACTAAGTCCAGCAGCTCCGGGTCCTCTACCATATCTACCTTGTTCATGAACACCACAATGTACGGCACCCCAACCTGTCGCGCTAGCAAGAT
>JAGXSJ010000053.1 GCA_018333895.1 Truepera sp.
CCGCAGAATCGAGTTGCGATATCAGCTCTTCACACTCACCTTTGAGGACCTTTAGATCGACCTTGGCGAGTCCCCAAACCAGCTCGTCGTCGACGGTCGGATACTCATGAGTCAGGCGATTTCGGAAGTCGACGATTCGCCGTGCGCCAGTGATGGCAGCGAAGATGTTTGGCGCCTTGTGCGAAAGTGCCAGCACCGCCTCACCGATGATGGTGAACTCCCGCTCCACCGACGAACGAACGAGCCGGTTGCTAAGGTAGCTGTCGATCTGCATGCCGGAGATTGCGGCATCAATCGCGTCGCACGACTCAAGGATGTCGGCAAGGTAGGCGTGTGGCTCACGCGGCATAGAGTTGGTGCTTCGTCCGGTTGACATCGTCACGGATGTAACGGTTCTTGAGCGCGCCGACCATGACGAGGTCAACTTCGCTTCCGAGAATAGCGCGCAGCTCATCAAGCAGACCGAAGTAGGCGTCGGGCTTTTCGAACGGGTGCAGGGGTCCGAAGTCAACGAGGAAGTCGATATCACTGCGCCCGGGTTCGAAGTCATCACGGAGCACCGAACCGAAGACCTCGAGACGCGCGACATGAAAGCGCTCGCACGCACCGCGTATTGCATCCAGCCTGTCTTCGATCACGGCAACCACGAGATACCTCCGCCAACATTGTACCTGCTCGACCACGGCCCGCGCCATCGAACCCGACGCGCGGGTGTAGTCAAGGGGCAACCTGCTTGTGACAGTGCCCTCCGCTTACAGCGGTTTTCACAAATACTGAGTCGCCTTAGCGCAGGTATCATCTCCGCAAAGACGTCCTGCGAGTAAACCGCAGGATAGGCAACGATTCGTAGTCCTGCGAGCACCCGCAGGATCAAACCAGCTGATACCTGCTATGAGACGCTGCCAAAGCCGTATAATGAGTTGAAAGGGATGGTTATGACCCAGGTAACAGTCTGGAATGAGTTTCGGCACGAGCGCAAGAATCCGGTAGTAACTGCTATCTACCCCCAGGGGATGCACGCGGTGCTGGCTACGGCCTTGCGAGAGCAGGGCTTTACGGTGCGCACGGCTACTCTGGACGAGCCTGAGCACGGCCTGAGCGAAGCGGTGTTAAGCCAGACCGAGGTCTTAGTCTGGTGGGGGCACTTAGCCCACCATGAAGTTGCCGATGCGGTGGTGGAGCGGGTCAAGGCGCGGGTGCTGGCCGGGATGGGGCTAATCGTGCTCCATTCGGGGCACTTCTCCAAGCTCTTCAAGGCGCTGATGGGCACCAGTTGCGACCTTAAGTGGCGCGAGGCGGGCGAGATCGAGCGGCTGTGGGTCATCGAGCCTGCTCACCCGATCGCTGAAGGGCTGCCGGAGCTGATCGAGATCGCTCAGGAGGAGATGTACGGCGAGCGCTTTGATATCCCGGCGCCGGAGACACTGGTGCTGGCGAGCTGGTTTGCCGGGGGCGAACTGTTCCGCAGCGGCTGCTGCTATACCCGCGGCCAAGGCAAGATCTTCTACTTCCGGCCCGGCCATGAGACCTACCCGACCTACCATCTACCCTTGGTGCAGCGCGTGATTGCCAACGCCGTGCGCTGGGCCGCGCCGGGTCAGGGTCCAGTGCCGACCTTCGGACACCGTCCCGAACCGCTCTCCCCGCTAAGAGCTTTATGAGCGAGACCTTCAAAGTGGGCATTATTGGGGTGGGCGGCGTCTCGAACTCGCACTATAAGGGATACACGGCGGCAGGCGCCGAGGTGGTGGCGATTGCCGACATTAATCCGGCGGCGCTCGAGCGGCGCCAGCGCGAGTGGCGCGTGCCGAGGAGCTACACCTCCGCTGAGGAGCTAGTCTTAGACCCAGAAGTGCAGGCGGTTTCGATTTGCCTGCCAAACGCTTTTCACCACCCTGCTACGCTGGCCGCAGCGGCGGCGGGCAAGCACGTGCTCTGCGAAAAACCGATCTCACTCTCAATACAGCAGGGCGAAGAGATGATTGCAGCCTGCCGCCAGGCTGGGGTGGTGCTACAGATCGGCCATCACCTGCGCTCTAATAGCGCGGCGGCCTTTGCCAAACAGCTCATCGCTACCGGGGAGTTGGGCCGCGTGGCCTTTATTCGCTTGCGGCAGGCCCACGACTGGGGCGGCGAGCGGATGGTTAGAGACAGCTTCGGCAAACTGGCTAACTCCGGCGGCGGCACGCTGCTGGATAACGGCTGCCACATGATGGACTTGGCGCGCTACTTCGGCGGCGATGTGGCCGAGGTCTATGCCCGCGTCGCCACCCTGGGCTTTGCCGTCGAGGTGGAGGATACCTCACTGGTGTCGCTCACGTTCGCCTCGGGGGCACTAGGGAGCGTGGAGAACGCCTGGACGGCTACCGGCTGGGAGGAAGGGTTCTGGCTCTACGGCACCGAGGGGGCGCTGGAGTATACCAATCGCTACGGCGAGCCGGTGTTGCGGCACATCTTCCGCTCCTCGCCGGGAACCTCCTGGGGCGAGCCTGATCTAGCTACCTACCGCTTTGCCGGCCATAGCGCCCAGCAGCGCAGCGTCGCCGCCTTTTTGGCGGCCATTCGCGGTGAGCAGGCGGTGGTCTGTAGCGGCGAGGACGGCTTAGAGGCGGTGCGGCTGGTGATGGCTGGCTACGACAGCGCGCGCCACCGCCGCCCGGTCAGCCTAAGGCTGGCGGCAACCGAGGTGCTGTAGATCGTTGCTCGAGGTCGGTAGGAGCTTTTAGCCAGTAACAGAAAAATCCCTTGGACTCCATCCTGGTCATCGCGACCCTGAGGCAAAGCCAACGGGGAAGCGACCCATTCGACATGCTCAGGGCAAGCCTCGGGATAGGCATTTGCGGTAAACGATGGTTATCGGGGTTGCTTCGCGGAGCCTGTGCTGAGGGACGAAGTGCTCGCCACGACAAGGCGTAGTATGAGGCTGTGAGATGGCTGTTCGCCCTACTGCTGGTAGCCCAGTTTGCCGTGGCCGGCAGTCCTCAGGTGGTGCTGGTACTGAGCGGCGGTGCGGCGCGGGGGGCGGCCCACATCGGCGTGATCCGAGCGTTGGTAGAAGAAGGGGTGCCCCTGGACGCCATTGTCGGCACTTCGATGGGGGCTTTGGTGGGTGGGCTCTATGCGGCGGGCCTGGAGGTTGACGAGCTTAGCGCGGTGTTTGCCGAGGTCGCGCCGTCGACCGCGGTTGAGCTGCTGCTGCCGCCGCAGGGCGGGCTGCTGGACAGCACGCCGCTCGAGCTGCTCCTGTCCGCCTTGCTGGAAGAGCGGCAGCTTGGCGACACGCGCCTGGTGTTTTATCCGGTGGCTGCCGAGCTGCGCAGCGGGGAGGCACGGCTCATCTCAGACGGCTCGCTGGCGACAGCGATCCGTGCCGCGACCGCCATCCCCGGCCTGTTTGGTCCGGTTGCACTAGCCGGTGAGTTCTACTACGACGCCGGCATTACCGACTACGTTCCCGTGGCGCTGGCCCGGACGCTTCAGCCACAGGTGGTGATCGCCGTCACGGTTGGGCGAGAGGCGCCTTACGACCCCGCAAGTCTGCTCGCCAACTTGCAGCGAGTCCTGGGCACCGTAACCGCCAGCTTTACCGAGCCACAGCTAAGCGAAGCCGACGTGATCATCGTCCCCGAACTGGCCGAGGCCTCGTATATGGCTTATGACCGCGCTGCGACCTTTGCTGACGCCGGTTATCGCGCCGCGAGACAGGCCATGCCGGAGATCTGGGCAGCGCTAGAGCAGGCTGGCGTAGCTCGGGCGCCGCCCGGCGACCCACACCGCGGACTGGCCATCAACGATGGGTGGCGGGATCGGCTGGCTCTGGCGCGGCGCGAACTGGTCACCCGCGCGCGCCCCTGGCACTTCATGCTAGACCTGGGGCTAGGACCTGCCGACTACTTGGGCGGCATCACCCCTGCCGGCGCCCTGCCGCGCAGCGTGGCGCGGTTGGGGATGAATGTCGGTGGCGGCTTCTTGGACACCTGGCAGGTAGGGGTGAGCTATGGTCGGAGCCTGCTACAAGGCGATACCCTCGAGCTGCGGCTGCGCTGGCGGCCCCGCTTTGAGCTAGCGGGGGAGGCGCGCCTGCATAAAGACCTCAACGATCGCTGGAGGGTAGAAGCTGGTGTCGAGGTCGCCCCACAGGAAGGGGTCTGGCTGAGGGCGGTCTTGGCCGTGCCTGAGCCTACGCTCTACCTCACCGGGCGCAGCGAAGGCTTAGGTTACCGGCTCGAGTTAGGAGCGGCTCAACCGTTAGATTTTAGCTTCACGAGAGTACACCTCGATCTGCGCGGAGCGTTGGCTCAAGGCCATGTTACCTTCCGCGGACGGGCTTTCGTGGGGTTTGCCAGCGCCGCCGCGCCGCTTACTGAGCGCATCAGCCTGGGCTCGCGCACCGTGCTGCGTGGCTACCTGCCCGATCAGTGGGTCAGCCCGCTGGCAGTGGTAACTAACCTGGAGTTGGTCTACACGCCGCTCGCCGGGGTACCGGCGCTGGAGGTGGTCACCTTATCTCCCGCACTGTGGCTGTTCGGCGACCTCGGCTATGCGCCGGAGGTCGGCCTGGCCCCCTCGGTAGGGGTTGGGATTGGCCTGAGCGGCGCCTTTTTTGGCTTTCTGCCCTTTGATCTTGGCGTCGATCTCGGTTTTGGGCTTAACACCGGCGATGTGCGGCTAGCACTGCGCCCGGCCTTTTTCTATCCCGCACCCTGGCGGCCTTAGCACATGCCACAGGTCGAATAGCAGTAAGAAAGTGCCCCGTATCACAATGCCCCAGCCCTCCCCAAGCTAGGAGTTGCTGCCCGATGCGGCGTTGCCAGATAACCGACTCCGGGACCATGCAGAGAGCCTACAACAAGCCCTGAATGTTAAAGGCTACCGGACAACAGCGCCGCAGCCTAGGCTGCGGCTCGGTGGTGCGAGGAATGGGACTTGAACCCACACTCCTTTCGGAACCAGATCCTAAGTCTGGCGCGTCTGCCATTTCCGCCATCCTCGCAAGATCCCCTACATAATACCTCATACCGCTATGTTTAGTGTTGGGGTGGATGATGGGATTCGAACCCACGACCCTCGGAACCACAATCCGATGCTCTAACCGACTGAGCTACATCCACCATACTCCTAGTTTACCCGACTTGGCGCCGTGGCGCGCTTGGCAGGACTCGAACCCGCGACCTATCGCTTAGAAGGCGACTGCTCTATCCAACTGAGCTACAAGCGCCCAAGCCAAGACCGGTGGAGCGGGAGACGAGATTCGAACTCGCGACTTACAGCTTGGAAGGCTGTCGCTCTACCAACTGAGCTACTCCCGCCAACACTCTTACTATACCCTAACCGAAGTCAAAAATCACTCCCTCGCGTTGCTCGGGACGGCGTCTCGCTTCACGCGGGTTAGGGGGTGGTCGGGGCGGCTGGATTTGAACCAACGACTCCCTGCTCCCAAAGCAGGTGCGCTACCAGGCTGCGCTACGCCCCGGCCAGGCCTTGACTATGCCAAAAAGTGGGCTCGCTGTCAATGCCCTTCGAAGGTGGGCGCGCGCTTGGCTAAGAAGGCTGCCGTTCCTTCCCGTGCATCCTCAGTCGAGGCAGCTAAGCCGAACAGATCGGCTTCGATCTCGAGCCCTTGATAGAGGCTCACGTCGAGCCCGCGCACTACCGCTTCCTTGGCCAGCCCGAGCGCGATGGGAGCGTTCTTGATGATAGTGGCGGCGAGCGCCTTGGCCTCGCTTAAGGCGTCATCGGCCAGACGGTTAACGAGGCCGAGCTGAAGCGCTTCCTCGGCGCTGACGTGCCGCCCGGTCAAAATCAGGTCGAGCGCTCGCCCCGCGCCGATCAGCCGCGGCAAGCGCTGGGTGCCGCCGTAGCCGGGGATTAACCCCAGGCCGACCTCCGGCAAGCCCAGGCGCGCCCCCTTAGCCGCTACCCGCAGGTCGCAGGCTAGGGCTAGCTCGAGCCCGCCGCCGAGCGCAAAGCCGTTAATAGCTGCGATGGTAGGAAAGGGGAGGGCGGCTAAGGTGCTCATCACATCCTGGCCTGAGAGAGCCGCCTCGCGCCCGGCAAAGCCCCCTTCTAGCTGCTGTAAGGCGGCAATGTCTGCCCCGGCGACAAAAGCCCGCCCGCTGCCGGTTATCACCAAAGACCGCACCAGATGGTCACTCTCTGCCAACTCAAAGGCGACGCCTAGCTCAAAGAGCAGGTCGCTGTTTAAGGCGTTAAGCGCTTCTTGGCGGTCGATAGTGATGAGGGCTACTTGCTCCTCCACGGCGTAGTGAAGGTAGCTAAACTGCTCGGCCTCGTGATGATGTTCGGTCATAAGATCCTTTCTTGGAAGAAGTATTCGAGTATTCAAGTATTCAAGTATTCAAGTAGGGGCGCCAGGCCTCTCAGACTGTCAGCTTAAAAGAGCTCTGAGGCTGGACCGATAGCCTTTTCCTTGGCGGTGGACCGACGTTCATGGGACTGCTCCCGAAAGAGGGCCTTTAGCGCAGGGCTAAACATCGGCAGTTGCTAGTGCGATGCCGGCTTCGAGGGCCACTTGGACCATCTGCTCCACGCTCTGTTTGAGGAGCTCTGGTGCCACGAAGGCTGCGTCACCGATGTAGTTAGAGGCCACCAGCAGGCAGCCCGTTTCGACCTGCCGCAGCTTGCCGAGCAAAAACAGCGCCGCCGCCTCCATCTCGACTGCTAGCACGCCGCGGGCCGCCAGCGTAGCCACTTCGTCGGGAGAAGTGGCATAGAAACCGTCCTCGGTCTGAATCAGCCCCACGTGCGGCGCTAAGCCCAGCTTGCGGGCGGTATCCACTAGCGCCCGCGTGATCTCGAACGAGGCGACTGGGGCGTAGGGGTCGCCGCGCAGGTAGTGGCGGGTAGTCCCTTCTTGCGGCACGGCCGCCATCGCCACTACCAGCTCACCGGGTTTCACCTGACGGCTAATGATCCCGGCTGTGCCTACCCGGATCAGGGTCTTGGCGCCGAGTCTGACTAACTCTTCGACGACGATGGCTAGGCTGGGGCAGCCCATACCGGTGCTCTGCACCGAGACCGGCACCCCCCTAAAGCTGCCGGTGTAGCCGAGCAGCTGGCGATAGTCGTTGTAGCGCTTGGGGTGGTCAAAAAAGGTTTCAGCGATGAAGGTGGCGCGGTTGGGGTCGCCGGGAAGCAGCACCAGTGGGGCAACTTGGCCCGGTTCGGCATGGAGGTGGAGGGGCATGGCATGAGCATAGCAAACGGGCGGCGTAGTTATAGGTGTGACATCGGACTCATCCGCAGTTCAGCCGTCACGGTATAATGCGACAAATGACCTTAAGCGCTGATCCGCGCCTGCTGGCGCGCCTCGCCCCCGCTTCGCCCATCAGTTCAAAAGCCCGCACGCGCAGCGCTACTGCGCGGGATGCCGAGCTAGTGCTGACGCTGTACCGTCAGACACCAGCCTACTTTGAGATCATCTCCAACCCGGTGCCGAGCTTGGCTGAGGTCGAGCGCGAACTGGAAGCCGCTGCGCACGACCCTCGCCGTTATGTGGAGCTGGTGCTAGCGCCAAGCTCCGAGGCGACCGACACCACGCGCGACCCCGAGACGGGTCTGGCGGTAGTGGGTTACCTCGACTACAAGCTCGATTATCCCGCTTTAGGCGATGCGACCGTTAACCTGCTGCTGATCGCTGCGCCTTATCAGGGCTGGGGCTATGGCCGCTGCTGTGTAGAGAGGCTCGAGCGGCGCCTCAAGGGGCGCATAAAGCGGATCTTGGCCGCCATCTACGGCCGCAACCCGCAGGCCGAGCGCTTTTGGCGTTCCTTGGGTTACCGCTTTGCCATCGATGCCAAGCCGATTCTGGACTGGTACGCCAAAGAGCTCGAGTAGTGGGTAACGAGCTGGGTTGTAGGTTGTGGGTGATTCTCACCTCCCACTCCCCACACTAGATACTGTAATCGGTCTCCTCCCAGGCGTCGTCGACCGGTGTGAAGCCGGCCTTTGACTTAGCCTTACCGTAGACGTAGGTTTCGAGCGTCTCGACCCGCGCCAGCAAGTCTTTGATGGCTGCGGCGTGGACGTCCGGCAGGGTGGTGTGGTTTAAGTCGGGAGTGCGCTGGGGAGAGGCGCGCCTGACGATCTGCCCCGGCACGCCGACCACTACTGAGTTAGCGGGTACCGATTTGACAACTACCGCGTTGGCGCCGATGCGGCTATCGGCGCCAACGGTGATATTGCCCAACACTTTGGCCCCCGCGCCGATGGTTACCCGGTCGCCGACGGTAGGGTGGCGCTTACCCTTGCTGAGCGACGTCCCGCCCAGCGTAACGCCGTGGTAGAGCGTGACATCGCTGCCTACCTGGGCGGTTTCGCCGATCACTACGCCCATGCCGTGATCGATAAAGACACGCTGGCCGATGGTTGCGCCGGGGTGTATCTCGATGCCGGTCAGGAAGCGTGCTAGCTGCGAGAGCCAACGGGCCATCAGCCTTAGGCCGCGCTGCCACAGCCAGTGGTTGAGGCGGTGAAACCAGAGGGCATGCAGGCCGGGGTAGAGCAGGGCGATTTCCAGGCGGGAACGCGCCGCCGGGTCGCGCTGCAAGGCTGCGGCTAGATCCGCGCGCACCCTGGCCAAGAAACCTGTGCCAGCGTCTTCCCTGTGTTGTAGGGGGGACATATCCGCTCCTCGGTAAATCAGCGATCAAGTATTCAGGTATTCGAGTATTCAAGTATTCGAGTAGGGGCGGCTAGTCCGCGAGATGGGCGTACAAGGCCGAGGACAGATACCGCTCACCAAATGAGGGGATGATCACCACCAGCAGCTTGCCACTGTTTTCGGGCCGGCTCGCTACCTGCAAGGCCGCCCAGGTCGCCGCGCCAGCCGAGATGCCCACCAAAAGCCCCTCCTCCTTGGCCAGGCGGTGTGCTGTGGCCATGGCGTTATCATCGGTTACGCGGATAACTTCGTCATAGATCTGGGTGTTCAAGACTTCCGGCACGAAGCCTGCGCCGATCCCCTGGATTTTGTGCGGTCCCTTAACGCCGCCTGATAACACTGGTGAGGCGTCCGGCTCGACAGCCACTACCTTAAAAGAGGGCTTACGGCTTTTGATGACCTCGCCTACGCCGGTGATGGTTCCGCCGGTGCCGATGCCGGAGACCAAGATATCTACCCGACCCTCGGTATCGCGCCAGATCTCCTCGGCGGTGGTGCGGCGGTGAATCTCTGGATTGGCCGCGTTTTTGAACTGCTGCGGGATGAAGTACTTAGCGGGGTCAGCAGCCGCGATCTCCTCGGCCTTGCGGATTGCCCCGCTCATCCCCTCCGGGCCGGGGGTCAGCACCAGCTCGGCGCCGTAGGCCCGCAGCAGCAGGCGCCGCTCCCGGCTCATGGTTTCCGGCATGGTCAGGATGCAGCGGTAGCCCTTGGCAGCCGCCACCATGGCCAGAGCGATGCCGGTGTTGCCACTGGTCGGCTCGACGATGGTCTGGTCTTTGGTCAACACTCCGGCCTTTTCGGCGGCAGCTATCATGGCCACCCCAATGCGGTCTTTAACGCTGAGGGCCGGGTTGTAAAACTCCAGTTTGGCGACAACTTCGGCAACCGCACCCACGGTGACGCGATTTAGGCGCACCAGGGGGGTGTTGCCAATTAACTCAGTGACATTCGAGGCAATTTTCATTAGCCAGTCCCCTTTGGATTGGAGAAGAGAAAGTCTGTTGATGTAAGGCCGGGTAAGCCACCAAAAGGCGGCGCCAAAGCGCCCTTGTTGCAGGCGGGATTCACCTGCCGCGCTGGGGGCGGCTACGAATCCCGCATAGTACAGCAGCACAGTAAATTCACAATTATCACAGACATTACTCTACACGTTCGGCGATGAAAGTCAAGTCAGGCAAAGTGCCAGCCGCGGCTGCGCGGTATGCTGAGGCATGGCCTATCCAGACTTACGGAGCTTTATTGCTGAGCTTCAGCGCCGCGGCGAGCTGCTACGGGTGACTGAGCCGGTTTCGCACGAGCTTGAAATCACCGAAATTGCTGACCGCATGGTTAAACAGGGCGGTCCGGCACTCCTGTTTGAGAACATCCCGGGTAAGGAGTTTCCGCTAGTGATTGGGCTGTATGGTACCCGCGAGCGGATGGCATTGGCTCTGGGAACACCGTCGTTAGATGCCATCGCCGACCGTATCCGTGGCCTGCTTGAGGTCAAAGTCGGCGGCGGGCTGATCGGCTTGGCCTCGAACTTCCCTAAACTCAAGGAGCTAACTGCCTTGCCGCCTAAGCGAGTGCGCGGCGGCCCGGTGCAAGAGGTGGTGTGGCGCGGTGACCAGGTCGATCTAAACCGCTTGCCGATCACCAAATGCTGGCCCCAGGACGGCGGGCCGTTCATTACCTTGCCGCTGGTGATTACCAAGGACCCCGAGACCGGCGAGGTCAACATCGGCATGTACCGCATGCAGGTGTTTGACAAGAACACTACCGGGATGCACTGGCAGCGCCACAAGACTGGGGCGCGGCACCTGGAAACGGCCAAGGCCTTGGGTAAAAGGCTCGAGGTGGCGGTCGCGCTAGGCGGCGACCCGGCGCTGACCTATGCCGCGACTGCGCCGATTCCACCCATCCCCGGCATCAACGAGTTTTCCCTGACGGGGTTCTTGCGCGGGCGCTCGATTGAGCTGTGCAAAGCTCTAACCGTTGACCTAGAGGTTCCGGCTCAGGCTGAGTTCGTGCTCGAGGGCTATATCGATCCCGAGGAGCCCTGGCGCGTAGAGGGCCCCTTTGGCGACCATACCGGCTTTTACACCCTCCCCGACCTCTATCCAGCCTTTCACGTAACCGCCATCACCATGCGTAAGAGCCCTATCTACCCGGCTACCATCGTCGGGCGGCCCCCGATGGAAGATGCCTACCTAATTGAGGCCTCGGAGCGGATCTTCCTGGTGCCGGCACAACTGATTCTGCCGGAGATCAAGGACTATCACATGCCGCCGGCCGGTATTGCCCACAACCTGGTGAACGTAGTTATCACCAAGCGCTACCCCGGCCAGGCTTACAAGGTAGCTAACGGCCTGCTAGGGCTGGGGCAGATGATGTTTGCCAAGGTCATCCTGGTTACGGATGAAAATGTCAAGCCGCAAGATCACCTGAATTTCTGGCGGACCGTTCTCAAGCACGCCGTCCCTGGCCGCGACTCGCAGTTTGCCAAGGGGCCCATCGATGTCTTGGACCACTCCAGCCGCGCCTGGAGCTACGGCAGCAAGCTGGTCATCGACGGTACCCGCAAACACCAAGAAGAGGGCGAGGCGCCGGACTGGGTGGCTAACCCTGAGCGCCCAGAGGCGCTGTTGCCCAAACATGCCGAGATCCTTAGACAGCACCAGCTAGCCGGAGGCTTCTGGTTCATTACCACCCGCAAGGAGCGCGCTGGGCAGGGCCGGCATCTGGTGGAGTGGGCGGCACAGCGGCCTGAAGCTGAGGGGGTGCGGCTGATCGCGGCCATTGATCACGAGACCGATCCGACCGACTTTGAAGACTGCATCTGGACCATGCTGAACAACATCGATCCCGAGCGGGACGTGCAGATTATCGCTACCTCTGACGGCCCGGTTTTTGCCATGGACGGCACGCCCAAGCTCGCTAGCGAGGGTTTCAGCCGCGACTGGCCCGAAAAGATCACCATGTCTGATGAGGTCAAGCGCAAGGTTGAAGCGCTGTGGCCCAAGCTGGCCCCCTTTGTGCGAGGTCAAGCCAGCTGATCTGCGCCCAAAAGTTGCCAGGGGCGCTCCTGCCATGCTAGACTCAATGGCGCGCGACGGGGTGTAGCGCAGCCTGGTAGCGCACTTGACTGGGGGTCAAGTGGTCGCTGGTTCAAATCCAGTCACCCCGACCAGGGAAACGCCGTTTGAGGCGGCGCGATGATGCGGTTGAGCGTTCTCAGCCGCATCTCCTTTTACATCATCGTAGAGGCCCTCACCAACCGCGCCGGCCGCCTGGTTCGCCTGAGGCTTCGCATAAGGTAGTTATGCGCATTTGTTATGCGTTATACTGGCCCTAGAGGTTAGAGATGCGTGTAAGCGTGAATGTTCCCGACGAGATTGGCAAGACTGCCCAGCAGGTCGCCAAGGAGGCAGGTAAGTCGGTGTCGGCGCTTTACGCCGAGGCCATCGAGGCGCACGTCAGGGCGCTTAAGCGCAAGCAGGCGATCGAGGTGATTAACAGCATCATCGGCAAGACCCATGTCGCTCCCGATATCGATGAGCAGCTCAAGCAGATGCGGCGTGAATCGGACAGGGACTTCGAGTGATCGGTCTAGATACGGGATTCTTTATCCGGCTTCTCAAAGAGAACGCCGGCGCGGCAGCCGTTTGGGCTGAGGTCACAGCCGGGCCGCAAGAGGACGCGCTTGTTTCCTGCATCACGCTTTTCGAACTTCAGCGTAGCGGTCTTCGTGGCCTCACCGAACCGAGCAAAACCGACCACTTTCTGGATGCGCTGCCGCATATCTGCCGTATCCTGTGGCTGAGCGACGCGGAGCAGATGCGGCGCGCGACACGTGTTGCGCATGGCAACGGTCTTGCCATGGCCGACGCGCTGATCCTGACCTCGCTTATGGACGCAGGCGCAGAGGTCGTCTACACCACCGACAGCGATTTGGAAGCGTATCGTGCGGGTCCACGCATCGTAAGGCTTTAATGGCCTCAGCATCGACGACATCCCGAAGCTCGTCCTCGCCCACACCCCCCAAGAATGCTAAAGGCAGCGTAAGCCTGGCTGCACTCGACCAAATCGGCGACCCCCACCGCTTGATGGGGGTCTTGACTGTTGCGTCCAAGTCGCTTCATTTTTGGCTCCGCGGGTAGGAATCGAACCTACGACCAATCGGTTAACAGCCGACCGCTCTACCGCTGAGCTACCGCGGAATGCTGCCTCAGGCCGAGACAAAAGTAACCCCGTAGGGTGCGCTCGCGCACCGCTTTGGCTCAGCCAGCAGTGCCGTTAAGAGACCACTTCGCTTCGCTCAGGGTGACACCGTCACTCTAACCCCGTAGTGAGAGCTTGAGGTGCCTTATTGCTGCGCTCAGCGAGGCGATTGAGAGGCTCGAAGCCGAGTTGCGCCAACACGTTAAGAGCTGCGCCTGCTCAAAACCCATCTGGCCCGTGCGGTCTACTGCACGCTCAGAGCTTGCCCTGAGCGTAGGGAAGGGGCAGCTGTGCCTACTTGACATACTGCCTACCTGACATACTAGGTTCGTTGCCGGGTGCTTGTCACTAGAGCTCCAGAAACTGGTCCACTGTTAGCCCAGCCTGTCGGATAATCGCCCGCACCGTCCCTTCCGGCAGGTCACCCGGATGGCGTGGCACCGTGGTACGGGCACCTGTGGTTGGATTTCTCCAGAGCTGATGGCTGCTCCTCCGCTGGCGGTCGAAGACGAACCCGGCTCGCCTCAGCTTACGGATCACCTTATCGGCGCTGAGGCCGGCCAGCCTTCCCATCAGGGCACGGCCACCGGGACTCGCACCTCGCCTGCTCCAGGACTGGCAGCCTTAAGCGCCGGGGGAAGATCGTCCCCGTGCTCCAGATAGGACTCAACCAGCCCCACGGCCACATCCTGGGCAATCTCCAGGGTCTCGGCGATGGTGCGCCCCTGGGCTACCAGCCCGGGCAGCTCCTCGCTGGTGGCCAGGAAACCCCCCTCGGGTAGGGCCTCTATCTGGATTGCCAGCAATACCTCCTTCATACCTTCACCTCCATAAGCTTCGTCGTGTCATTATCACCCGCCTCCACTACCCTCTAGGCTATCACCAGGTTGTCGAGGCCCATCTGCTACTCCCACCCTAGCACGTCGAGAGTCTTACGCCTGTCAGCCTGACGCTCCTCCCTGACCGCGGCTAAGGCAACCGGAGCGCCCACGTACACCATCTACCCCGCCTTCCGGCTGCGAAGGTGGGCGAAGCCGACAACCGGCTGGGCCTTGAGCCTACCATGTTGGCTTGATCTGGCCGGTAGCGGCAGCCAAAAAAGAACCCCAGCCGAGCTGGGGTGTGACTGGCTCCGCGGGTAGGAATCGAACCTACGACCAATCGGTTAACAGCCGACCGCTCTACCGCTGAGCTACCGCGGAATACTGCCTCAAGCCGAGGCAAAAGGTAGTCTAACAGAGTCTGTCGCGGTTTGGCAACTAGACCTGTTCGAGGTAGGTGTAGCCTATTAGCTCGTTACTGTAAAGCTCGAGCACTGACTCGGCTTCCTCCTCGCCGAGTGACCCCTGAGCTTGGGCTTCGCGGATATCCTGCTTTAGCCACTCCCGTAGTTCGGGGGCCTCGTAGCCCATGTTCTCGATCACCCGCCGAGCCTTTTGGCCGCTCACGAAGCGCGTCAGCTCGTAGCTGCCCACCCCGGTGAGGCGGAGGTGCGCCTCATTGACGCGCCCGAACAGGTTATGGGTGTTAGCCAGCACATCCTGGTAAGCACCGGTCAAAAATACCCCCAGGTAGTAGGGTTCGCCGTTTAGCTCGTGTAGGCTAAGGGTGTCCTTAACGTCGCGCAGGTCCACGAACTTGCTGACCTTGCCGTCCGAGTCGCAGCTGATATCTACCAGGGTGGTGTCGCGGGTGGGGCGCTCGTTGAGGCGGTCTAGCGGCACGATGGGGAACAGGGCGCCGATGGCCCAGTGATCGGGCAGGCTCTGGAATACGCTAAAGTTGCACACATACTTATCGGCCAGCAGCCGGGGGAGATTCTCGAACTCCTCGGGCACGTAGTCGAGGTCTTTGATGATGCGCCGGATCTTGGCCAGCACCCGGTTATAGAGGTGTTCGATGTGCGCCCGCTCCACCAGGCTCAAATAACCCAGATCGAACAGGCTGTGCATAGTCTCTTTGTTGCCCACCGCATCGTGGTAGACCTCGCGGTAGTTCTTGATGCTGGCGGTCTCCAGTAGCTCCTGCATATCGCCGACCAAACTGTGCGGCTCCTCGGGCAAGGGGGGCAGCGCCATCGGCTCGCGGGTCGGCCCGATGGCGTCGATAACCGGCAGCACAATGACCGCATGATGCGCCGTTAAGGCTCGCCCCGACTCGGTCACCACCACCGGGTGCGGGGTGGCAGTTTCGTTGCAGGTATCCAGGATTTCGTAGACCACGGTGTCGGCGTACTCTTGTAGGCCGTAGTTGGCCGAGGCGTGGAAGGTGGTCTTGCTGCCATCGTAGTCCACCGCTAGCCCGCCGCCCACATTGAGGTAGCGCAGCCGAGCCCCTAGCTCTTGCAGCTCCACGTAGGTCTGGGCCGCCTCGCGCACCGCGTTGCGGATCTTGCGGATATCGGTCACCTGGCTGCCAACGTGACAGTGCAGCATGATGAGCGTGTCGATCAGGCCGAGTTCTTGCAAGCGCCTCACCACGCCGATAACCTCGGTGGCATTGAGCCCGAACTTGGCGTCATCGCCGCCGGAGTCCTCCCACTGACCCGAGCCGCGGGCGTGGAGCTTAAAGCGCACCCCGATGGCGGGCCTGACCCCTACCTCCCGGCTGAGGCGCAGCACCCGCTCGAGCTCGCTATACTTCTCTAAGGTAAGCACCACGTTCTTGCCCAGCCGCCGGCCCCACAGCGCCAGCCGGATAAAGTCATCATCCTTAAAGCCGTTGCAGCACAACAGCGCCTCGGGATGGGTGTCTTGCACCAGGCACAGGGCTAGTTCAGCTTTGCTGCCGGCCTCTAGCCCGGTCTTGTACCTGGCCCCATACTCAGCGATAGTCTCTACTACCACCCGCCGCTGGTTGACCTTGATCGGGTAGACCCCCTGGTAGTGGCTCTGGTACTCAAACTTGCCGATCGCCTCATTAAAGGCATCGTTTAAGCGCGTCAGGCGGTTCTCCAGGATCTGCGGAAAGCGCAGGATCAGCGGCAACGCCCGCCCGCCCTGCTTAAGGTCGTCGATGACCTCAAGCAGCGCTACGTTGGCCTCCTCATCGCGGAGCGTAACGCGCAACCGGCCATCCTTGCCGATGTGAAAGTAGCCGTTGCTCCAGTACGGCACGCCGTAAAGCTCGGCGGCATCCGCGGTGGTGAAGCGGTCTGTCATGAGTACCTTGCCCAAGGCCCTACCTCCCTGCCCGGCCCGCCGTGGGCCGCAAAAACGCCGCTAACATAGCATGTTTTGACCGCCGGGGGTGTCATAAGTATAAGGCCCGGCCAGAGCCGGGCCAAATCTTGATCACTTAGGCGTTAGGGGCGCGCAATGGTGATGACCGGCGAGGTCCAGGTCTCCCAGTGGGCTGGGTTGTTGGGGTTGCCTAACGCTTTGAGAACCCTGATGGTGATGACGTAATTGCCGTTGGGAACAACCTTAAACAATTCGTTCTGGTTGCCGCGGCCGCGGGTCATGTTGCTGTGAATGCGCGTACCGTCCCAGTCAAAGGCGAAGAAGCCGGTATCAGTGGCGTTGCGCGGCAGGTACTGGAAGACGTTGGTCCTGTGGAAGACCGGGTGTACCGGGTGCCTAGTAGCCGCATGGAGGATATTCATCTCCATAAACTGTGCCTGATGAGCAAAGTGCAGCAGGAAGTACGGGACATCGCCGCCTTGCATGGTGAAGCGCGCACCTTCGGGTTGATTGACGAAAGCAGTCCCATCCAGCCGGGCCAGCCACGGGAAACCAAATGCTGTCGGCTGCATAGCGATAAGGGCTTGATAGTCGCCAATAAAACCGGCGAACGGCACACGCGATACCGAGCCGTTGTCACCAGTTACCACGATGTACCCACCGTATTGGCCGAGAATGGGGCCGGTGGGGGCAGCAATAGTCGCTGTTACTGTGGCGCTGCTGCCGGCCGACACGGTCACGCTGGGCTGGCTAAACGCTACTGAGGCATTACTTCCGAAGAAGCCTGGGCTGAAGGTGCTGCCGCCGGTGGACAGGGCGTTGACAAAGGACAGCGTATAAGTTACGGCGCTTGCGCCGGTGTTCCGGATAGTCAGCGTGCGGGTGGCCGGACCGGCTTCGCTTTCGCCGAGGTGGAGCATGGAGGGTGTAACCGAAGTGGTCGAGACGACAGCTCCCGGAACATTGAGCATCCCCGAACCCTGACGGTGGACGTTGTCTAGGAGGTCAAGAGCTGGATTGCCCCACCAGACTACGGGAGTAGCGCTGTTCTGGAGGATGCCGCGCACCTCTTCAGCGCGAACACCGGGCCGTGCTTGCAGGAGCAGTGCCGCCGCACCCGCTACGTGTGGCGCCGACATCGAGGTGCCGCTAAGGGTGGCATAGCCGCCTAGCGCTAACGGGTAGGTCGAGCGGATCAGACCGCCCGGCGCGCCGATGTCAGGCTTGATAGTCAGGTCGGGTGCCAAGCCGAAGGAGCTGAAGCTGGAGGTCAGTCCACCGGTAGGAACGCGGGCGAAGAGCAGCTCAGCTGTCCAGGTCATGGTAACTGGCCCAGTCGCAAGACGGCTGTCGATAAGGAGTCCTTCGGTATCCGAGATCGTTACCATCGGAATGGTGATGGGGGGAGTGCCCGCAACCGTGGCCGAGAAGCGGCCAGGGACGTTGTTGTAGAGGGCTACGGCTACTGCGCCGGCCCTCTGCGCGTTCAGCGCCTTGGTGTGGAAGGTGCAGCCGCCGCGGCGGATCAGCGCGACATGTCCCGTAAGGTCTTGCGCGATAGTCGTGCAGGCGTCATGCGTTGCGGCGGGCGTGCCGGTTCGCGCCATCGAATGACTGCCGGAAGTAGGCGGAGGAGGGGCGGCAGCGGCCGCGCTATAGCCGATCAAGGCACCATCGGGAGAGATCCTAAAAGCAGACAACGACACATGAGTGTTATCAAACGACGCCACGCCGATGACATCCGCACCCACGCCGGGCGCGCCAGCCGAGAAGACGCCATTTGCTCCACTGTTGCCGATCGAAGCTACCACGACCACCCCGGCGCGCACTAGATTGTTGGCGGCCACGGCGGTTGGGAACTGTGGCCACTGGAACGCGGCACCCAGCGACATGTTGACGATGTGCATACCGTCGGCTAGCGCCCGCTCCATAGCAGCGATGATGATGTCGGAAAAGGTTGAACCGACACAACCGAAGACCTTGTAGGCACCGAAAGTGACTTCTGGAGCGACGCCCGTTACGGCACCGCTAGCCCCTACGATCCCTGCTACGTGCGTACCGTGGCCGTTACAGTCCATCGGAGAAGGGCCGGGCCTGGGGATGTTATTAGCTGGGTCAGCTGCGTTAAAAGCGTCACCGACGAAGTCCCAGCCGGCGACGACGCGGTTGCCCCAGCCGCCGCCAAGATCGGGGTGGTTGTAGTCGATGCCGGAGTCTATTACCGCCACCCGGACGCCCCGGCCGGTGAGGCCGAGCTCGCTCTGCGCGTAGTCGGCACCGGTCATGGCCAGCGCCGTCAGGAGATCAGGCTCGAGGCTGGGGCTCGGTTCTGGAATCGGGACGGCGTCCACCGGCCAAATGGCTACCACGCCAGGTAGCTGACCCAGCCTGCCGGCGGCAGCGGGCGTGGCTGCCACTGACAGCCCGTTAAAGAGGCGCTCGAAGTTAAAGCGCTCTTGGAAGCCTATAGCTTCGGCGGCGGCGGCACTTCTAAAAGCTGCGCGCTGGTTGCGAAGCACTGTGGGCGAGCCGCCTCTGACAGTCGGTGGCCCTGAGAACTCAACAAACCAGAACGCCGGTGTTTCGTTGACCATCTCGCCCGAGGTGCTTAAGAAGGGCGATGGGCCTTCTGGGAAAACCTCCTGCACGCCCGGAGCGCTTTGAGCGCCGAGCGTATCGGTGCTAGGGCCACCGGTGGGCAGATTACCGCACGCTGCTAGGATTAGGACTAAAGCCAACAGCCCTGATAGAATGAGCGACTTGCGCATACAGGCTCCTTTATGAGAAAAAAGATGCAAGTAAGTGACGAGTAATCACAAACCTCGGGCAACACGTCTGCCGTTCGTGATTCTTTCCCCGATAACCGACCTCCCCTCAACTTGTGCGGCCTTGCTGATCTGCCGCAAAAGTGTGAAGTTTTTCATAGTATGCCCGTTTTGGCTAGCGGTTGCAACCCCTTTCGCCTGTATACAACAACATCATCGTATCGATGGGCGGCCTAGCCTCGGTTGATCCCAGTGGCGCAAGTATCCTCCTGCCCGAAGGCGAGTACCAGAGCTGCTTTAACGTCTTTAGGTCGTTGGGTAACCCTACCAACCCCAACCATGTGGTGGTGGCTGAGACGCCGCGCGTTGTCATCAGCCGGTAGGGGCTAGACCGTTTCTCTTCACCATCCCCGCTACGAGATCAGCTATCGACCTGCTCGAGCTCACCCAGCTTGGTCAAAAAGGCCTCGACCTGCTCGTGCAAAAGCTTGGCGGCTAGCGGAAAACGCTGCGCCACCAGGCGCGGATGGCAGCGCGATCGTAAAAGGGGACCCGCTCAGGCGGCTCGCTCAGCGGACGTGTTGTGGTGGTGGTCTTTACCGAGCCTGGCAGTGATACAATCAGGATTATCTCACTCAGAAAGGCGGTGAAGCGTGAGCGTGTCCGATACGAAAAGGCCCTCACAGACCGATTGGGCTAGGCTCGATACCATGGCCGACGAAGACATCGACACCTCGGAGATTCCGCCACTGGATGACGACTTCTTCGAGCGTGCCGGCTTGCGCCTGCCGGATGAGCCGGTAGCGGTCACGGTCCACCTCGATGCCGATGTTTTGGCGTGGTTCAAGGCACAAGGCGAGGACTACGAGAAGCGGCTAAACAGGGCTTTGCGCAGCTATGTAGAGGCGCACAAAGAGCAACGCTGAGGTTCAACCTGCTAGCTAACACTGTGCTGCAACGGGACGCAGCCCTAGCGCCGGATATTCCTGCCCAGAAATCTGCGCTCCTGTGGAGCTTCTTCCGGAGGTCGAAAACAGAGGCCGCGGTGGTTGCGTGTTATAGCTTATTAAGACCTGCTTGGGCCTGCTTGCGCCATGATCCGGGCGATCGGCCTTAGCGCCAGCCACCACTGCTCCTTGGGCCGTTGCAGCTTGGCTTCGATCATGCGCGGGAACTCCTCCATCTGATGGACGCGCACCTGGCCGCGCTCTAGGCCGATGAAGGCCGCCTCCGGCTTGCCCTGAACTGCCTGCTCGAGCAGGAAGTTGACGCAGCTAGCGGCTAGGCGGGTGGCTTGAATGCGGTCGAAGGGGCTGGGGTTGCCGCCTTGTTGCAAGTGGCCCAAGATGGCTTGCCGGACGCTGAACAGCTCACCGCCTTCCTCTTCAAAGAGCGCATGCATGAAGCCGGTACTGTACACAGCATTGGCGTTTTCATTGCGGATCATCAGCCCCAGCCGCTTGCCCTGGCGGAAGCCGGCGATCAGGTTATTAACGTCCTCTTGCAGGTCGCGCAGGGTCACGCCCTCTTCGTGCAAATAGACCCGCTCGGCGCCGGTGGCTAGGCCGCTCAAGAGCGCCAGATAGCCGCAGTAGCGGCCCATCACTTCGACCACGAAGGCCCGCCGCGAAGCCACCGCCGACTGCTTGATCTTATCGACCACCAAGACGATGCTGTTTAGGGCGGTGTCGGCGCCGATGGAAAACTCTGAGCCGGGGAGGTTGTTGTTAATCGAGGCTGGCAGGCAGATCATGGGGATGTTAAAGGCCGGATAGTGGTCGCGGTGCTGATAGAGGCTATAAACCGACTCGTAGCCGGTCCAGCCGCCGATCATTAAGAGCGCGTCGATAGCCCCGGTTTCGAGCTGGCGGGCGATGGCGTAGAGCTCTTTGCCAGTAGGGATCTGCCGGTTAGTGCCCAGCTCCGAGCCGCCCGGCCAGACCCAGCCTTCGACACTCATCCAGTAGAGCTCCTCAAAATGCCCTTCGATCAGCCCTTCAAAGCCGTGGCGCACGCCGATTACCCGATGCCCCTGGTCCAGAGCCAGGCGCACGGCGGCGCGGGTGGCGGTGTTCATGCCGGGGGCGGGCGCGCTGGCGTTCAAAACCGCCAGGCGCAGCCGCCGCTGGCCGGCGGTGGGCGGCCTGGGACGGGCTCGAGCCAACGTTTCGAAGATGCTCAGGTTTTCACGGAAACTCCCGCTGCGCATAGCGATGGCCCGCTCATAGTCGCGTTGGGCAAGCGCTTCGGCTAGCGCCTGAGTCTCGGCCACGCAGGCCATTAGCGGAACCGGTTTGACGCGGTTTTCGCGCATGCCGATGAGGTAGGATTCGCCGCCGGCGGTCTCGGGTGACAAAAGCTGCTCCACCGCCTGGTAGCCGAGCACGGTGCTCATGTAGCGGTCGAAGGCGCTGGGTGAGCCGCCGCGCTGGACATGGCCGAGGATGGTCACGCGGACATCTTGCTGTAGCCGCTCTAGCACCTCGCACACGTACCGGCTGCTGATGGGGTGGCCGTGGCGGTCCTGAGCGCCTTCGGCGACGATCACGATACTTTCGCGCCGACCGGCCTGCCTGGCCGCTCTGAGCGTGTCGCACATTATCGTTTCCCAACCGTCCGGTGGCGGGTTCTCAGGAATTAGAACCCAGTCGGCACCGGTGGCAATGGCGCCCATTAGCGCCAGGTAGCCGCAGTGTCGCCCCATCACCTCGACTACAAAGGTGCGCTGGTGGCTGGCAGCGGTGCTGCTGACGGCATCGACCGCCTCCACGATCCGACTTAAGGCGGTATTAGCGCCGATAGTGATGTCGGTGCCGGCCATGTCGTTATCAATCGAGCCGACTAAGCCCACGATGGTGAGCTGCGGGTGCGCCTCGGCCAGCGCCTTAGCGATACTTCCGCCCGCGACTAGCTCTGACAATAGCTCTGGCCACTCCTGCTTAAAGATCTGGGCGCCGGTCAAGCTTCCGTCGCCGCCGATGACCACGAGCCGGTCGATGCCGTGGGCAAGCAAGTTGTGGGCGGCCTGCAAGCGCCCCTCGCGGGTGCGAAAGGCTGGGCAGCGGGCTGTGCCGATGATGGTGCCGCCGCGGTGCAAGATGCCGCTGACCGAGTCCCAGGTCAGCGGGCGGATCCGCTGGCCGCCTTCGACCAGCCCCTGATACCCCTCATAGATGCCGTAGGCCTCGACGCCATGCTCGAGCGCGCTGCGCACTACTGCCCGCACCGCTGCGTTCATGCCGGGAGCATCGCCGCCGCTGGTAAGGACTCCAAGGCTCTTCATACCTTGCGCAGTATAGCGCACCGCTACCTGCTGGGGGGGCTTCTTCCCGAGCAGCAGAGGACAAAAGGCCTTGGAGACAGACAGCCAAAGCCATGTATACTCTACCATGCGACTTTTTGCCCCTAGAGAGCGCTACCCGCAAGAGACGCGGGTAGCGCTGACGCCACCGGCCGTGGAGCAGCTTACTAGGCTCGGTTTAGGCGTGACGGTCGAAGTCGGCTTAGGCGCTAGCCTCGGCATCGATGACGCGAGCTATCTCCGTAGTGGTGCGACGATCGGCCAGAGCGCCGATGAGGCCGACATCGTGGTGCGGCTCCGCCCTCCGCCGCTCGACGAGATCCGGACCCAACGCCCAGGGAGCGTGGCGGTGGGGTTCTTTGAACCGTTTTTCCAGCCCGAACTGGTCAGGGCGATGACGGAGGCCGGACTAAGCGCCCTCTGCATGGAGCTAATCCCCCGTACCACGCTGGCCCAGAAGATGGACGCCTTAAGCTCGCAGGCGAGTCTGGCTGGCTATGCTGCGGTCATCGTGGCTGCTGAGCGGATCGACAAGGTGTTGCCGATGATGACCACCCCCGCCGGGACCATTACCCCGGCGCGGGTGTTTGTAATCGGAGCGGGGGTCGCGGGCCTGCAAGCAATCGCCACGGCGCGCCGCTTAGGGGCCCGCGTCGAAGCGTTCGACACCCGCCCGGCTGCTCAAGAGCAGATCGCCTCGCTGGGGGCTAAGCCGCTGGTAATCGACCTCGGCGCGACCGGCGAGGCTAAGGGGGGCTACGCCCAGGCGCTCACCCCGGAGCAGCTTATGCAGCAACGCCAGGCCATGGCCAAAAGCTGCGCGGCTGCCGATATCGTTATTACCACCGCCCAGGTCTTCGGTAAGCGGGCCCCGCTGCTCGTTACCGCGGCGATGGTGGCCGGGATGCGCCCCGGCAGCGTGATTGTGGATCTAGCTGCGGGCAGCGGCGGCAACGTTGAGGGGATCGTACCTGACGAGGAGTGCTTGGTCAGCGGGGTCAAACTGATTGGCCTGAGCAACCTCCCCGGCAAGGTAGCCCGCGACGCCAGTCAGCTGTACGCCAATAACGTAGTCAGCCTGCTGACGCACCTCTGGGATCCAGCGGCCAAGGGGTTGCGCTTCGACCTTAACGACGAGATAACCAGCGGCACACTGCTGGTCCACGGCGGCCAGATTCGTCATGATGGGGTGCGTTCGTTAGTGGAGGGATCATGATCTTGCTGCTGTTCATCTTTGTGTTGGCCCTCCTATTGGGCCGCGAGCTGATCGCCAAAGTCCCCTCACAGCTCCACACCCCGCTGATGTCGGGCTCGAATGCCATCTCCGGCATCACCATCGTTGGGGCGCTGGTAGCAGCCGGCACCGCCGCGGGTGGCACCGTGGGGATTATCCTCGGCACCTTGGCCGTGATATGCGCCACCATCAATGTCGTCGGCGGCTACCTGGTCACCGACCGGATGTTGCAGATGTTCGACGGCAAGAAAGACCACCATGGATAGCCTTATCAACCTGAGCTACCTTGTCGCAGCGGTGCTTTTTATCTACGGGATCAAGATGCTGGGCCGCCAGGCTACCGCCCGGCGTGGCAACCTGCTCTCAGCCATCGGGATGCTGATTGCGGTAGTGGCGACGTTGCTGCTGGCCGGCATGAGTTACGAGTGGATTGTGCTGGGCGTGGTGGTTGGCTCGGCCATCGGCGTCTACGCGGCCCGCACCGTCAAGATGACGGCCATGCCCGAACTGGTGGCGCTCCTTAACGGCTCGGGCGGGTTGGCTAGTTTGCTGGTGGGGTGGGCTGAATATCATGCCGAGCCGGTAACCGGCGCCTTTCGCGCTACCGCTATTATCCTGGCGGTACTGATTGGCGGCATCGCTTTTACCGGCAGCGTGGTGGCCTACGCCAAATTGGCCGAGCGGATCGCCGGGCGGCCGATCCTCTTTACCGGACAGAATATCGCTAACGCCCTACTGCTGTTAGTTACTGTGGTATTAAGCGTGCTGTTCGT
This sequence comes from Truepera sp., assembly GCA_018333895.1. Taxonomy (GTDB): domain Bacteria; phylum Deinococcota; class Deinococci; order Deinococcales; family Trueperaceae; genus JAGXSJ01. The sequence continues at coordinate 24,142 of JAGXSJ010000053.1, forward strand.
CGTAAACCCCGGCGATAGCTACCTGCTCTTTGTGCTGGTAGTACTCTTGGCGCTAACGCTGGGCGTGCTAGCGGTCATCCCCATCGGCGGGGCCGACATGCCCATCGTGATCTCGCTGCTTAACAGCTACTCGGGCATCGCGGCTGCCGCAGCGGGGTTTATTATCCTCAACACTGTGCTGATTGTGGCCGGGGCGCTGGTAGGGGCCAGCGGCCTGATCCTGACTGCCATCATGTGCAAAGCCATGAACCGCTCACTGAGCAATGTGCTGTTCGCGGGCTTTGGCGCCTCGGGTGGACGGCAGGTAGCCAGTGTCCAGGGGCAGGTGCAGGCGATTAGTGCTGATGATGCCTACTACATCCTAGAGGCGGCACGCTCGGTGGTCGTAGTGCCGGGTTACGGCATGGCGGTAGCGCAGGCCCAGCACGCGGTCAAAGAGTTAGCCGATCTGCTTAGCGGTAACGGTGCCGAGGTCAAATACGCCATCCACCCGGTGGCAGGCCGCATGCCGGGGCATATGAACGTGTTGCTAGCCGAGGCTAGTGTCCCCTATGAGCAGCTAGTTGAGCCTGGCGATGTGAATCCCACTATGAGCGCGGTAGATGTCGCTATCGTTATCGGTGCCAACGATGTGGTTAACCCCGCCGCCCGCGAAAAGGGGAGCCCGCTTTACGGTATGCCGATTATCAACGTAGACGAGGCGCAGACCGTCTTTGTGCTAAAGCGTTCGATGGCGGCGGGCTTCTCCGGAGCCGATAACCCGCTCTTCTTTAAGCCTAACACCCGCATGCTGTTTGGCGACGCTAAGGCGAGCCTGTCCAAGCTGGTAGCGGCCTTTAAGGAGGCGGCATCATAAAAACGCTCAGCGACTTTAGTCGCTGAGCGTGGCGGGAGAGGGGTAAGCCGGGTTCTGTCCCCTAGTGGGGGCTGATCATCTATCTAGGACGCCTGTCGCCAGGCGCCTCGAGCGGTCAACCCGGAGATGTTAGCGAGCCGGGCAAGCTCTTTCTCCCTATCGGACCTTGCACCGGGTGGGGTTTACCTAGCTGCCGGTGTTACCACCAGCACTGGTGCGCTCTTACCGCACCGTTTCACCCTTACCAAGGGGCG
>JAGXSJ010000054.1 GCA_018333895.1 Truepera sp.
AGGTTGCAGACCCGCCAGGCTCGAGCCGACAAGGGGCGGGGAGTAAGCCGTGCCAGCACCTCCCAACCCGCGGCTTGCCACGCCGCCGGACGGATACGCAGCAGCAGCTCGCCTTCATCCGGATCAAAGCGCAACCCGGTGGCCTGGCCGATAGCGCCAATTAGCCGCTGAAACACTGCCGAATCGCGCCCGGCTGCCGCTAGGCGGAAACTCTCGAAGCGATCCGCTGCCAGCACCCGCTGCAATTGCGCCAGCAACCGGGTGAACTGCTGATGCCCCAGCAGCCCTTTGGGGCGCGGCACCGGGTAGTGTTCTAGCAGATAGACCGCCACCACCGTGCGCAGCGCACGGAAGCGCGACCAGTGAGCGCTTTTAAGGCGGATGGTCTCCTCGTCGCCACCAGGCAACAGCGTAGCGGGGTAACTGGTTAGCTCGAGCCGGGCCGCAGGCTTAAGCCCAGGCAGCACTTCGGCCTCGAGCTTACCAGGCGCTGCAGCAACGGCAGGGGCTCTCGGGCTCGCCTGGCTTCGTGAAGGCAATGACACCTCAGTCTTGGCGAGGGCAAGCGAGAGGCCCTGTGATAGCTGGCGGAGGCTAATGACTTTGCCTCCGCCTCGGTCTGTGTCTACTTCTTGACAGTCTCCTTCAGCGCCTTGCCGGGCTTGAAGGCCGGGTACTTGCTGGCCGGGATTTTGATCTTCTCGGTGGTGCCGGGCCTGACGCCAGTGCGGGCCTTGCGCTTGCGCACTTCGAAGGTGCCGAAGCCGGTCAACTGCACCTTGAAATCTTTATCCAGGTGCGTGCTGACTTCACTGATCATGGTATCCATGACCGCCTTGACATCTTTCTTCTTCATCCCGGTCTTGTCGGCCACGAGATCGACAAGGTCAGCTTTGGATACGGTCTTAGCTTTAGCCATACAGCGCCTCCTTAACTAAATTTACTTCGGGCGTACTTTAGCACGGCAAAAGCTATTTAGCAAGTCCCCTACAGGCCGCATCGGTTTGGTTTGTCTCAGACGCGCTAAAAAGAGCCCAGAAGCGAGTGGGCGGAAGCTTCGCGGGAGCCTAAGACTCCTTCGCCGCAGGTAAGAGGGCCCGGATACGCGCCATGATCTCTTGAGTGAGGGCGGAAGCTTCTTCCCGGCTCGAGCCCTGTGGCCAAACCGCATCACCGAAGCGGATAAAGAAGCGTCGCCCCTCGCGCCAAATAGCGGCAGGCACCACCGGCACGGCGGCGCGCTGGGCAATAAAGGCGGCACCGTCAAGAGCTTTCGCATCGCCGGGATTACGCGTCCCTTGAATGAAGATGCCGATAGCTAGCCGGGCCTTGAGTTTGCGCAGCGAGGCCTTAATGGCGCTTATATCGCTCCGGGCGCGATCCACGGGATAAGCTCGCAGGCCGAGCAGCAGCAGGCGCGACCAAGGGTTTTCAAACAGCTCTTTTTTAGCCATGTAGTGAATCTCACGAGGCACGGCGATACCCAACATGGGCGGATCTAGGCTGCTGAAGTGGTTACTGGCGACGATCACACCACCGCTTTTAGGAATCTTCTCGCTACCCAAAGCGGTAAACCGGTGAAAAAGCTTGGCATAGATAGTAAACAGGACAACAGCCAAGCCATAAAACCATCTGCCTTGCATCAGGCGCGTCAAGATACCTAACACCATGAACCCATGATACCACTCCCTTCAGATCGGGAGGTGTTCTGCCCACAGCCAGGGTTAAGCGTTTCAGTTTGTCACAGCGTTTTTCACAAATACTGAGTCGCCTTAGCGGAGGTATCATCTCTGCAAAGGCGCCCTGGAGAACGATTCGTAGTCCTGCGAGCACCCGCAGGATCAAACCAGATGATACCTGCTATCAGTATGCCGATAACAGGTTGTAGGTAGTGGGTTGTGGTAAAAACCCCACTACCTACTGCCCGCTGAGCTGGTTGCGACCGCGAGCCCTCCCTGGCTCAGGGGGTCGGCTCGGGCTCAGCACCTTCGTCGTCCGGCTCAGCAGCATCAGGCGCTTCGCTTTCGGGCTCCGGGGCTTCGAAGCCAACTGCGTCAGTCGGCTGCGAGAGCTCGACCACCGGGATCTGCTCGCGCAGGGAATCGAGCCAGAGGCGCTGCAATTGCAGACGGCTGGAGGCCAACACCGCGGCTTCCACCTGGGCGCGCACCTCGTCAAGCGAGCGGACCCGCTCGGGGGCGCGCACGGCGACCAACACCAGGTAGCGATTGACCGTATCGGGCGTGATCACCTCGGCCTCTTCTTGGGCCTCTACCGCCTCGGCTTCGGCGGGCGCCGCCTCCGGCACCACCAGCACATCGGAGACACTGCGACCCGGCAGGCCCGGCAGAGCCTCAAAGGCGTTGGTCCTAAAGACTGCGCTGTCGAGTTCAGTCGGCAGCTGGCCGGGGGCCACGACACCAAACGCCTCAACCGCGGCGCCATGCGCCTCAGCCAGTTGCGCCAGCGACTCAGCACCTAGCTCGGGAGCTGCCAGCAAAGCACTGCGAAACTCCTTAGCGGCATCGGCTGAGCCGAAGCTATAGCTGCTGACCACGGCTCGAGCCGGTACCATGAAGCGGCTCTGATTAGCCTGGTAGAAAGCCTCAAGCTCTTCCGGGGTAGCGGTGGCCTCGCGGCTCACGTAGGCTAGCGCCGACCAGGCTAGCTGCTCCCTGGTGCCGATGAAGGGTTGACCCAAGGCCCTAGCCCCCTGGTAGGCCAGCTCGAGCTCAATTAACTCCGCTAGCCGGTTAGGCTTAAAGAACAGCGTCACCAAGGAGGCTGTCTCCGGGTTTAGGAATTGCTGAATCTGCGGGTCGCCATAGGTGGCGCGGACTAGCTCCGCCGCCGTGATCTGGGCGTCACCGACGGTTACTACCACCGGGTTGTCAAACCGGAAGGGGCTCTCCGGCGCGACGACGATCTGCGCACCATCGCGCAGAGTGCGCAGCAAGCGCTGCACTTCGCCACTCTGCTTGACGGCGAGCGCGTCCTGGCGAACCTGGGCTTCGACCTCTGCGAAGCTCTGCGGCGAGGCCGGCACCAACTCCTCGACCTGAATCAGATAGTACAGACCTGCCGCATTAATGGGAGGTGTAAGCCCCGCCCCGCCTAACCCAAAGGCGGCGTCGGCCACGGCGCTCGGCAACGCCGCGCGGCTTACCGGCACCGGCGTGGTCATACCCTCGGCAGCCCCTAGCGCGCCATCGCGATCGGCGCGTTGGGTGGAGTACTGTCTAGCTAGCGCCGCAAACTCCTCACCGGCCAGGGCTCGAGCATAGAGCTCGGTGGCTAGCGCAGCATCTGCTACCGTGATCTGGCGAGCGATGATGCGCTCTTCAGTGCGGTAGGCCGCAGCGTTGACCTCAAAAAAGAGCCTCACCTCTTCGTCAGTAACGCTTACTTGGCCGATCACGCTGTCGATAAACTTCTGCTCGCGCAGCTGTTGCTCGGTGAGCCGTCGAAAGTCGGCGTCGGTAAGGCCAGCGTTGCGCAGGAGAGCTAGATAGCGCTGATCGTTGGCCGGTCCCGCTACGTTGTTGGCAGCGCGGAAGTCGTTGACCGCCTGACGCACCTCGGCCCCCGAGACGGGCGTCCGCGCTGCGGCTTGGCGAATCACCTCACTATCGATTAACTGGTCAAGGAGGAGCAGCTGCAAGTCGTTGGCCACTTCCCCTTCGGTCACGCGGGTGAATAGGGGGTTCTGGCGCGCCCGTAACACCTGCAACTCGTTGATCGGCGCGCCGTTGATTAGCAGGACCGGCGCTCCACTCCTGTCGCCACCGGTTACGCCCAGGCCGGGCGTGAAGGTAACCACCATGCCGACTAGTAGCCCCAAAGAGATAAGGATGATGATGACTATGTTTAGACGTTTTCTCGATCGCATCGACTTGACTTCCTCCCGGCAATAGTGCTAACTTAGTGCTCCCATGCGCCCGTAGCTCAGGTGGATAGAGCGTTCGCCTCCGGAGCGAAAGGTCACAGGTTCGAGTCCTGTCGGGCGCGCCACTCTTTACGCTCCGCCTCAAGACAGCAAGAAGGAGTCTAGCACGTCCAGATGACAGCGGTGTTAAAGAGCTTTGAGCACTAGAAGTAGCGGCCCGGCGTAAACGGGATCTCCCTTAGCAGCCGTAGCGCCGCGGCTAATGGGGCGTCGAAGCCCCGCGCCAGCTCCTGTAGGCTGGCGCTAGCTAGCACATCGGGCTCTACGCCCCCGTCAAAGATCGTCCCGTTAACCCCTTGTACATTAGCGACCGCCACCATCACCAGGCTGCCATCGGGCAGGTCAAAACCGCGCACTACCTCGACGTTCCCTCGGGTCGGCTCGCCCACCACCTTGGCGCGGCCTAGTTGCTGCAACACCAGTGGCCCAATCTCGCCCGCGCTGCTGTTCTGCTCGTCCACCAAGACCACCAGCGGTCCCACAAAGCGTGCCGGCGCGCCCAGCTTAAGCTCAGCCAGACTGCTGCCGTCAGCGTTCTTGAGTATGTTTAGCCCTCTCCCCTGCTCGTCGATGCGGTAGCTGCTTCGCCAAGCGATGCTGCCACGGCTTACCGCCTCCGCCCAGGGCCCTTCGATGAAGGCTCCTAACACCAGACCCAGCTCGTTGAGCCGCCCGCCCAAGTTGCCGCGCAGATCCAGCACTAGCGTGCGCATACCCTGCTCCAGCAACTCAGCCAGCAGGCGGTGGACCTCAGCGGCGACATGCGCGGCGTTAAAGGTAGGGATGAACAGGTAGCCGGTCTCAGCGTCCAGTAGGTAGCCGACCGGTAGATCTTTGACTACCTCAAAAGCGATGGGGGCCGGAGTCACCGTCACATTGAAGTGACTAAGCCGCCGCCGCACCCCCAGCCTCACCTCGCCGGCAGCGATGGCATCGCGGAAAACGAGGCTGGGCGAGGTGCGGCTAGCCAGCTCGCGCACATCCTGACCGTTGACCCTGACGATTACGTCGCCGCGCCGCAGGCCGGCGCGCTCAGCCGGCGTCCGGGCATAGACCTGCAGCAGCACGATACCGCTGCCCGCCACGTGATCATGGGCAAAACCCAGCCCCAAATGTTCGGCTCGAGGTGGCAGCTGCTCTTCGCTAAGATAGCGGACCAACCCGACCCAGTTGGAGTGATCGTCATCGAGGTGGTAGACCATGCGGCGCGCCACCCCCTCAAAAGCGCTGCGGGATGTCGCGCTCAGGGCGTCTTGGCGGTAGTAATTGGCCCAGGCGTCCCAATCCAGATAGTCGGCGTCCCAGTAGTGCTGCCTGAATACGTCCACCAGAGCCTCAAACACCACCTGCCGCCCCTGGGCGGTCGCCAGCAGGTCATAGGCTTGCGCCTGCGACAGCCCCAGAACCAGCAGCAGCAGCAGTAGGGCGAAGCGCCGTAGCATGATCCCAGTGTAGACAAGGTTGGCCCAAAAAATCGCTCTTTAGCCTACCAAACCGGGAGTGAAGCGTGTTCGGCACGGTGCCAGGGGTGATCCACCATGATCCCCTCGCCGCCCAACACGGTAAGCGGTTGCCCCTCGAGGTAGAGAGCTACGCTCTTGATCGGGCTTGGCTGCGTCAGGGTGTAAAGCACCTGATACAAACGCCCCATCATCGCGGCGGTGCCACCCCCGTGCGCAAAATCCGCCGAGAGGTCGAGGATCACGGTATCGCCGTCAACCGCCAGTTGCAGGATCCGGGTGTCGGCTGGAATAGCCGTGCTAAGCCCTCGCGCCGCCTCCTCTGGGGTGGGCCCGGCGATGAGCAGCTTTATGGCTTGGCGTAGCCTAGCTTCCAGCACCCGCTCGTTGCTATGCCGCCCTACCGCCTCCAGGTGGAAGCGGATCGGCTCACTCCTGACCAGGTAGATGATGGTATCGGGCAAGCGGTTCAGGGTGCGGATCATTATGACCGACACCACCACCAGCAACAATAGCAAGGCCAAGGCCGCCACGCGGATGACCATGGTGCGAACCATGGCTGAGTATAACCGGAGCTTCTACCGAAAATCAGTATTCGAGTAGTCAAGTATTCGAGTATTCGAGTATTCAAGTAGGGGCGAAACCCTTGAGGCTATCAGGCTCTCAGTCTGTCAGCTGCAGGGTTTTGCTGAGAGCCTGGTCAGCGCTTCGTGAAATTACTCGGGCGAAGCCTTGCACCCCGAAGGGCGGGCCGAGGCGAATCCGTACTAGCCGATAGCCTTTTCATCCTTGGTACGCCTTCGCCCTTCGGGGTGAACCCTCGGCGCTTCTCTGATGGCGAACGATGGTTCACGGATTCCCATCATTAGCAGTCGAGCGGTCAGCATTCTAAGGTCACTGGCGAGGCTCGAGCCCTGCTAGCCGCCGCGCTTCATTAGCAAAGAAATGGAAGGCCTCGTTATCCGGCGCCAGCGCCAGCGCCTGTTCATAGGCTGCCGCGGCCTCCGCGTAGTCACCCAGTTCAAAGTAGACGCGCCCCAACCAGGCCCAGGCCTCGAGATAGCGCGGGTTCTCCGCAACTGCCTGCCTAAAGGCTGCTAGCGCACCCTGGAGCTGTGCCAACTGATAGCGCTCTACCCCCTGCGCGAATGCGCTGGCCGCCTCAGCGCCGTAACGCACCTGATTGCGCGCGAGCTGCAAGAAGTGGGCGGCTCGCGCATCCTGCGGATTAAGGGCCAACACCTGTTCCCAGAAGGGGATAGCGCGCTGCGGGTCGCCCAGCTCCTGGTAGCTGCGAGCTGTCCAAACCGCTGCCTCCTGGTAGCGCGGATTAGCCGACAGGGCTTGCCGAAAGTGGGTCACCGCCTCTGCCAGCCGCCCCGCCTCATACGCCGCTATACCCGCAAAAAAGGCGTTGGCCGCCTCGACTCCCCAGCGCTCCTGCGCATCGGCTACCGCGATGAAGTGGCGGGCTCTGGCGTCGTCAGGGTTACGGGCGAGAACGTGCTGCCAGTAGCGGCGTGCCTCGGCTGAGCGGCCCAGCTCCAGACTGCTGCGCCCTGCCCATACCCAGGCTTCAAGGTAGTCCGGATTAAGCTCGGTAGCGGCCCTAAACGCTTCGAGCGCCGCCTCGAACCGCCCCTCCTCGTAGGCCTCAATCCCAGCAAAAAAGCTGTCGCTGGCCGCTACGCCGTAGTCGAGCTGGCTCTGGGTACGCTCACGGAAATAAGTTGCGCCGGGGAGCCCACGCTCTACCGCCAGCTCCCAGTAGGCCAGCGCCTGCTCCGGCTCGCCCCGCTCCAGATGGATGCGGCCCAACCAGGTCAGCACATTGTTGTCGGTCGGATTTATCTCAAAGACCTGCTGATAAAAAGTGAGCGCCCCAGCCAGGTCGCCCGCCTGATAGCGGGCAAACCCCAGCTCGCCCCCGGCTTGAGAGACCTGCTCCCGGTCCAGTTCGCTCAGCTCCGCGGTGGTGGCGATATAACGCAGCCAGTGGTCCCAGGCGCGGATATACCAACCGACCTGGCCGTAAACCTGCGCCAGAAAGCGCAGCGCTTCAGGGTGTTCGGGGGCTAACTTAAGCGCCTCTTCGCCGGCGGCAACGGCCTCGCGCCACAGCGGCTGATCAATGCTGAAGACGGTGCCGGCATAGCTAACCTTAGCCTGCTCGACTAACTCACGGCCCCGCTCCAACACCTGCTGCACCTCTGCTTGAGCTTGGGCTAGAGCCAAGAGCAGGCAAACCGCCAGAGTAATCCAACCTCGCTTCACGGCTAATAACCTACCGTATTGCGGCCTGGTCCAGGTGCGCCCGCGTGACATACTGCCCAGACTGGCAGCCGTTTTCTGAACGCCCTCTAATCAGTCACCGGCCAGCCGCCGCGACTCCCGATAGAAAAACTGATAGGCCTCGTTGGTGGGCTCGAGCCGCCGGGCACGGTCATAAAACGTCGCGGCGTCGCGGTAGTGGCCCTGTTCAAAGGCGACCCGTCCCAGCCAGGCCCAGGCCGCCGCGTAGTCGGGGTTAGCCGTCGTAGCACGGGCAAAGCGCTCGCGCGCCAGGCTCAGATTGCCAGCTTCGTGAGCGCTTACCCCTTCACGGAAGGCGTTGACCGCACTTATCCCCCAGCGCGCCTGATCGCGGGCCAACTCCAGGAAGTAGGCGGCGCGCCGATCGACAGGATCGCGGGTTACCACCTCTTGCCAATAAGGGATGGCCTGCGCCGGGCGCCCAGTCTCGATCAAGATCCGCCCTGCCCAGATATAGGCCTCAAGGTGGCCCGGCACTCGATCTATCACCTGCAGGTAGTAAGCGAGCGCCTGTTCGAAGTCCCCTCGGTGGTAACTGGTAAAACCTAGCTCGTTGCCCACCAGGACAAACCACTCCTGGGCCTCAGGATCGAGGCTGCCGCCTACTTGCAGGTACTCGAGCCAGGTCCGCCAGGCCGGAAAGTACCAGCGGGTTAGGGTGTAGGCCTTGGCCAAAAAGCGCAGTGGCTCGCTGCGGCCCGGCGCCTGGCGCACCGCCTCACGGCCTAGCGCGATGGCGTCGCGCCAGAGCGGCCGGTCGGGAAAGGCCGGGATACCCGCCGCCTGAGCTTCAGCGATCCTCGCCTCCCCTAACTGAATCGACTCCCGCGCCGCCGGGTTAAGCGGCTCTTGTGCGAATACACCTACTGTAAGGCCTGCAAGAGCGATGAGGCCAAGGGCGATAAGGTAGCTAACGATTCGTTTCATGGCGCTTGTATCCTTTCTCTCCTTCCGCGATAAACCGATGCTGTCGGTTTAATCACAAATCACAGCCGTGGGCTGATCCCCCCCCAGGCTATTACACCCCGGCAGTCTCATGATCCCCGTGAGCTACCGATGAGTCTTATGACGCTAGCGATAGATCATCTTGCGGGTCATACCGCCATCAACCATGAACGACTGCCCAATAAAGCCGCTCTCGGGTGTGAGCAAGAAGGCGACCAGCACCGCTACGTCTGCGGGCTCCCCCGCCCGGCCCCCCGGTTGCTGGGCCTGATCTTCGGACGCTAAGGGCTCCTGGCGCACGTCGATCCAACCGGGACTGACGGCATAGCCGATGCCGCGCGCACCGCCGATCACCAGGGCCGCTCGCAGCTCCCTTAAGCCCATGTCACCTGGGCTTAGCGTAGCCCGCCTTGAATCTTGGCAGCACTAGCGCTCCCAAGAGCAGCGCGGCGGCCAGGAGTGACGAGTAGGCCATCACCGCTGTATCTTGCTGCCTAACGAAGATACCGATAAGGGCCCACACCACTACCAGCACAAACACCACATTGCGCTCGCGTTTGAGCATCAATAAGGCGATTATTAGGGCAGCAATGACGGTGATTACCCCCCAGAGCGCGTCCGGGAGCCCCCAGCCGCCCCAACCGGCGTTATATAGCGCAGCGGTGGTGTTAGCCACGGTAGCCACCGTCAGCCAGCCCAGATACAGGCTAAAGGGGCCGTCGATGGTCCAGCGCTCTATGGTTGGCGCGCTATCGCTGGGTTGGAGGCGCAGGTATAGAGCGATCAGCGAGAGCAGCAACCCAACCATCAGCAGCAGGCTTAGGGTTATTTGCAGGTTGTGCCAGGCCACTAGCCAGAGGCTGTTAAATAGGCAGCTTACGACAAACAGGTAGCCGATCCGCCGCAGGCGCGGGTTGTCGCGCTGAGCCGGGAGCGCCTGGTAGATGGCAAAGGCGATTAGCCCCAGGTAGATCAGACCCCAGATACTAAACACGTAGCCCGCAGGCACGAACAGCACCGGAAAGCGGTCTGACACCTCGCCGGTAGTCCGCCCAGCCAACGGCAGTAGCGAAGCTAAGGCGTTCATAACTAGCGTCAGCAGCAGCGCCGCCACGTTGGCGCTTTGCCGCAACAGGTCACGGTTCATGGCAACCTCCTCAGCAGGTTGGCCATCTCAATAGCCGACACCGCCGCCTCGAAGCCCTTGTTCCCGGCCTTGGTGCCAGAGCGCTCGATAGCCTGTTCGATAGTATCGGTAGTCAGCACGCCAAAGATGACCGGCACACCAGTCTCGAGCGCCGCCGCAGCGATGCCGCTGGCTACCATGCTACAGACGTGATCGTAGTGGCTGGTCGCTCCGCGGATTACTGCGCCTAAGCAGATTACCGCATCGTAGTCGCTGCTAGCGGCTAGGCGCTTGGCCAGAAGGGGGATCTCGACTGCGCCAGGCACCCAGGCCACGGTAATGGCCTCGGGGCTAGTCCCATGGCGGAGCAGCGCATCCTCGGCCCCCTCGAGCAAGCGGCGGGTGATGAAGTCGTTGAAGCGGCTCACCACAATACCGATCTTAAGGTCGCTCGCGGATAGCTGGCCGTTTAGCTGTCTCATGGCCCTGTTATATCAGGTATGGAGCAGGGGAATAGCAAGTGGGAGCTGATAGCAGGTATCATCTGGTTTGATCCTGCGGGTGCTCGCAGGACTGCGAATCGTTCTCTATCCTGCGGTTTACTCGCAGGACGCCTTTGCAGAGATGATACCTGCGCTAAGGCGACTCAGTATTTGTGAAAACCGCTGTGAGTCCCCCTATTATCGACGTATGAAACACCCACTTCGTGCGGTCATACCTAACCCGCCCGATGGTCGATCGGCAGCAGTTGTGCCCAACGTCGCCGCTATTAGGGCCTAAACATATCGAGTACAGCGTTATTGATGCCGCTCAGAGCGCTGAAGCTAAGCCCTCCCTGTTCGTTGACCTGCACGGTGAAAACATTCCACCCTGCCTGCAACGCCAGGTCGGTCCCTCGACCCGACAGCGTGGTGTCGCGGTCAACAAAGAGCAGCACAAAGAAGCCGCCGCCCTCTAAGCTGGCTACACCCAGGTAGCCGACATCACTTTCAGGACCACTCCAAGACTCGCTACCGTCGTTGTCCTCGTAAACCTTAGTGACGGCTCGAGCAAAGTTAACCCCCTCGGGCGAGACGCGATACTCAGTCCCTAACCCTGGCAAGGGGATAACACCGCCACGAAACGGCTGTAGCTGATCGGCCGCCAAGGGCACGGTGGTCACGCTGAAGGTGCCAACCACCAGCGGGCTGCTGGCCACTTCAAGCAGCGTGCGCCCGTCGAGATCGATCACATGGATGCCTACCCGAACCGTGTCGGGCAGGGGCTCTTCGGCCTGGACCACACCACCGACCGTAGCCGCCTGTTGGGCAAAAGCCATCGCCATAAAGAGCAAGAGTATCGTTAGTATCAGTCGCTTCATCAGAAGCTTGCCTCCAAACGCACTTAAGTCTAGCACAGCCGCATGAAAAGCCATTTCACCTGCCTTTCACGCGCTGCTCATAGCCCCGGCGCAGTATGACACGGCGTAGCTAAGGGATCAAGCGCACCGTAGCGGCCTCGAGTTGGGCGACAGTTGTTTCCGAGGTTGCTTCGCTGCGCTCGCAACGACAGCGAACCCCCCGGATCGCTTTAAGCCCCCCACCAAGGGGGGTTGGGAGGATTTGGGGAGCGAATTGTGGCGTGTGCCAAAGCGGTGCGCGAGCACACCCTACGGGGTTACGAGGGCCAAGCGCGCCAGCTCAGTGCGCGTAGCCATCCGGGTGACGCTGATGCCACGCCCAGGCCGCAGCCACGATCTTGGCAAGCTCGGGGTAACGCGGCTGCCAGCCCAGCTCACTGCGGATGCGGGTCGAGTCAGCCACCAAAGCGGCAGGATCGCCGGGGCGGCGCGCTACCACCCTGGCAGGGATGGCGTGGCCCGTCACCTGTCGGCAGACCTCGATCACCTCATTGACGGTGAAGCCTTGACCGTTGCCGAGGTTATAGGCACGCCGCTCGCCGGGATGGATGGCCTCTAGCGCCAGGATATGCGCCTCGGCTAGGTCCAGCACGTGGATATAGTCGCGGATGCAGGTGCCGTCTTTAGTAGGATAGTCGTCGCCGAACACGCTGATGCTGTCACGCCGCCCCAAGGCTACCTGCAACACTAGCGGGAGCAAATGGCTCTCAGGGCGGTGGTCTTCGCCAAAACGCTCCGAGGCCCCGGCGGCATTGAAGTAGCGCAGCGTAGCGTAGCCTAGCCCCAAGGTTTCGCTGAGCCAGTACATGATCCGCTCGATCAGCCACTTGGACTCGCCGTAGACGCTAGCCGGTCTCACCGGAGCATCTTCCGGGATGGGGAGCTGTTCAGGGGCGCCAAATAGCGCTGCGGTCGAGGAGAAGACGATCTTCTCGACCCGGTGTTCTAGCAGTGTCTCTAACAGCGCTAGCGTCCCAGCACTATTGTTAGTGAAGTACTTAAGCGGCTCAGCCATCGACTCACCCACCAGCGAATAGGCGGCAAAATGCACCACCGCCTCGATATCGTGCCGACGCAACGCCTGGCTGAGAATCTCACGATCGGTAATGTCGGCCAGCACAAAGGCCGCTTCGGGGTGAACGGCAGCGCGATGGCCGGTGCTTAAGTTGTCCAGCACCACCACACGGTGACCGCGCGCGATGAGCCGCTCGGTGGTAACGCTGCCGATATAACCGGCACCGCCGGTAACCAGGATATTCATAGCTCCAGTCTAGCCGATTCAGCCTCGGCGTCGCGTGGTATCGTAGCTTTATGGAGGAGGTATGACCCAACCGCACTCAAACGGTGCTCGAGCCTCTTACATAGCCTTGGCCAACTACCTGATTCTGGCGCTCGGCCTGTGGCTGGTCGCCGCCCCTATCGTCTTAGGCTTCTTAGCTGGGACAGCGGGCAGCAACAGTCTGGTGATCGGGCTGGCAGTGGCGGTAGTGGCCCTGTTGCTGCTGCGGCGCGGGCGCGAGGTGGCTGGGCTCAGCGCCCTTACCCTAGGGTTCGGCCTGTGGACTATTCTCGCCCCCTTCCTGCTCAGCTTTGCCCACCAATACGCGGCGCTCTGGAGCCATCTCTTCAGCGGCGCGATGTTAGCGGTCTTAGCCGCCTTTAGCCTCGGCGAGGAGTTAGGGATCGAGTAAGCGCTCGGTGGTAAGCGGGAAGTGGGAGGTGGTTTGTGGTAAGTGGGAAAACCCTACATCCCACAACCCACTTCCCACATACCGCATTTCAAGGCAGCTCCTCAGGGTGGTTAGCGTTGGTGAGCACCTGCGCGCCACAGCGGGCTAGCACCTCAGAGGCGTCCACGAAGCGGGCCCCGGCCAGCTCGGGGAGGCGGCGCATAGCGAAGTCTCCGCGCTGGAGCTGCTCTGTTACCAGCGGCAAGAGGCGTTTGTGATAGAGGGCAGCGAGCGGCTCGACGCCCTGTTGGCCGCTCACTATGACTATCGGCCATAAGTCGCGGCACTCCAGTAGCAGTACCCAATACGCGGGTGTGAGGTACGGCAAGTCGCAGGCTGCGAGAGCCAGCCAGTCGTGCTGGGCATGGCTGAGCGCACTGTGCAAACCGCTCAGGCTATCACCGCCCCGGATGAGGTCCGCGACTACCGGCACGCCAAACTCCAGATAAGGCTCGTTGGCTACGATAAAGCGCTCAGCCGCCGCGCTCAGGCTCGCTAGCACGTGAGCTAGAAGCGGCTTTCCCTGATAGACAAAGCGGGCCTTGTCACAGCCAAAGCGCTTTGAGCGGCCACCCGCCAAAACAGCGGCGCTAAACAGGTCCGGCATAGCGGCATCATACGCGCTTCGCGCTAGCCTAAGGCGGGCGCCTCGTGCCATACTGCTCTGCATTAGGGAGACGCCATGCTCGTAACCATCGTCGGCGGTGTGGGTCTGTTCCTGCTCGGCATGCTGCTCATGACCGACGGCCTCAAGACGGCAGCGGGCTCGACCCTGAACCGTATCCTCTACCGCTTTACCCGCCTGCCGGTATTGGGGGTGTTCTCGGGTGCGCTGGTCACAGCACTGGTGCAGTCCTCGAGCGCCACTACGCTGGCGGTAATTGGCTTTGTTGGCGCCGGGATGCTGAGCTTTCCTCAGGCGCTCGGCGTTATCTACGGCATCAACCTCGGCACTACTAGCACCGCCTGGCTAGTGTCGCTAATCGGCTTTCAGCTCAACGTCTCAGCCATCGCGCTACCGCTGATAGCGCTAGGGGCGCTGTTGCGGCTCGTAGGTTCAGCGCGGCTGGGAGCCTACGGCTTGGTATTGGCCGGGTTCGGTCTGCTATTTGTCGGGATCGCTACCCTGCAAGAGGGGATGCGCGGCTTAGCCGAGACCTTTGACCTGGCGCGTTTCTCCGGCGCCGGGTTGGGGGGGGCGCTGCTGCTGGTCTTGATCGGCATGGCTATGACGGTGGTGATGCAGTCCTCGAGTGCGGCGGTAGCCACCACCTTGACCGCCTTACACACCGGGGCCATTGGGCTCGAGCAGGCTGCAGCGCTGGTGATCGGCCAGAATATCGGCACCACCATCAAGGCACTATTGGCAGCGCTTGGCGCTTCGGTAGCGGCGCGGCGGACGGCGGCGGCCCATATCTTTTTTAATGTGCTCACTGCCGTACTGGCTCTGGCGCTGCTTAACTACTTCGTGCAGGGGATGCGGTGGCTAGAAGAGTCCCACGGCTGGGATAGCGCCGCCACGCTGGCGGCCTTTCACAGCACCTTTAACATCATCGGCGTAATGATCTTCCTGCCCCTGACCGGCGTCTTTGCTCAGCTCATCATGCGCCTGGTACCGGAAACTGGCCCGCAGCTTACCAAGCACTTAAACCCGCGCCTGATCCCCATTGCCGCTACCGCCCTGGAAGCGGCCCGGCGCACCAGCCTGGATATTGCGGCACTGCTCTTTGGCGTGATGGGCGATGCCTTGCGTCGGCGTGCCGTGCCACGCTTCACTGCCCAGCAGCTCGATAAAGCTGAGGAGGCACTCCGTGAGACGCGCCGCTATCTGGCGCAGATCCGCTCGGCCTCCGAGGGCGACAGCGAGTATCGCAAGCACGTCTCGGTACTGCATGCGCTCGAGCACTTGGAGCGCTTGGCCGTAGCCTGCCGCGAGCCGGATCATATGTCGTACCTAAGCCGCGAAGCGCAATTGTCGGGCGCAGCCTTGTTACAGCACAGCAGCCAGGAGTTAGCCACCCAGCTAGCCGAGGCGCGAGCGCTGATCGGCGTGGGGGCCGAGACCGACCTGTTGCCGCTGATGAAAGATGTCTCCTTGCAGGTTGCGGCGGCGCGACGGCGGCAGCGGGTAGAGGTACTGAAACAGACCGCCGCCGGGAAGCTCGACTCCGATCAGGCCATGGCAGAGCTCGAGGCCATGCGCTGGGTGGACCGCTTGGCCTACCACGCCTGGCGAGCGATTAATCACCTTCAGGAGGAGCCCTCAGCCGATGCCGGGGACGGCGAGGTAATCGCCTAAGGCCGTATCTACCGCCAGCAGCTTTGGTCATTCATCGCCGCGCTCAAAGCGCGCGGCCTTACCGTGCTCCTGACCACCCACTACCTCGAGGACGACCTCGGTCGGATCGAGCACGGCCGGGACGGAGATCAGCTTCTTCTCGGCCACGTAAACATACTCGGCATAGCCGCCGTACACGGTCAGCGTGGCCACTCGTTCCCCCACTTGGGTTTGGGTGACTCTCTCTAACCGCGTCTATCGTGCCAACAGATGTTGGTGTCGATCAGGGCGCGCCTCATGACCAGAGTTCGGGGTCAATCCGGCGCTGGCCTGCGGTGGCGGCTTGGATGCGAGCGTAGTCCTCTTCGTCCCAACGTCCGAACAGATCGTCTAGATCGTGATGGCGGCGGCTGTAGTGGGGGGGTTTGCTGAGGCCGCAGTGCTGTTTGAGCATCTCGAGTACTAGCTGGTTAACGCTGCTAGACTTTTTCTTCGCGGTGCTCTTGAGGGCCTGATCGAGAGCTGGATCGATACCGCGGATGGTGAGATTTTTCATACTGCACCTCGTGTGATGTCGTATGCTGCCATCGTGATGCTATGATAACATGATGGCGGCCCTGCGACACTCCCGCTACCTAAAGGCTGGCGGGCTTCTGGGCGACTGCTGGCGAAGCGATAGACGTTGAAACATCGTGCAAGTAAGCGCTTTTGGAGACTGTTCAGCGACCTTCCTGAGCACATCCAGCAGCAGGCGCGTAAGCAGTACGCCTTGCTTCGGCAGAATCCACAACATCCCTCACCGAGGTTAATCTAGTCGGAGAGGCGGTGTGGTCGGCAAGAGTCAACGACAACTACCGCGCTGTCGCGATAAAACGCCAACATCATTATCTGTGGATATGGATCGGACCTCACGATGACTATGACAGGCTCCTGTCTTTGTTGTAGCGCATGGTGTGACGTTTCGCCCCGACGCTCAGTCTCATGCGGCTGCTAAGCGGACGCCTAACGGCTCGCAAGCACCCGCTTGTACCAAGTCTTTAGCGCGTTCAGATCGTCCGTTACCACCGCCCGGCTGCCATCTGCATAAGAGCGCATCCTGCGGGTACTCGCAGGAGTGGGGCTGGGCCAGCTTTGACAGCCTCCGTTCCACTTTGGGCCACCAGGTTGGGACCGCTGGCGGAGACAGTACCAGGTAGTACGGTCCGCTTCCGGTTAAACCCATTTGCTGCCCCTTGTGGAGCGCGGGGGGCAACTCTGCGAGCACTGGCGGCGCGGGTGCGGGCCGTTTTGGGGCTGGAGGCGGAGTGGGCTTCTTTGCGGCTGGAGGTAGTGGTGGGAGTGGTTCCTTGGGGATCTCGGGCCATCCTTCCAAAGGCTGAGCACGCTCTGCGATTAGCTGCAGCTCCTCGACGCGCCCCTCCACTTGGTAGAGCCTATTGAGGACCAGGTGTGCGGTAAGCCCAGGCCCTCGGCGCAGGTGGACCCGGAAAGTCTTTAACCCTTTGGACTGGATCAGAAGACTGATCCTGTCCGAAGTTGCTCTCAGCAAGGCCCCACGAACACAGACCTCGGACTCTGGAACAGCCGTCTCTAGGCGGCTTGCCAAGGTTAAGCGGATGATCTCTCCAGCGATGTTAGTGCGAGACCAGAGGCTAAAGGTTCCCTCCCCTATCAGCTTTTGGGGTTTCTTGAGGGCCAAGCCTCCCAGTCTGACTTCAAGTCCCGCAGGGAGGCGGGGGGAGGCGAACCGGCCCTCCTCAAAGTGGCCCGGCAAAAAGATCGTCGCCTGATGCCGAACTGGTGCCTCGCTCATCCTGCCCAATTCTAGCAAAACGTTGTCCGGAGCGTAATCGCTTAGGGTTGAATCGAGTGCATGAACCAGCGGCTACTGCAACAAAAACAGGAGGGTGCATTGCAGCAAAAACAAGTCTATCGCCTGAGGCGTCCCCTGATTTCTAAAGAACACCAAGAATGCCGGCAGCGAGAGCATGCTGACGCAGGAGTTCTCCGAATCGCCTCATCAGCAGGTGCAAACGGTCTCCCCGCACCGTGGGCAGCAGCTCATAGAGCAGAAGTCCCTGCCTTAGCGAAAGCCGTCCGGGCCGTGTCGCTCCGAGCATCCGTTCCATACCGAGCTCCTGTACGGCTTCGCCCTTCGGGGTGAACCCTCAGGGGAACCCTCGGCGCTGCGCTGATCCCGCCTTACCCAGCAGCGTGAGCAGCGCATGCGCCAACACCGTCCCCTCGCTTCGCTTAGGGCAGGCAGCAGGAACAGCGCCTCGCGACGGTCGTGGCGCGTGATGATCGTCTGCTTGAGCCCCGAACCAAAGCGCGGGTTCTTCACATCGCGGAAGGTTTCCTCATGTGCCATTTGTAGCAAAAAAGAGGGACGGCAGCTTAACGCTCCGGTTCAGCGGCGGGCCGCGCAGCGGACCGTCCGCTGCAACCCGTTGATACTTATAGAGGCCTCCCCTCAAAGGCTACCCACAGGGTAATCATGGAGGGAGAAAACCCATTAAGGAGGAAGCCTCATAAAATTCTACACCAAGCAGCACCAGTTCTATTGCGGGATCGACTTGCACGCCCGCACCATGTACCTGTGTATCCTGAATCAGGCAGGGGAAATCGTCTTCCATAAGAACCTCAGAGCAGGCCCAGAACCCTTGCTGAAGGCGCTGGCTCCTTACCGTCAGGATGTGGTTGCCGGGGTAGAGTGCATCTTCAGCTGGTACTGGCTGGCTGATGTCTGTGCTGAAGAAGGCATCCCCTTGGTGTTGGGTCATGCTCTCTATATGAAAGCCATCCATGGAGGCAAAGCCAAGAACGACGCTCACAAGATCGCTGCCTTACTTCGCGGCGGGATGTTCCCCGAGGCTTATGTCTATCCCCAAGAAATGCGTGCCACCCGCGACCTGTTGAGACGGCGCATGCACCTGATGAGGAAGCGCGCCGAACTCTTGGCACCAGAACACCAACAGCCAGTACAACCTACCCGAGTTCGGCAAAAAGCTGGCTTATAAAGCCAACCGTGAGGGAGTAGCTGAGCACTTCCCAGAGACAAGCGTCCGCAAGAGTATCGAGATGGACTTATCCTTGATCGACCACTATGACCGACTTCTTAACGAGGTGGAGCTTTATATCACCAGGAATGCCCAGGAGAACGACCCCAATGCCCTCTACCGCTTGCGTTCAGTCCCTGGTATTGGCAAGATCCTGGCTTTGGTGATCCTCTACGAGATCCATGATGTCCGTCGCTTCCTATGCTCGGCTGGTCAAGTGCGCCAAGGAATCGGCTGGCAAACGCACCGGTACCTCAGGCAAGAAGATCGGCAACACCTACTTGAAGTGGGCTTTCTCCGAAGCAGCGGTCCTTTTCCTACGAAACAATCCTCAGGGTCAGCGCTACTTGAAAAAGCTCGCGAGCAAGCACGGTAAGCCCAAAGCCCTGACGCTCTTAGCGCAGCGCCTTGAGACGGAACTTTACTGCCTCTCCGTCACGTTATCTTGCTGCCTCTTGATAAAGGGAGGCCTCATATGTGTTGGGCGAAGATTTCATCGGCTTATACTGTCTCGAATTGCAGACTCTTAAGCATTTCAACCGGAACACGCTTGCTTAAGCCGAGGATCTCAATCCCAACCACGTTGTCGTTTGCATCATAGTCAAGAATCACGCCAGGTTTAATCTCCTCTGACTCGACAATTGCTGATTCATCGAGCCGAAAGTATAAAGCGTCATTCTTGTGATCCACCTTTAGTCTCATTGTAACCTCCTGATTCTCCGGTCAAAGAAGACAGTTACAATTCTCTGGGGCTTGACATCGGGATTCGCCACCACACGTAAATATCGCCCCTCATACTCCTCAATTGCTCGAATATAGTGAACAGTACCATCTTCCATCATCTCCTTTCTTTCAGGATCTTCCATAGCCAACCTCAGCCACGTTTCTCGAATGTTTCGCTCCCTTAGCATGTCATAAGCGTGCTCCAAAAACTGATACTCGGTCATGGATCACCTATTTTGGAGCATTGCCCCTCAATGAGTTCTGAAACCAGCAACCTCATCCAATTCTACAATAGCTGCCATCCCACTTCCATCTTTGTTCCCCAGAACAAGAAAGTCCTCATCAATTTCCTCGATCACGCCACTTACGTGATCTCGCGCATTCTTGAATATGATTATGACTTCCTTGCCAGGACCGACAGACTCTGAGTACTTCATCAGCATTTGCTCCCAACTTTGTCGGTTCATGGTTGGCTCCATGGCCTTCCGCCTAACGACTGTGGTTCAGCCGATTGCGGGTGGGCAAGGTAAGTTACATTATACACCAACTTTGCCAGCAAGGAATGGTTGAAAAACCGGGCGGTAGCAATTCGGCTGCAACCGCTTGTTGGGCGGCTTTTCTTTGGGGCGGAATAGAACTCTTCCAGTTCACCTCTGTTTTCGCGGTAAAGCCAACTCTGCCGGTCAGAATTGGTATCTCTACCTGTCTTTATTCTCCCGTTTACGAACTTTGTGCCAACTTCAGATCAGTAAAATATCCTTCTGTTCCTACTTCAACCCAAAGTCCGATTGCTCCGGACGCATCCGCGCCATGCTTCAAATCGTTCACGACTAATACAGGATGCTCGCTCCCGTTTAAATAGAGCTTCGCTTTTTCATCCTTGACCTCGATCTTTAGATTGATCCATTCATTAAGCCCCATATCCGCGTATGATTCATATTTTCCAGGGGATTCTTTCCTGAGACGATCAAACTTGAAATCCGGATATGAGAAATATTGCGTGGCGTGGTTTCTGCGGACCTGATCTTCGGCCCTGCCGTTGGTCGGGCGGACATAAATACACTCAAATTTCGAATTACCCTCATCAATTCTGAAAGCAACGCCGATAAATCCTCGGGCGAAGTCGGGCGCATCCGCCAAAATCTTACTCAGTACGTTGACCTCAATGGTCCCATTTTTGAAGTCAGATTCGACTATTTTTGCAAATGTCGCTTCGTCAAATACCTCCACTTTTGGATCTTTCACAACTCGAACCGTCTCTTTCCCTTCGATCTTGCCAGTGGTTATAAATGTGTTGACTGGAAGAAGGTTGACAATTTCCGAGCCAATTGTGGTAGTTATTTTCTTCATATTCTTTTCTCCTGTTTCTCACCGGACAATTTGAGTAAATGTTATTTGGCTTAATGGGAGCATATCGCTCTCTCTCAGATCACCTGGCAATGATTTGCCGCCCAACAGTAATTATACAGCCTGTCTAATACTGTGAAGACAGGCGGTTCCTGCCTGTATATCACCTGCTCCTGCTTCTCTCGAAATCTGCATAGCCTTCTTGCCTCACAAGCCTTTCCGACACTGGTTCTTACTCCCGCCGCCGGGATTATACAGCCGGCATAATCCGGATCAAAGGTCATCAGCGGGACTCCGCACTCCCTGACCGCCCACATGTTTGACAACACCAGCCCTCTTTACGGCCTCCTTCACGGCCCGTTGCAGTTTCGTGAACGTGGTGGCAGCCCTCTTCTCCAGTCTTCGTGTTCTTCCACCAATTCTCCTGCGGAAAGACCTATTGCCAGCGCCAGTCCGTCGGGGCATTGGGGTACTTGCGGTCCAAGGCGTCGGGTATTTGGACCCGGCCCCATCCATCCCGCTGGTGAATCGCCTTGACCCTTCCCAGATGCTGCTGGAAGGGCCATTTGAGCAACCCCGGGAGCATGGTCCGGCGGTCTTTCGCCCCCTTCCCGTCCCGCACCGTGATCTCGTTGCGTTCGAAGTCGATAGCACGCGCAGGCGAAGGCACTCCATCAGGCAGAGCCCTGCCCCGTACCTCAGAGCAACCCTGATCCACTCCACTCACGTGCCGAAGGTGTGTGGCCGCACCCGCATTCTGCATGGCCATAGCCACGTTGGCGATAGTATAGCAGCCTGTCTCCCGGCTTGGTCAAGAGCGGTCAAGAGGACGCGATCTCCTAGAGGCTACTTGGCAGCAGCCACTCCTGCTTCAGGTCGTCAAAGCAGCCGGCGCGAATCGCCGCGCGCATGTCGGCCAGTAACCGATTCATGAAGTGCAGATTATGGATAGTCGCCAGCCGGGGGCCGAGCGGCTCGTTAGCGATGAAAAGGTGCCTAATGTAAGCGCGCGAGTAGTTACGACAGGTGTAGCAGGCACAGGCCGGCTCAACCGGGCGGTGATCGTCAGCGTAGCAGGCGTTGCGGATATTGAGGCGGAACTTAGGCAGCGGCCGGCCGTCATCATCGAAGCGGCGCAACAAGCCGCCGTTACGGGCGTTGCGGGTCGGGCTGACACAGTCGAAGGTATCGCAGCCCCGCGCCACCGCCTCGAACAGATCGGGCACATCGCCGATGCCGAGCAGGTGGCGGGGTCTGTCGCGCGGCAGTTCGGCCACCGTCCACTCGATCACCTGGTGCATAGCGGCCTTGGTCCGACCCAGGTTGCCGCCGATAGCGATGGCCTCAAAACCCATCCCGGCGATAATTCGGGCGCTCTGGCGGCGGATATCCTCAAACGCACCGCCCTGCACAATCCCATAAAGCACCTGTGGATAGCCGTGGCGCGGCGGCGTGGCAGCGAAGTAGTTGAGGCAGCGCTCAGCCCAGCGATGGGTGCGCTCGGCGCTCTGCCCGGTGTAGGCCCGGTCGTGCAGGGGCGAGGTGCACTCATCAAAGGCCAGGATCATATCGGCGCCCAAGGCGCGCTGGATCAGCATCGACTTCTCGGGGGTAAAGACGTGGCTCTTGCCGTCGAGGTGGCTCTTGAAGGTGACCCGTTCCTCTTCGACCCGCACCAGCGACTTGCCCCGGCGGCCACCCTTTAACGCCCCGCCCGCTTCGCCGGGGAAGATGTTGGCGATCTTCCCGACCCCGTGCTCCAGGCTGGCCCCTAACGAAAAGACCTGGAAGCCGCCCGAGTCGGTCATGATCGGACCGTCCCAAGCCATAAAGCGGTGGAGCCCTCCCGCCGCGGCGACGGTCTCCTGGCCGGGGCGCAAATAGAGGTGATAGGTGTTGGCAAACAGCACCTGCACGCCTGCGTCAGCCGCCTCTTCGGGCGACAGGGTCTTAATGGCGGCCTGAGTGCCGACCGCCACAAAGGCCGGGGTCTCAATGACGCCGTGAGGGGTGCGGTAGCGCGCTACCCGCGCAGCGCCGCGTTCGCAGTCGAGGTTGAAGGAGAAGCCCGGGTTCATGCCGCGCCTGCAATTATACTGCACGCAGCCCGGCCCCCTATCCGCCAAGCAAGGCGCCCTTCGTGAAGACGATAAGCAATAGTGCCGGAATCCGCTATGAGGGCCTTCCCGCACTGGCGCTTTTACTTTTGTATACTAATCAAAGTATACACCCCCACTGCCGCTCGAGCGAAGTGCCATCATGGTTTAGACCTGAAACGGTCTAACAAGGAGGTCGGCCTTTATCATAAGCACTACAGTAAACGTGCCTGCACTGTTGTTCCAGCGCCGGGAAGAGGCAGGCGTGGCGCACCGTGTCAAGCGCCTGGGCTTGTGGCGGTCTATTACCTGGGCGGACTATGCCGCGCAGGTGGCTGCCCTCGGGCGTGAGCTGCTCGAGCTAGGCCTCGAGCGGGGCGAGCGGGTCGCGCTCTTGAGCGAGAATCGCCCCGAATGGTTGGTGGCCGATCTGGCCATCCAGAGCGCCGGTGGCGTCACCGTGGGCGTCTACACTACCAGCAGCGCCGAGCAGCTCCTTTACCACCTCGAGCACTCGGCAGCGGCCGGGCTGATCCTCGAAGATGCCGAACAGTATGAGAAGTGGCTGGAGATCCGCAGCCAGGCCAAGAGCGTACGCTGGGTGATCGCCGTTGAACCCGAGGGATTTAGCGATCTGCTGGACTGGCAGGCGTTGCTTGAACAGGGACGGCAGCGCTACGCGCGGCAGCCAGACCCCTTGCAGGCACGCCTAGCGGCTATTGCGCCCGACGATGTGGCCCTGCTGATGTACACCTCAGGGACCACCGGCAATCCCAAGGGGGCGATGCTGACTCACGCCAACTTGCTGTGGGCGGCGGAGGCGCTGGGTGAGGTCTTCACCTTTGACCATCACGAAGAGCTGCTCTCGTACCTGCCGCTCTCGCACATCGTCGAGCGGCTGATCAGCGTGGTGGCCCCCGTTCGCTACGGCCACACCATCAGCTTCACCGAGAACTTGGATACCGTCATGCAAAACATGCAGGAGATCCGCCCGACGATCTTTTTCGCCGTGCCGCGCATCTGGGAGAAGATCTACAGCATGGTCGAGTTGCACATGCAAGACGCGCACCTAATCAAACGCTACGCCTACCGCTGGTCGCTGCGCGTCTGCGGCGGCGAGCGCCGGGCTGGCCTGGCCGCCCTAGCGGCACAGGCCTTCGTTCTGCGCTTGCTCAAGGTGCGCTTGGGGCTCGACCGCGTGCGGCTCGCCATCAGCGGCGCGGCGCCCATCTCGCCCGATATCCTGGCTTACTTTCGCACCATCGGAGTCGATATTCGTGAAGGCTACGGCCTCACCGAGACGAGTGGGCTAGTTAGCATCAACCGCCAGGAGGTGCGGCTAGGCACGGTCGGCCAGGCCTTTCGCGACGTTGAGATCAAAATCGCTGAAGACGGTGAGATCTTGGTCAGAGGCCCGGGCATCTTCAAGGGCTACTTCAAAGACGAAGTGGCTACCGCCGAGGCGCTGAAGAACGGCTGGTTTCACACCGGCGACATCGGCGAGCTGAGCGACGGCTATCTGACGATCACCGACCGCAAGAAGGACATCATCATCACCGCCGGCGGCAAGAACATTACGCCGCAGAAGATCGAGAATAGCCTCAAGTCGTCGGTCTTTATCAACGATGCTGTAGTGATCGGTGACCGCCGCCCGTACCTGGTAGCACTGCTAGTCCTAGACGAAGAGACGGTCGGCAAGTGGGCTACCGACCGGCAGCTTCCCTACACCACCTACCGCGACCTGTCCCAGCACCCCGCAGTCGTTAAGCTGATTGAAAGCGAGGTGGCACGCATTAACAAAAGGCTCGCGCGCGTCGAGGCGATCAAGCGTTTTGCCATTTTACCTAAGCGCCTCTACCACGAAGAAGGCGAAGTCACCGCCACCCTGAAGGTCAAGCGTGCCAGTATCGCGCAAAAGTACGCCGCTTTGATCGAGAGCCTTTATGAAGAGGCTAGAAACTAGGAGCTGGAAGCTAGCACCTATGCCGTTCCCTCGCTCTTATCTCCTAGCTCCTAGCTCCTGGCTCCTGACTCCTGGCCGAGGTAGCGCGTGAGCCTCTTTCGCCAGCGTTACGAAGAGGATCTCAGGCTGATCGGCAGTCCGCAGGCCTGGGTGGCCCTCGCACTCTTGGCACTCGCACTCGTGCTCGCGCCCTTGGCGCTGCCAGGATTTTTGGTCTACAACCTGACGCTCTTTTTTATCTACAGCTTAGTTGCGGTCTCGCTGGCGATCCTCGTCGGCTTTACCGGCCAAGTGAGCCTCGGCCACGCGGGCTTTTTGGCCGCCGGCGCCTATACCGCCGGCTACTTGTCCAGCATCGGCTGGCCCTTTTTCGCGGGGTTGGCGGCAGCGCTAGTCGTGTGCGGGTTGCTCGGACTCCTGATCGGTATCCCGGCGCTACGCCTCGAAGGGCCTTACCTGGCCATCGCCACTCTGGGCTTCGGGCTCGCCATCCAGCAGATCCTTAACAACTGGGCCCTGGTCGGCGCTTCGATGGGGCTCTTAATCGACCGCCCGACCCTTTTTGGCCACACCTTCTGGGACGATACCTCCTATTACTATCTGGTCCTGGGGCTAGCTGCGCTGGCGATCTGGATGAGCTTCAATCTGGAGCGCTCACACCTCGGGCGGGCTATGAAAGCGGTGCGCGACGCCGATCTGGCCGCGCAGATGTCGGGCGTCAACCTCGCCTACACCAAGACCCTAGCCTTCGTGCTGTCAGCTGCCCTCACCGGTGTGGCGGGCGCGCTCTTTGGCCCGCTGATCGGCTACATCACGCCGGCAAGCTTTAACCTGCTGCTCAGCGTCAAGTTTCTGCTGATGGTGGTAATCGGCGGGCTTGGCTTCATCCCCGGCGCGATCATTGGGGCAGCCTTCATCACCGGGCTCGAGCTCTGGTTGGCGGGCCTGCTGGCCTGGTCGCAGTTCGTCCTGGGTCTGGTGGTGATAGCGCTGATTATGCTCGAGCCCTTAGGCATCTACGGGCGTTGGCTCAAGGTGCGGCACTGGTGGAAGATGTGGCCACTTTGAGGAGCTAGTTATGGATATTCTCCCCCAAGTTCTGATCAGCGGCGCCTCGGTCGGCAGTATCTACGCGCTGGTGGCCTTGGGGCTGGTGCTGCTCTACCGCACCACGCACATCCTCAACTTCGCCCACGGCGACATCGGCGTGTTCGCCACCTTTTTAGCCTTCGTGATGCTGCAGTCGCTGGGCCTCTCGTACGGCCTCACCTTGGTGTTGACGCTGAGCGCTGCCCTCATCATCGGCATGGTTATCTATACCTTGCTGGTTAAGCCCGCTAAGAACCAGAGCCACCTGGGGTTGTTGATCTTGACGCTAGGGCTAGGATTGGCGCTATGGGGCATGAACGCCCTCGTCTTCGGCACCGATAACAAAGCCGTACCGCCCATCATCCCCGACCGGCCACTGCGCTTGGCAGGCGCAGCTGTTAGCCAGCTCTCGCTCTTCACCGCGCTGTTCGGGGTAGTGCTGATGACGGTGCTGTGGGCGCTGTTGCGCTTTACCAAGCTCGGCCTAGTTATGCGCGCTGTGGCGCAAAACCAGGAAGTCGCCAAGGCTCTGGGCATCCCGGTGCGGCAAGCGATGCTGGCGACCTGGGCGGTAGCGTCAGTGCTGGCGGCGGTAGCGGCGTTGCTCTTTGCGCCGCTCACCCTGTTGCAGCCGGCGATGATGCTCGATCCGCTCTCCAAGGGGTTCGTCGCGGCGGTGCTCGGCGGTATGAACAGCCTCCCCGGCGCGGTGTTGGGCGGGTACGTCCTGGGCATGACGGAGATGTTGGTCGGAACCTATCTGCTGCTCGAATTCAAGGCGTCATTTGCGTTTTTGGTGGTTCTGTTGGTGCTCTTGCTGAGGCCGCACGGGCTCTTGGGCCGGGCCAAGGTAAAGCGAGTGTGAAAGATGGCAGGTGTTTTTATCCCAGTGGGCTCTCGGCGCTAAGTCGCCTTTAAGCCAGAAGGAGCGGACGATGAAACGGTTACTCTTAGCAGGTTTCTTGGCAGTGCTGTTCGCGCAGGCCTACGCCGAGCCCGGTGTCACCGATACCGAGGTGCGTTTCGGCAACTGGGGACCGCAGTCCGGCCCGGCCGCAGCTTGGGGGACAGTCACCACGGCAATTGAGGCCTACTTCAACTACATCAACGCTCAGGGCGGCATTCACGGGCGGCGCCTGACTCTAGTCTCGCGCGATGACGCCTACGACCCGGCCCGAACCGTGTCGGCGGCGCGCGAGCTGATCGATCGCGAGCGGGTCTTCGCCTTCGTGGGCGGGGTCGGCACGGCCAACGGCTTAGCGGTCATGCCGCTGGTGCAGCGGCACGGCATCCCTTGGGTCAGCCCGGCCACGGGATCGGTCGTCTTTGCTGAGCAGAGCGGCGGGCTGATCTTTGCCACCTTCACCAACTACGTGATCGAGGCGGCGCTGCTGGCTCGCCATGCGGTAAACGAACTCGGTGTTAGGACGATTGCGGTCTTTTTCCAAAACGACGACTACGGCCGCGAGGGGCTGCGCGGTCTCGAAGAGGAAGTCACTCGTCTGAAAGCTGACGGTGTAAACGTCGTCATCCGCGACAGGGTCTCTTATGAGCGGGGCGCGATGGTCATGACGGTGCAGGCGCTGCGCCTAGCCGGTTCCGGAGCGGATGCGGTGCTGATCTACAGCGACCCCTCGGCAGCGGCCAGCCTCCTCACCGAGTTCGCCCGGCTCGACTACCGGCCGCAGATACTGGCCTCGGTCACCTTACTAGATCCCACCCTGCTCGCTCACCCCGGTATGCAGGGCGCGCTTTTCTCGAGCTTCTTGCGGTTGCCGTCGGTCATCCTCGGCCCGGGGCAAGGCGACCCCATCGCCGATTACTACTTCCAGCAAGTGACCATGCAATTCGCGCCGCAGATCGCTCGCGACCCCTTTAGGGCCGGCGCTGGAATCGGTTTTGCCCAGCCCGTGGTCGAGGCGCTGCGCCTAGCGGGCCCCGAGCTGACCCGGGAGAGCTTCGTGGCGGCGCTCCGTAGCCTCGACGGGTATAGCGAAGGGCTGTTCCATAACCTCAGCTTCGTCGCCGGGTATCAAGGGAACAACTCGATCCAGCTCTTGCAAATGACACCGCAAGGCCTTAGGCCGGCCTCCGACTGGTTGAGCTTTTAGCGCAGTGAAGGGTTCGGTCTCCTCCCCCTCGCCCCCTGACGGCGAGGGGGTACTCCTGGCCCTCGAAGGGGTGCGCCTGGCCTTTGGTGGCGTGAGCGCCCTTGCTGGAGTGAGTTTTGCGCTCTACCCAGGCGAGGTCGTGGCGCTGATCGGGCCCAATGGCGCGGGCAAGACCAGTGTGTTTAACTGCATCTGCGGCTTCTATAAGCCGCAGCAGGGGACTATCCGCTGGCGCGGTGAGGCGATCACCGGCCTGCCGCCACACCGCCTGGCCCGCCTGGGGATCGGGCGGAGTTTTCAGAACATCGAGCTCTTCCGCACCATGACCTGCCTTGACAACCTCCTCCTCGGCCGACATCTGCATATTCGCGCCGGTCTCGGCAGCACCCTGTTGGCCCTGCCCGCTTGGCGTCGCGACGAGGTGGCGCAGCGGCTAGTTATCGAAAAAATCATGGACCTGCTCGACCTGCAGGCCTTCCGGCATCAGCGGGTGGGCATGCTCCCTTACGGCATCCAGAAGCTTGTGGAGGTGGCGCGGGCGTTGGCGGGCGAGCCGAAGCTGCTCCTCTTGGACGAGCCGACGGCAGGCATGACTGCTGAGGAGAAGGACGAGATGATGGTGCGCCTCTTGGGGCTGCGCCAGGAGTTGGGGCTGACCATGTTGGTGGTGGAACATGACCTGCGAGTGGTGAGCCAGCTCGCCGAGCGCATTCTGGTCTTGGATTACGGCCGCCTGATCGCTGACGGCCCGCCAACAGAGGTGCAGCATCACCCCGAGGTAGTTCGCGCCTACCTGGGCCAGACGAAGCTCACAACCGAGGCGGCGTTATGAGCGAGGGGATGCCGCCGCTGCTCGAGCTAATCGGGGTCGAGAGCGGCTACTTTAAGCAGCTCTTGGTGCTCAAGGGCGTCTCGCTCACGGTGGCAGCGGGGCAGTGCGTGGCGGTGCTGGGCTCGAACGGCGCCGGGAAGAGTACCATCCTCAAGACCGCCATGGGCCTGATCGACGGCGAACCGCGCCAGGGCGAGGTGCGCTTCATGGGCCGCAACGTGACCCGCTGGGAGACCGAGCGGATCGCTCGAGCCGGCATCGCCTACGTCGTGGAAGGGCGGGGGGTCCTTGCCGAGCTGACCGTTAAGGAGAACCTGCTGCTCGGCGCCTATCACCAAACCGGCAACCTCCAAGCGGAGTTGGCCCGCGTCTACGAGCTCTTTCCACGCCTAGCTGAGCGCCAGCGGCAGGAGGCCGGCACCATGTCGGGCGGCGAGCAGCAGATGCTCGCCATCGGGCGCGCCCTGATGAGCCGTCCCAAGCTGATGCTGCTTGATGAGCCCAGCTTAGGGTTAGCGCCCCTGCTGATCGAGGAGATCTTCCGGGTGATTCGCGATATCAACCGCACCGGCACGGGGATTTTGCTGGTCGAGCAGAACGCCGCGCAAGCCATCCGTATCGCCGACTACGGCTACGTGCTGGAGGCGGGGCGGTTAGTGCTGGAAGGGAGTGCCAGCGACTTGCGGGCCAACGATAACGTGCAGCAGCTCTATCTGGGTATAAGCACCGGCGCAGCGGGCCAGCCTCGTGTCAAGCGGCGGCGGCGGCGCTGGAGCTGACATGCCAGCGCCGCTGTGGGGGTGGCCTCCCCGGACCGATACTTCGTCCTGCTGTATACTGCTCAAAGTATACACCCCGGCCCGCACTCAGGTTAAGTGCCATCATGGCTTAGGCCTTAAACGGTCTAACCGGGAGGTCGGGCTTTACCTTGAGCGCTTCTGGGGTGGAGATGCACCTGCCCTCGCCGAGTTCGCAGAGCTCGACACCGATTACTGACTAAACCGACTACTGAACTGACTAAGCGGAGGCCAGCCATGATCCCCCATCTAAGCAAAGCAGTCGTGCTAGGAGCAGGAACGATGGGCGCGCAGATCGCCGCCCACCTTGCCAACGCCGGGGTCCAGGTCACCCTCCTCGATCTTGACCGGGAGACCAGCGAGCAAGGGCTTAAGCGGGCGGCCAAGGCCCGGCCGGCAGCTTTTACCTCGGCCGGGCGCCAGCGATTAGTCGCAACTGCCGGCTTCGATGACGGTCTGGCCGCAGTGAGCGAGGCGGACTGGGTCATCGAGGCTATCGTCGAGCGCCTGGAGCCCAAGCGGGAGCTATTGGCGCGCGTGGAAGCCGCCTGGCGAGCAGGCACGATAGTGAGCACCAACACCTCCGGCATTCCCGTGGCGCAGATGGTGGCGGGCCGCTCGAGCGAGTTTGCCCGCCACTTCCTGGGCAGCCATTTTTTCAATCCACCCCGCTACCTCTACCTGCTCGAGCTGATCCCCACGCCGCACACCGATCCAGCCATCTACGCCAGAGTAGCAGAGCTAGCTGAACGCCGACTTGGCAAGGGTGTGGTGCGCGCCAAGGACACTCCGGCTTTTATCGCCAACCGGATTGGGACGCACAACCTGAGCTTGGCCGTTAGACTGATGCTCAAGTACGAGCTAAGTGTGGCTGAGGTCGATGAGCTAACCGGTCCGCTGATCGGCCGGCCCCGCAGCGCCACCTTCCGCACCCTGGACCTAGTGGGCCTGGACGTGCTGGCTCAGGTCGCTGCGCACGCTTATCAGTCCCTGCCGGAGGATCCCGAACGGGAGGCGTTCAAGCTGCCCGAGCCACTTACTGGCATGCTCGAGCGCAGCTGGCTTGGCGAGAAGAGCGGCCAGGGGTTCTACCGCCGCCAGAACGGCGAGATTTTGGCTCTTGACCTTAAGACGCTGGAGTATCGCCCGCGCCGAGGGCTGCGCTCGGCGGCAGTCGAGCTGGCCCGCGGGCTAGACGATCCCCGGCGGCGGCTGGACACGCTCCTGATGGCCGACGAGCCGGCCGCCAGATTCTTGCATGAGCTGCTGGCCCGCTCCCTCTGCTATGCGGCAGGGCGCGTTCCTGAGATCGCCGACGATATTATTGACGTAGACCGGGCCATGCGCTGGGGTTTTGGCTGGGAGCGGGGACCCTTCGAGACCTGGGACCTGCTCGGCGTGGACCGCGTTAAGCAGTGGCTTAAAGAGTTTGGCCTGGAAGCGCCGCCGCTGCTTCAAGAGGCCGCTGGGCAGGGCAGCTTCTACCGCCGCGACGGCACCCGGCTAGCCCCAGGCCGCGGCTACTCGCCAGCGCCGGTTCGCCAAGGCGTGGTGACGTTCGCCGACCACCGGGCCGCCGGGCGGAAGCTGGCCGGGAACGCCGGCGCTAGCCTGGTGGAGCTCGGTGAGGGCATTCTTGGCGTCGAGCTGCACGGCAAGCTGAACATTCTCGGGCACGACATCATGGCCATGCTCCACCAGGGTGTGGAGCGCGCCAGCCGGGAGTTCGATGGCCTGGTCATCGCTACCGATGCGGTCGATTTCAGCGCTGGCGCTAATCTCATGCTGCTGCTGATAGAGGCCGATGAGGGTAACTGGCCGGAGCTGGACCTGATGGTCCGTCAGTTCCAACAGGTCATCACGGCCTTGCGCCGCTCTCCGGTGCCGGTCGTGGTCGCTCCGCGCGGGCGGGCGCTGGCCGGAGGCTGCGAGCTCTGCCTAGCCGGCAGCGTCGTCCAGGCAGCCGCGGAGACCTACCTTGGCCTGGTAGAGGTCGGCGTGGGCCTGATACCGGCGGGTGGTGGCACCACCGAGATGGCTCGCCGGGCGGCGGCACGCCTTCCCGACGGCGTGCCGGCCGATCCGCTGCCGCTGCTACGCTGGGCTTTTGAGACCATCGCCCTGGCCAAGGTCTCCACCTCCGCCGAGGAGGCCCGCGAGCTAGGCCTGCTTAAAGAGTCAGACCGGATCACTATGAACGCTGACCGGCTGCTCCTCGCTGCGCGCGCGACCGCCCGCTACCTCGCTGACCAAGGCTACGCGCCGCCGCCCGACGCGCCGATTCGCGTCATGGGCCGCAAAGGCATCGCCGCCACCGAGGCGATTTTGTACAACCTACGCACCGGCCAGCAGATCAGCGATCACGATCTCTTAGTGGCGCGCCGCCTCGCCCACGTCATGTGCGGTGGAGATATCCCCGAGGGTAGCGAGGTTGCCGCCGAGTACCTGCTCGACCTCGAACGTGAAGCCTTTTTGGACCTCCTCGGCCAACCCAAGTCCCAAGAGCGGATGCGGCATATCCTCAAGACCGGTAAGCCGCTGCGAAACTGACGGCGAAGATATGGCGAAGATGAAGGTGGTGACTAATGCGTGAAGCAGTGATCGTCTCGGCTGTTAGGACCCCGGTCGGTAAGGCGCCCCGGGGCTCGCTTAAGGAGGCCCATCCGGTCGATTACGGTGCGCTGGTGGTGCGTGAGGCGATCCGCCGCGCCCCCGGCCTGGCTGCGGCCGAGGTGGATGACCTGGTCTTGGCCTGCGCCATGCCGGAGGGTGAGGCCGGTTTGAACGCGGCGCGGCACGTCGCGTTGAAGGCAGGCCTGAGCGAGCAGAGCTCAGCCATGACGATAAATCGGTTCTGCGCCTCAGGACTGCAGGCGCTAGCCATCGCCACCCAGCAGGTCGGGTGCGGCACCCACGACATTGTGGTGGCCGCCGGGACGGAGTCGATGACTCTGATACCGGCCTGGGGCACCGAGTTCAGCCCCGACCCCGAGCTGGTAAGTATGCACCCGGACCTCTTCCTCGGCATGGGCCTCACCGCAGAGAATGTTGCGGAGAGGTTTGGCGTCTCTCGTGAAGATCAGGACGCCTTCAGCCATCGCAGCCACACCCGCGCGGCGGAGGCGGTGCGCTCAGGCCGATTCAAGGACGAGATCATCGGCGTAAGAATCCGGCAGACCCGGATTGAAAACGGCCGACCCGTTACCGAAGAGGCGCTTTTTGCAGTTGACGAGGGCGTCCGCTTCGACTCCGACCTGGCCAAGATGGCGGCGCTGAAACCGGCCTTCAAAGTGGGCGGGACGGTTACAGCGGGCAACTCCAGCCAGACCTCCGATGGGGCGGCCGCCCTGGTGGTGATGAGCGCTGAGCGTGCTAGCGAGCTGGGTCTGGAACCGCTTGGAGCGCTGCGCCACTTCGCCACCGCGGGCGTGCCGCCCGAGATCATGGGTATCGGCCCGGTGGAAGCGGTGCCTAAGGTGTTGAAGCGCTGGGGGAGGAGCCTGGACGACATCGATCTGATCGAGCTCAACGAGGCCTTCGCGGCGCAGGTCATCGCCTGCGTGCGCGAGCTTGGCCTGAACGAAGCAAAGCTCAATGTCAACGGCGGCGCCATCGCGCTGGGCCACCCGTTGGGCGCTACCGGCGCGAAGCTGAGCGTGCAGCTCCTGTACGAGCTGGGCCGGCGGCAGGCCCGCTGGGGGCTGGTGACGATGTGCGTTGGTGGCGGGCAGGGCGCCGCCGGCCTAATCGAGTGTTTCTAGCATCGTTCATGAACTACTGCTCACCACCAAGGGTGAAAACAGGCGATCACGTGGGGTCGCCCCTACTCGAATACTTGAATACTCGAATACTTGGCTACTGATTTTTGGGAGAGTTAACATGACAACTACTGGATTACATGTTCCGGGGGGCTCTTTCATCATCCGCACCGCCGCTCCCGAGGAGGTCTTCACCCCTGAAGACCTGAGCGCTGAGCACCGGGCGGTGCTTGGCGCGGTGCGGGAGTTTGTCGCCCGGGAGGTGGTCTCGCGCCGCGAGGCGGTTGAGGCCAAGGATTACGCTCTGCACCGCGAGCTACTCGCCCGGCTAGGTGCTGGCGGCTTCCTGGGCGTGGATGTGCCCGAGGCTTACGGGGGCTTGGGGCTCGACAAGGTGACCAGCTTGATCGTTTCCGAAGGCCTTGCCGAGGCCGGCTCCTTTGCTGTTACTTACGGTGCCCACGCGATCATCGGCACCCTGGGTATCGTCTTTTTTGGCACCGAGGAGCAGAAGCAGCGCTATCTGCCAGGACTGGCCAGCGGCAGGATGGTCGGGGCCTACGCCCTAACTGAGCCCGGGACCGGGTCGGACGCTATGGGCATCACCACCCGCGCCGAGCAGGACGCCGACGGCAACTGGAGCCTCAACGGCGTCAAGCAGTTTATCACCAACGCTGGGTTTGCTGACCTGTTTACCGTCTACGCTAAGGTTGATGGTGAGAAGTTCAGCGCCTTCCTGGTGGAGCGAGGCACCCAAGGCCTTACGCTGGGGGAGGAAGAGAAGAAGATGGGGACGCACGGCGCCTCTTGCCGGGCAGTCAACCTTAACGGCGTCAAGGTAGGCGCCGGCAACCTCCTGCACGAGATCGGCAAGGGGCACCATGTCGCCTTTAACGTCCTTAACATGGGCCGGTTCAAGCTGGCAGCGGGCTGCCTGGGCGGGATGAAGAGTGCGCTCGGTGTCGCGGTGAGGTATGCACGGGAAAGGCGCGCCTTCGGCAAGACTATCACCGAGTTTGGTGCTATCCAGCATAAGCTAGCCGAGATGGCTGTGCGGACGTTCGCTGTCGAGTCGATGATCTACCGCTCCGGCGGACTGATTGACGCCCGGCTGGCCAGTGTCACAGAGAGCGCGGCGGAAGCCAGGGCGCTCGAGGAGTACGCTATTGAGTGCTCCATAGCCAAGGTCTACGCCTCCGAACAACTCGGCTACGTAGTAGACGAGCTGGTCCAGATCCACGGCGGCTACGGCTATATCGAAGAGTACCCGGCGGCGGCCGCTTACCGGGATGCGCGCATCCACCGGATCTGGGAAGGCACCAACGAGATCAACCGGCTGCTGGTCCCCGGCACCCTCCTCAAGCGCGCGCTGCAAGGCCGTCTTGATCTGCTCACGACGGCTAGAAGGGCGGCCGACCAGATCACTAGCGCCGGTATGCCTGCTAGCCCGGCAGGAGGCCATCTGGCTGAAGAGCAGGCCCTAGTGGACGCCGCGCGCCAAGCCACCCTGTTCGTGGCGGGTGCCGCAGTGCAGAAGTTCGCTGACCGGCTCGAGCATGAGCAAGAGGTGCTGCTCGGCCTGGCCGACTTGGCCATCGAGGTGCTAGCGATGGACAGCGCCTGCCTGCGCGCCCGCAAGAGCCAGGCGGCCGGTAGGCGGACTGCCGAGCATCACGCGGAGCTGGCTAGAGTCATTGTCTCCGACGGCGTTACTCGGATTGAGGCGGCGGCCCGGCCCATCCTCGCTGCGCTCGAGCAAGGCGACGCCTTGCGCACCATGCTCGCGGGCCTGCGCCGGGTGCTCCGCGGCAACCCCGCCGATACGATCGCCCTGCGCCGACGAATCGCTCAGCGGGTGCTCGAGCAAGGAGGTTACGAGGCCTAGATGGTTCGGATCCCCGCTTCGCTGGCGAGGAACTTAACGGCTACATCGCGCTCGCTATGCGGGAGTAGCGGGACCAGCAGCGCCTCTGCCGTGATGCCTACCGTCAGCACCCGCTCTGGTAGCTGCGCCAAGAGCCGGTCGTAATAGCCCTTGCCGTAACCCAGGCGATGGCCCGCTGCGTCGAAGCAGAGGCCTGGCACCAGCACCAGCTCGAGCCCTGCCGGGTTCATCGCTGGGGCTTGGGTGGCCGGTTGCAGATAGCCGTAGCGGTGCGGCACCAACTCGCCGGTAAGCAAGCAGACCGTCAAGCCCTCAGGATCGGTCCGGGTCACGTACCAGCATTTATCGAGCGCGTGCAGTGCCGAGAGGTCGAGCTCGCTGCCAAAAGCCAGATAGCTCAGCACATGACGGGCTGCTCTAAAAGGTAGCCAGGCCCTGAGCTGTGCTGAGACCGCCTGACTTAGCTGCACGGTGTCGAGGCTGCCGCGCCTAGCTTGGGCCCAGCGGCGCCACTGCGCCTTGCTCTCATGCGGCGCGGGTGGCTCCATGGTTAAGGGCGGCGCGGGGCGCTAGCTAAAAGCTGCGGCGTGGCGTCAAAGGGTGCCGCGACCGGCGTCAGCAGCGGGCCGTCACGCCCGTAGCGCACTACCTCAAGCTCAATTCTGCGCAGCCCCCATCTGATGGCCTCCGAGTAATACTCAAACCAGACATCTATCTGCTGCCGCTTGCGGGGGTGCATGGTGTCTTCGACGATAAACAGCCCTTGCTGATCGAGCAACGCCTGGAACTTGCCCACACCGCGACCGTGGTGGTAACTACCCAGGTCGCGCAGCCGCACCAGCGAGCCGTAGGGGATGGTGTTACCCAGCAGGTCGCGGCTCACGGCGATAATGCCGAAGTGCGTTCTGGCGCCGGTAGCCGTGATGTGAGGCTGCGCATCGGTCTGACTTGTCAGCGAGTTATAGGCGGTAGCCCGCAGCGTCAGGATAGGGAGTGCTGGACCGTGCATGGCCCCCGCGCTAGGCGCTACGCTGCGGGGTATAATTAGCAGTTCGATCTGTGGGGTTATGGCCAACGGCAGTTGGCGCTGTTCCTGCGACAGGGCGGCAATCAACAAGGCTATTGCTAAGCCGATAGCGCAGAGTTTGCTGCTGATGTGCAGAATCATCTGCACCTCCAGTTGGCTACCCTAGCATAGTACCATGAGTTTTATGGTGGACCCCCCGAGACTACGACGAAAAAGGCTGTGATGGACAGTCCTATGACAACCTAAACCGTCTGCCCCACACCCCGATAGCCCGGATGATAAGCTGTCAACGTGCAGGCTTTGCCACCACCCCCTGACCGGCCGGGCGCGCCATGATCCGCCACCAGCGTCACCCCCAACAACTGCGCGAGATCCGCGTCACGCCGGGCTTTAGCCGCTATGCCGAGGGCTCGGCCCTGGTCGAATGGGGCTTTACCAAAGTGTTGGCTACTGTCACCATCGAGAATAAGCTGCCGCCGCATCTGCGCAACGGCAAGCCGCCGCTGGGTTGGCTGACCGCCGAGTATTCGCTCTTGCCGCGCAGCACCCAAGAGCGGACTCAGCGCGAACGCCTCTACGCCGGAGGGCGCACCCAGGAGATCCAACGCCTCATCGGGCGGGCGCTGCGCAGCGTCACCGACTTAAGCCTCTTTGGCGGCAAGACCTTAACTGTGGACGTGGACGTCCTCGAAGCGGACGGCGGGACGCGCTGCGCCGGTATCGTGGCCGGTTACGCGGCCTTGCACCATGCCGCTAACCGCCTGATCGTCAGCGGTGCGCTGAGCGAGTGGCCGCTGACCCACGAGCTGGCAGCGGTTTCGGTGGGGGTGGTCGGCGGCACGCCGCTAGTCGACCTCGAGTACGCCGAAGATGTGCGGGCCGAGGTCGATCTGAACGTGGTGGCCACCGCCGACGGGCAGCTCATTGAGGTGCAAGGCGGCGGTGAAGAGAGGCCGATCTCGGCGGAGCTGTACGTACAGCTGGTGGCCAGCGGGCTCACGGCCATCAAGCAGATCCTGGACACGATCCGCCCCAGGTTGGGCTGATGAGGATCGTTCTAGCTAGCAGCAACCCCGGCAAGCTGCGCGAGTTCGGTGCGGCGCTTAGCGATCTGGGGCTCGAGCTGGTGGCCATGGCGGCGGTGGGCCTAAGAGCGCTGCCTAAAGAGACGGGCTTTAGCTATGCCGAGAACGCTCTACTGAAAGCCGCGGCGGCGGCCCTTGA
Organism: Truepera sp.; assembly: GCA_018333895.1. Lineage (GTDB taxonomy): Bacteria > Deinococcota > Deinococci > Deinococcales > Trueperaceae > JAGXSJ01. The sequence goes on from JAGXSJ010000054.1 coordinate 37,109, forward strand.
CAGCGGCCTGCCGGCGTTAGCCGACGACTCAGGGCTGGAGGTCGAGGCGCTACTCGGCGCGCCGGGCCTCTACTCGGCGCGCTTTGGTGGCGAGGGCTTAAGCGACGGCGAACGGATCGCCTATCTGCTCAGCCAGCTTAAAGAGACCCCCCGGGCGGCTCGAGCCGCCCGCTTTGTGAGCGTTATGGCGCTGGCCGTGCCGAGCGGCCGCTTTGAGTTGTTCGAAGGGAGCTGCACGGGCACCATCCTACTGGGACCGCGCGGCGAGGGCGGCTTCGGCTACGACCCGGTCTTTTACAGCCCCGAGCTGGGTAAGACCTTTGCCGAGGCCGACCTGAGCGAGAAGCAGCGGGTGAGTCACCGCGGACGGGCGCTAGCGCAACTCGCCGCCTGGTTGCAGCAACCTAGCTCCTGGCAGGTGCTCCGCGAAACTGTCGCCCCGCGCGAGCCCTAAGCGTTTGGCAAGCCCGTGCCTATCGGGATTGTTACCCGTTAGGCAGTGATGTATAATGACCTCGCACAATTGGATCAACGCCTTGTCCTTGCGCTGAATGCTACGGAAAGGAGCAGTCATGGACCTCAAGGGGTATGCCAACCGCATCGCTCGTATCGACCTATCGCGCGGTGAGATTAGCTACGAGCCGCTCAACGAAGCCGATGT
>JAGXSJ010000055.1 GCA_018333895.1 Truepera sp.
ATCGCTTCGGCGATCATCGCCGGAAGGCCCCAGGCGATTATATCAAAGGCCACCGCCGCAAAGTCGTACTCGGCCTTACCCATCACCACCTCAACCTTGTCGGTGGACAGTCTGAGCAGGGCATAATCCGCCCCCGGTTCACCGTTTAACGACAGCCCTACCGAGCCGGGGTTGATCACCCAACCGCTTTGCACCTCACGATAGTAGGGGACGTGGCTCCCTCCGGCCACCAAGATGCGGCAGCGCTGAGCCTCCAGCAGTTTAATGATTCCCAGCGTGTCCTGATTGAGGTTAAGCCGCTGCGACGGCTGTGTTGGCGTGCCGTGGAAGCAGCGCACCCGACCGGCCGGCGTATTAAGACGCAGTTGCACCGGCAGCTGCCGCAAGAACTCCACCTGGCGCGGCTCGATTACGGTGCGGGTCCACTCCAGCGTGGCATCGGCTACCCCTTCGCGCGGCAGGGCGTCGCGGGCAAAATCAAAGGCGATCCGCTCATCGGCAGCACCGAGTGTACACATGATGCCCTCGTGGCGCAGCAGGTCGATGGTCTCATTAGGCGAGGGGCCATACCCCACTAGGTCACCAAGGCAGACGATCATGCTGGCCCCGTGCTCCCGCAAAGTCTTAAGCACCGCCTCGAGCGCCAAGACGTTGGCATGAACATCGCTAATCAGGCCCAGAATCACGCCCTAGTGTAGCACCCTTCGCCCGCTCTGAGACTATTACTGCGCGCGGCCAATGTTGAGCGCTTGAGCATGCCAGTAACCGGTTGTAGGTAGTGGGTTGTGGGAAAAACCCTCACTACTGCCTACCACCTACTTGTTCTGACCATCTGACCCGAGCGAAGCGAGACGCCGTCCCGAGCAACGCGAGGGAGTGATTCTTGACCGGCTAACCAGCTAGTTATGCCCGCACGGAGTCTAGCTGTCAGCGCTTTTGCTGCAAATAGTGGCCCAGCAGGGTGATAGTCGCCTCCAGGTCGGCCTTGGCCACCATCTCGGTGACGGTGTGGATATAGCGCGTTGGGATCGAGACGGTAATGGTTGGCACCCCGGCGCGGACTCGCTGAATGGCCCCGCCGTCGGTGCCGCCCAAAGGGAGTATCTCGAGCTGGTAGGGAATCTGTTTCTTCTCGGCTAGTGCGATAAACTCGTCAAGGAGCCAGCGGGTACTGATCATCGAGGAGTCCATCACCTTCAGCGCCACCCCCTTGCCTAGTTCGGTGATGCGCTGCTCAGTAGGGCTGCCGGGGGTATCAACGGCCAGCGTGACGTCCAGGCCGATGCCGATATCCGGCGTAATCCCGTAGGCGCTGGTGGTCGCCCCGCGCAAGCCCACCTCCTCTTGCGCGCTGAAGACTGCGTAAATCTCGGCGGTAGGTTTCTTGAGCCGCTTGAGGGTCTCGATCAGCACGTAACAGCTAGCGCGGTCGTCCAGGGCCTTGCCGGTCACTACCTCGCCTAAGTCCAAAAACCCCTGGCGCAGCGTCACCATGTCGCCGATGCGCACCTGTTTTTTGACCTCCTCCGGCGGCAGCCCCAGGTCGATGGCGAAATCGCTCATCTCGGGGATCTTCTTGCGCTCTTCGGGGGTAGAGATATGTACCGGCTTGGTGGCCGGGTTCATCACCCCTAGGAGGTCGTGACCGCTGCTGGCGTGTACCGTGACCTGACGGGCGAAGAGGTTGCGCACGTCAAAGCCACCCACGTTATGCACCCGCAAGAAGCCCTTGTCGTCGATAAAGCGCACCAGAAAGCCGATCTCATCCATGTGGGCGCTGAGCATCACCCGCAAGGCGCCCTTCTTGGCCTCTTTGACGGCGATCAGGTTGCCGAGCGCATCCTCGCGCAGGTCGTCAACTAGGCCTGTAAGCTCCTGGCGGATGATCTCCCGCACCCGCTCTTCACGGCCCGGTACCCCGGCTACTTCAGAAAGTTGTTTAAGGAGGTTCATAGGGACGACTCTACCATCTGGGGCGCGAGGGTGAGGCGTGAAAAGCAAGGGGTAGTGGTGTGTCTCGAGCCGTCAATCTCGATGCTGTTTATAGCAGGGTCTTGACTTTTTGTTGTACTTATATAACAATGTGTTGGGATGATATTGCGAAAGAGGTGAGTCTTGGCCCAAGACAGACTTAAGCTCTATAACCGCCTGCCGGTACTCCGAGCCGAGCGCGGCCTGTCGCGCCAGGAGCTGGCCGATGCTGTCGGGGTCAACTACCAGACGATCGGCTACCTGGAGCGGGGTGATTACAACCCTAGCCTCGAGCTGGCTTTTAAGCTCGCGGAGTACTTCGGCTTGCCAATTGAGGCGATCTTTTCGACCCGTCCGCTCAAGCCCTTGAGCGAAGCGCTTGTACCCCAGAACAGGGAGGTGGTCTTATGAAGCTGCTTAGCACCCGTATCCGCTTTAGCCAACGTACCCGCCGTAGCCTGGTTATTATCGCCTACCTTAGCTTGCTCAGCTTTGTGCTTACCCAGCTCCTTGGCGAAGAGGTCGCACAGGCACTCAGATGGGCTTTCATCTGCCTCTATCTCGTTTTGGTGTTTACCCTGGCCTACGCCACCGGGCTGCTCGACGCAATGCAAAGCCGTTACCTTGACGAGCGCCAGGAAACCTTGCGCAACCGGGCTCACCGCCTCGCCTTCGTCCCCGTCAACTACTTTGTGCTAGGGATTCTGCTCAGCCTGAACCTGGCCAATCACTGGTTTGAAGAGCCTGTTTTCATCGCGCTGGTCTCTGCTCTGGGGACGGCCATCTTTACCCTGCCAGCAGTAATTATCGCCTGGCTCGAGCCCGATCCTGTCGAAGAGAGCACACCTCCAAGCCATAAGGTTGCGCTATGAGCCGTTAAAGATACCTAACTGCACTCACCTGAAGGCGGCAATTATAATGGACTCAAGGGAGTTAGCAGTGATGATAGAGCACACCGTAGTGCCGCAGGAAGCCATTGCAGCCTTCTGCCGGAAATGGCGGATTGCTGAGCTGGCACTCTTCGGCTCGGTGCTGCGGGAGGATTTTCGGCCCGACAGCGATGTGGATGTCATGATCGCCTTTGAACCAGGAGCGCACTGGGATTTCACACATCTGTCCGAACTGAAAGCGGAGTTAGAACAGATTTTTGAGCGCAAGGTGGATCTGGTTGAAAGGCGACTGATCGAGGGGAGCGAAAACTACCTTCGCCGCAAGCATATCCTTAGCCACCTCAAGAGTATTTATGTGGCGCGATGAGGCTTATTTGCTTGACATGTTGCTCGCGGCCAAACGGGTTCTTGAATTCAGCCGCGATCTCAGCTGGGAGCAGTTTCAGCACAGCGCCCTGCACCAACACGCCATTGCCAAGACTTTGGAGAATTTCGGTGAAGCAGCGCGCAAGGGGGCAGCGCGGTCCTCTTAACCACCCACATCATGGAGATCGCCGAGCGGCTCTGCCACCGCATCGGCATCATCAACCAGGGGAAGCTGATCGCCGTCGGTTCGCTAGCCGAGCTGCGCGAGCAAGCGCAACTACCCGGCAGTACCCTGGAAGACCTTTTTCTCTCCCTCACCGGGAGCAGCAGTGAAGAGGGAAACGGCGCATGAGCTACCTAGCACCCCTCTTCACTCTCCAATGGCGGCTTGTGCGCAACACCTACTGGCGCACCCGCCAGCAGAGGATCACTACCTTGTTGGTTATCGTCGGCGGGGCCGGCCTGGCTGTCGGCCTCGCTTATTTCCTTAGCGACTTTTTGGACCCGGCCTGGGGGTGGGTCGCTTTCGCATTGGTGGCGGCCTTCATCTTTTTTGCGTCCCTCACCACCAGCCTGGCCAATCTGATCCCCCGCTTCTACCGCTCCCCCGATCTTAACTACCTGCTCGCCCTGCCGATCCCGGCCAATCAGGTCCTGGCGGTTAAGTTCCTGGCCGTGCAGCTTCAGTCGTCGCTGGGCGTCCTGTTCTTAAGCCTGGCCCTGTTAATCGCAGTCGGCTGGGGCATCGCGGCGCCCTGGTATTACTACGCCGCCGCGCTGCCTTTCTTTTGGGTTTTTACCTTAGTTCCGGCCGGTATCGGCCTCCTGCTGGGCATGGCCCTGTTGCGAGTAATGACGACCCAGACGCTTAGCCTACTCGCCGGGGCCGTGTCGTTAGGAACCACCATCGCTTGGTTTCTCATCGCTGGAAGGCCCCTGGAGCAGTTGATGCCGCTACTGGTCCGTCTGGCAGAGCTCTTCGGCTGGCTAAGCCCACTAGCCGAGCTGATAGCGCCCATTTCAGCCGGCCAACTCCTCTACGCGCTAGCTAGCGCCGCGCCCGCCCAGGGGCTGCGCCCGCTGCTGATGCTGCTGTTGGTTACCGGGGCCACCATGCTGGTCATCTTCTGGCTGGCCCGCCACCTCTTCTATCAAGGCTGGCTGCTAACGCAATCGGCCCCCGCCAGCCAACCCCGTAAGGCCGCACGGCTAGGGGGAGGAGCCATACACCCTCCCCTGATGGCGGCTGTGCTTACCCAGTGGCGCCTTGCTCAGCGCAACAAGGAAGCGTGGTTCGCATTTTTTGTTTTACTGGCCGGCTACCTGGCGCTCATCTTTTTCCTCCTTGAGGGCCGGCTGCTCGTCTGGCTAGGGGGCTCACCGGCGGCTGCGCTGGCAGCGATTGTCCTCGGCGCGGCGGTGGCGCTGCCGTGGGGGCTCCAAGTCCTCTTTGTGCCGGTAAATCAGCTCTCCCAAGCAGGAAACGCCAAGGCCGTGATGGGGCTGCTCAAACGGAGTTTGTGGCTGATCAAGGCGCTGCCGCTAACTTCTGCCGAGGTGGTCCTGACTGAAGTGCTGAAGGTAACGGCACCTGCTTTCCTGCTCGGGGCAGCGGGAATCCTGGCCTTTGTCCTGCTAGGAGAAGCGGCGTCAGGCCATGCCCTTTTAGCGCTGATCGGGCTGGTGCTGCTCCTGCTCAGCCTGGCAGTTATCACCACCGGGCTGGAGTACTGGGGCTATGGTCCGGGGGAGAAGTTAAGCCCTGCGATGGCCAATCTGCTACAGCTGTTGATCCCCCTGGTTTACCTGCTTGCCGCCGCTGGGCCGCTCACCTTATACCTGTTAGCTGGGGTGATCGCCGGGCTCGCCCCTTTGCAGAGCCAGCTCCTGCTGCTTAGCGGGCTCATAAGCTGGCCGTTAGTGAGCCTGCTGGCGATCGGGGTGGGCTGGCGGCTGGCGGTTGGAAGCTGGGAGGCGATGGAGATCGACTGAGCTATTTTCACTACTCCGAAAAGCAGTAGCTAGAAGCTAGAAGGGGCGACCCCACGTGGTCGCCCGGTTTTCATCTGCTTGAGAAGTGGCATCCCAGCCACTGATACCGGCCTCACACCTCGCGCAGGTCTGCAAACACCTGCCAGCCCACTCCCGGCGGGGTCGCTGCTAGTCTGGCCTGGAGCGTTTCGGTTAGCCAGGGGATTAGCGCCTCGGCATCATCGTCATCACGCATGGTTTTTACAACCGTAAACTGCCAGAAGTGCTGGGTGGCAGCGAAGGTGCCGTCGTCAAAGAAGGTGAAGGGGGGAGTGATCTCGTCCCAGAGGAGATGCAGGCCGGGCTCGAGCCGCTGCGGCAGATAGTCGGCCAGGTCGATGGGGGCCTCGCGCGGATACCAGATATAGCCCTGCAACAGCTTGACTAGGCGCTCGCTCATAGTGGAATCTCAGGCAGCGCGGCCTGCCAGCGGACGCGGAAGCTGGGCATGGTATCAAGCCACAAGGCATGGAAGCCCAGACCCAGGGCGGCATCGATATTATCGGTGTTGTCGTCGATAAAGACAGTCTGCTCCGGCGGGACGCCGAGTGCCGCGCTTAAGGCGGCAAAGGCGGCCAGGTCGGGCTTGCGCACGCCGATCTCGTTAGAAAACACGAAGCGCTCGATGCGGCGCAGGCGCGGATCGCCGCGCACCGCGTCGCACAGCTCCGGCGCATTGTTAGACAGCATCCCGACCGTGTAGTGGGCTGGTATGCGCGCTAAAATGCCGTACATCGCGGCACGCTCCCTGACCGAACCCAAGAAGGTCTCCCGGAAAGTCCGAGCCTCGATAACGAGGCCCGACCGCACCACAAACTCGCGATGGAACTCGGCCAGACCCATACTGCCGACCTCGACCTGAGTCATCAGCGGGAAGTAGCTGGCGCTCACCTGTTCAATGCTGGCCCGGCAGGCGGAGGCCAGATTACGCACCGCCATCGAGTCAAAGGTTCCCTCGGTAAACACCCCACCCCAATCGAAAGCGATCGCGGTAATCATGGCCGTCCTCCCTCGCTCATCGCTGAGAGTATACCGAGATCGCTCAGAGTAGGGGGGTCGTTCAAACAGAAAAGGCGCCGGTGCTCCGGCGCCTTGTAGCGGTATAGTTTGAGCTCTACTCAGTCGGGGGCAGGATGACCGCGTCGATCACGTGGACCACGCCGTTGCCAGCCTCAAGGTCGGTGGTGACCACGGTAGCAACGCCATTAAGGAGTACGTTGCCGTCCTGCATAGTAACTTCAATCTCGGCGCCATTCACGGTCGGAGCCATGAACACGCCGCCTTCGGCGCCCAGGACCGCAGCGATGACGTCAGCGGCCATCACCTTACCCGGCACTACATGGTAGGTCAAGATGGCAGTCAGCGTCTCGGTGTCGGCCAAGAGCTGTTCAGCGGTAATGCCTAACGCTTCGAGTGCAGCGGCAAAAGCGTCGTTAGTGGGAGCAAAGACCGTGAAGGGACCTTCGCCAGAGAGAACTTCGACTAGCCCGGCGGCTTGTACTGCAGCGACCAAGGTGGTGAAGTCTTCACTACCGACAGCAATATCGACTACTGTGGCAGGTTTGGCATGATGGTTGGCCACAGCAACCGCAACTACTAGGGCGAGGGTGGTAGCGATCATGAGGGCGAAACGCTTCATCACAAACTCCTTTTGGTTATGCGTCCGGATTATAGCTTGGCGGCGCTAACCTTTTACAAGCTATGCACTAAGATTGCTCATAGCTCATACAACAAGAGTATAAGCACACCTCATGAGGCAAAAGTTAGCTGAGCTTACAAAGTCCCAGGAGCTTCGCCGAAGTCCGGTAAGCAAGCTATACTCGCTTCGTGACCTTCCGTGAACTGACCGGTTTTGATGAGCTGCTGGCGTGCGAAGCGATCGAGCAAGAGGTGTGGGGACTGCCCGAGCGCGAGCTGCTGCCGGCCTCACAATTAGTCGCGGCGGTCCACGCCGGCGGAGTGGTGATCGGCGCCTTCGACGGGACGAAGCTGATCGGCTTCGTTTATGGCTTCCCTGCGCACTGCCCGGAGTGGCAGCCTAGCCTCGGCCAGCACTCGCATATGGTAGCGGTGCTGCCCAGCTATCGCAGCCAGGGAATAGGTCGGCACCTCAAATGGCTGCAACGAGCCTGGTGCCTGCGCCGCGGCATCACCTGGATGACCTGGACCTTCGATCCGCTACAGGCCAAAAATGCCAAGCTCAACCTCGAGCACCTGGGCGCGGTGGGGCTTGAATACCGCATTAACGAATACGGCGCTATGAGCGGGCACCTTAACGCGGGCCTGCCGAGCGACCGCCTACTAGCGCTCTGGCAGCTAGACGCGCCCGAGGTGATAGCGCTGCAGCAGCACCGCTCCCCGCCCGACCTTGACGGCCCGTGGCTGCTTAGCGACGAGGCGGGTGAGCCGCGCCTCCACCCTTTTGAGGCCAACGCTGAGGCACTGTGGCTAGCCGTCCCGCCGGACCTCACCCGGCTGATGGCCGAGCAGCCGGAGCTGGCGCTGCGCTGGCGGTTAGCGCTGCGTGAGGCGATGCTGCCGGCGCTGAGCCAGGGCTTTCAGGCCACGCGCTTTGTGGCCGGGAGCTATCTGTTGACCCGCTCAGCCGAGGTCCTCACTTAGGCTTAGGCAAAAAAAACACCGCCCGGTTTCCCGGGCGGAATAGTCCGTGCGCTTTTTAGTAGCGCGAACGCTGCGGACGCGCGGCGGCCGGAGCCGCCCGGGTGATCGTAACGTTCTTAGCTTGTAGGCCCTTTTGGCCTTGTTCGATGTCGAACTCTACCTCGTCGCCTTCGTTGAGGCTGCGGTAGCCGCTCGAGCTAATCGCTGAGAAGTGGCAGAAAACGTCGGCTCCGCCGCCATCTTGCTCAAGAAACCCGAAGCCTTTTTCGTTACTGAACCACTTGACTTTTCCTGTTGCCATGTTACCCATCTTT
>JAGXSJ010000056.1 GCA_018333895.1 Truepera sp.
TGAGGTGTTTATTTGAGGCGTCATTGCTAACGATGATGGCCGGGCGTTGCTTTCGAATCTCACCGCCAACCGCTGGGTCGAAATTCACCCACCACACCTCACCTCGCGTCACTTACCGCGTCTCCAAAGGTGGCTTCTGCCCACTCGAGCGCCTCCGCCTCGCGGGTTTTGTCCTCAGCCATGGCCCGATACGCCTCCTCCAAGTCGGCGCCGATCACGTGTGGCCTGACGAGCGATTCGATGAACTGGCTGATGTAGCGGCGTCCAATGACTTTGTGAAGCCCCTCATAAACTCGCTCGTCGACGGTGATGGTGAGTTTCTTTTGCATCTCGGTTTAAGCATAGCACGTAATCTATACGTATTTGAAGCGGCTGCTACCGCGCTGAGGCTCCGTCCAGACTGGTGTAAAGCCGCCTTATCGCGAGGCGCTATGTTGCCACACCCCCCAGCCGCGATGCCGCCCCCGTAGCCAAGCCTCGCCATACTCCAGGCAGGTGAGCCCGCTTAAGAGCGCCGGGAGTTCGCCCTCGTGCCAGTAGTGCTCAGGGCTCGAGCCCTTCCGCGCCGCCTCGATGACGGTGAACCCCTCGACCAGCAGCAGCCCGCCGGGGGTTAAGTGCTTAGCCAGGCGCGGCAAGAGTGGGACAGCCTTAAAATAGGTCATGATGACACCGGCAAAGAGACCAACCGGGAGGGCTACCTCTGGTTGCTCGAGGTCGCAGGCTACCAGGATCACCGGCAAGCCGGTCCGGCGCGCCTTGGCTGCAACTTGGGCCAGAGCCACCGGACTGCGCTCCAAAATGGTCACCGGGTGTCCTAACCGCGCCAGATAGAAAGCGTTGCGCCCTAGCCCGCCTGCCACATCGAGCAGCGGTCCCGCCGGGATGCGCCTGCCCCAGCGCCGCACCACTCGCGCCGGCTGGGTGGGGCCGGTGTACTCCTGGTAGTGGCGATCCCAGTCGCGGGGCATTTAACCGCGCCCGCGCCAGATGATCAGGGCCACGCCCAGGCAGGCCAGCGTCGAGAGCGTAAGCAGGCTGGGGATGATAGCAGTGGAGGTCGCTTCGATTGCCAAGCCGATCAGCGGAGGGATTAATACCCCGCCGAAGTTAGCGCTGGCAATGACGATAGAGGAGACCTGGGCGGCCTTAGCGCGATAGACCTGCTGGAGCCAGGCCAGACCGGTAGGGAAGATAGGGGCTAAAAACAGCCCGGCTAGCCCGTAGCCGAGCGGAGCCAGTGGTGTGGCGTGGGTGAGCGCCAGCGCCGCACTGCCCAGCATAGCTGCGATGATCACCACACGCGGCGCACTAAAGCGGATGCTGATCGGCACCGCCAGCAGCCGCCCCACTGTCAAGGCGCCCCAGAACAGCGCCGTAACGCTGGCAGCCCCCGCCGGGCCCAGGCTGTTGGCCAGGTGAGTAGTTGACCAGGTGCCCGTACCGACCTCGCCGCCGACGTAGAGAAAATAGAGCAGCACGAAGCCTAGTAGTGGCCACAGAGCGCTCACGGAGGTATCAGGGCTTGTGCTGGGCGCTTCAGGCTCAGCTAACTTGGCAAGCAGCACCAGCAACAGAGCCGCTGCCACAGCGCTGAGCAGGAAGGGAAGGCGGTAGTTAGGCAGGGTTAGCGCGATTAACAGCGGTCCCAGCACCGCCCCCAGCCCATAGAGGGCGTTGAGCAGATTAAGTGCCGCTGCGCCGCGCGCACCGAAGCCGAGGCCGACCAGTACGTTCATGCCGATGCTAATGCCGCCAAAGCCCAGCCCAATGGCCAGCGCACCGATGAGGGCTAGCGACCAGAGCGGCGCTATGGCGACAGCGAGCGCCCCCAGCAGGAGCAACACCGCGCTGAGCGCCAACGAGCGGCGAAAGCCGAACCTGGGCATAGCCAATCCGCCGCCGATAATGCCGATGATGGCACCGGTAAAGTGCGCGCTTACCATCAGCCCGACCTGACCGGCTCCGAGCCCGAAGCTTTCGCGCAGCGCCGGGAAGGCCGGGCCGTACATGGCTTGTTGCGCTCCGATCAGGATAAAGCTCATAAAACCGGTCAGTAGCAGGTGACGTTTTACCGGGTCCGTGGCAGCGGCGCGTAGCGACATGGCACTAGCAGCATACGTCAGCCGTAGCACGGTGTGTGGCCTGTCGCTGCGTTCGCGGCGGCCATCAGCTACACTGACCCAGGGAGAGAGCAGCTATGGCAGATCAGTCGCGCCGTGGTAACCCGCACCGGGCAGCCGTATGGAGTTTGCTGTTGCTAATGTCGTCCCTGAGCTGGGCGCATCAGGAGAACCCCCACCAGCTTGCGGGGAAGGTGCTCTGCCTCGACCCCTCGTCAATATGGCTCGATTCAGTATGGCTCGATACCGTGGCGCCGGTGTTGGAGCCGCAGTCGGTGCGAGAGAGCATCGGTTTAAGCTTGCAGCGCCTGGGCGTTAAGCATGTCCAACGCGCCTCATGCCGGGGCCGGAGCGACTTCTTGCTAGCTACGGTGCAGCTCGCTCCCGACCCCGGGCAGGCTGAGGCAGTTGCGTTCACCATCTCCTTGCAGGTCGGCGGCTACCCTGACCCTAGCGAACGGGGCTCGGAGCCCGAAGTCCCCGCGCCAGGCTACGGCTTTTTCGTAGCGGCGGTGCATTCGCCCGCCTGGGCCGAGGTGCCGCTTAAGCCCTATCTGCAGGAGCTTCTCAGGCTCATGATGCTCGATCTGGCCGCGTCGTGGTGGGAAGACAATCCACCTGTGCCGGCGAGCCCCTACCGGCTGCCGCTGTTAGGCCTGGTGCTAGCAGCGGCGGCAGCGCTTGGCGCCTACGGTCTGCTCCGTTACCTGAGGCGCTAGGGCTAGGTATCTGTGGCAATGTGACGAATGTCCCACTAGCCAATGAGCCTAGCAGTACACTTGCCCCGTAAAACCTAGAGCCAGATCCTTGGCACGTCCTGATGGCTCGGAGGGTGGTGCGGCTATGTGACGCAAGAGCTGTAGCTAATGTCCCTAGAACGCTCGCATTGAGAGGAGAGATCGGCATGAAAATGAAACGGCGAGTTTGGGGGGGACTGATCCTGGCTGGGCTGATGCTGTTGGTGACGGCGGCGACCTGTAACGGTACGACCGGCGCCGAGCGGGAAGTGCGCGCGGCTATCGCTAAAGCGCTGCCCGATATGAAGCGGTATCAACTCGTTACCATCGACAATGAAGCGGAGATTGTGGCGCAGCTCGAGGCGGCGATAGGCGACCCGGGGCCTGTGCGCGTGATGCTCCCGATCGTTGACGCCAATAACCGGGTAAAGATGCACCAGTGGACGGCTTATCACGTCAACCTACGCGAGCTCGACCGCGGCCTGTTGCAGCCCGACAGCAATATCGTAGCGGCGGCTGAAATTAACCTGCTCGAGCCGAGCCGGACCTTCCAGGGCCTGCCCAACTGGGACGACGAGACCTTCTTTGCCACCCTGCAACGTTGGGAAAAGGAGCCGCCGGCCTGGGATGAAAACTTGTACCAGGCCTCAGTTCTGAACATCGTCGGCGGCAGGCTCGAGGGGGCTTACTTCGGCAACCCTGACTCGCAAGTGGTAAGCGTGCTCGAGAACCTCGAAAACCTGCTCGAGCCGCGCTTTGGCGCCGACGAAGCCAAGCGCCTAGCGGGCCTGACGGCCAGCAACTACCTCGTTTATAACCAGGCCGACTTTCAGCCGCCGGTGCTGCACGGCGAACAGGAGTTCCCCGCCGAAATGGTCGAGCAGGCGGAGGCAACGCCAGAGCTCGAGCCGCAACTCCATACCAACACGCGCACGCTGCGCCCGGTAATGGTGGCGGATTCGACCATTTATGATCCGGACACCGGGGTGTGGGCCCTGTCCAACTGGTTTGCCCGCGTCGATGCCGCAGCCAATCGGCAGAACGCCTACCTGTGGTTAGCCAGCATCGCGCCGAACGTCACGGTGCCGGGCTTCAGCGCGCTTGCCGATAACAACCGGATCTTCGTGCGCACCAAGATCGCCGGTTACCTGGTGCTCACGCCGTATGGCAAGAGCCTGCTGCTGCCCTATCCGGCCTCAAATAATGTCTGCAACGGCAGTAGCTCGAGCTATATCGGCAAGGTCACCAGCCTCTCGAACAACTACAAGAACCACACCAACGAATACTGGATGTGGTGGACCCGGCAGTACGGCGGCGGCTGCGCCTGGATCGCTACGCTTGGCCGCACGCCCAGAAACGGCGCGGTCGGTTGGTCAGGCTTTGGCAACGGCACCGTCGACTGGACCAGCTTCGTGTTCATGCACGAGTCGGGCCATATCATCGGCGGCACCCATACCACCAACACCGCCGCCAGCCCGGAGACGCTCGCCAGCCATCGCTGCCGGCTGCTCGGCATCTGGCCTATCGGCCCTACCGGGCCGTCGCTGATGAGCTATGCCAGCGGCACGCGCACCTACTGCTTTGCGGCCAGCGATCACACCGCCAGCAACCCGTTTAAGCGGAACCTCACCAAGGTAGCGGAGTACCTGCACAACAACTTGCAGTAAAAGCTACCTATCTGCCTGGGGTGCCTGCGGGCACCCCACGTCATTAGGGGCGTTGCACGGTGTCCAGGGCGTACCACGACGCCCCCGCCGGCACCGGCTGCGTAACTACGCTGCGCACTTCGCGCCGGCCCGTGCGCTCGGTTAGGGTCTCCACCACGGTATTCCAGCCTGGTGTTAGCTCGAGCCGGTAGCGCCAGTCAACCCCGCTCTGCTCGCACGCTGCTTCAAATAACTGCGGGCGCTCGGTATACCAGAAGAAGACCCGGTAGTCGCCGGGTTGCGCCAGCAGCGGGAACACGGCCCTCTCCGACGAAGCCAGGGCCACAGCAAAGGCGCCGCCTGGCAGTGTCACCTTGAGCGAGCCAAGCTCGGCCAACATGGTCTCGCCGGCCCCAAGCGGCGTTACCCCGCAAAACAGATAGTTGGTCATGGGCTGCAAGTAAGTCGGCGCCAGCCGCTCCGGCAAGGCCAGCCTTAGCTGCCCGTGCGCGTCGATAGTTCCTTGCGCCACTACCTGAAACGCCACACCGTCAAACAGCTCGGCCGTGATGGGGGCCACCTCGGTTTGCCAACCTGCAACTGTTCCAAAAAGCATGTTATCCTCACCACTGCCGACCAGCAGCGCTGCTATTAACCAAGCCGTCAAGAGCGTCATGCTGGGCTGAGTCTAGCATGCGGCTTCGGTATAATCCCTTAGCGTTAGCAGGAGGCTACCTTGCAGCAGATCGACCAACTCCGTCAACAATACCTTGATTTCTTCAAGAGTAAAGGCCATCTCAGCTACCCCTCGGCCTCGCTTAAGAGCGACGACCCGACCTTGCTTTTCACTTCAGCGGGGATGGTGCAGTTCAAGCCGTACTTTCTAGGCGCCACGCCCAAGTTTGCTGGTTACGAGGGGGTCTGGCCCCGCGTGACCACCGCGCAGAAGTGCCTGCGCATCAACGATATCGAGAACGTGGGGCGGACCTTGCGCCACCACTCGTTTTTCGAGATGATGGGGAACTTTTCGTTCGGCGACTATTTCAAGAGAGAGGCCGCCCTGTGGGCCTGGGAGTTTTTGACTAGCTCGGAGTGGCTGGGGCTTGACCCCGAGCGGCTGTATGTCACCACCTATCTTGACGATGACGAGGCCTATGCGGTGTGGGCTAACGAGGTGGGGGTGCCCAAGGAGCGGATTTCGCGCTGGGGCGAGGACGAGAACTTCTGGCCGGCTAATGCCGTCACGGCTGGGCCAAACGGGCCGTGCGGCCCCTGTTCGGAGATCTTTTATGACCGCGGCCCGGAGTACGGCTCTCCGGACGAGACCGGCCCCAACACCGGCTCGGGCGACCGTTTTATTGAGATCTGGAACCTGGTCTTCACTCAGTTCGACCGCCAAGAGGGCGGGGTGCTAGTCCCGCTGCCGCAGAAGAATATCGACACCGGGCTGGGCTTCGAGCGCTTGGCGGCGGTGATGACCGGGGTGGAAGATGCCTACCGCACCGCCCTGTTTCAGCCGACCATTCAGCGCGTAGCAGCGCTTTCGGGCCAGCCTTATCAGGGGGTTAGCAGCGTCTCGCACCGAGTAATCGCTGACCACAGCCGCGCCGTGACGTTCGCCATCACCGACGGCATCATGCCTGCCAACGACGGCCCCGGCTATATCGTCAAGATGCTGCTGCGCCGCGCCGCACGTCATGCCTGGCTGCTCGGCCTGCGCGAGCCGGTCATCTATAGCCTGGTCGATCAGGTGATCGAGGCGATGGGCGCGGCCTACCCTGAGCTGGCGGATGGCCGCGAGCGGGTGATGGGGATCATCAAGACCGAGGAGGAGCAGTTCTTACGCACGCTCGAGTCCGGCATAGCCCGCGTTGGCCGCCTCTTGAGCGAGCTTGACGGCGATACCCTCGCCGGCGAGGTGGCCTTCGACCTGTGGCAGACCTACGGCTTCCCCTTGGACCTGACTCAGGAGATGGCAGCCGAGCGCGGGGTAAGGGTCGACCGCGCCGGTTATGAGGCGGCGCGTGAGCGGGCGCGGCAGCGCTCACGTGGTGATAAGGAGCAGGGGGCGCTCTTTGGCAGCGGCAAAGATACGTTGGGGGCTATTGCCAAAGAGCACGGCGAGACGCGCTTTGTCGGTTATGACACGCTTAGCCTGCCAGCGCGGGTGGTGGCCCTGATCAATGGCGATGAGGTGGTGCCGGTGGCGGGCGAGGGGGTTAGTGTCCACGTCATCCTCGACAGTACGCCGTTCTACGCCGAAGGGGGTGGGCAGCTTGGCGATATGGGTGCGCTCGAGTGGCCCGGCGGCAAGGCCATAGTCAGCACTACCACCAAGAGCAAGCAGGGGCTCTATCTGCACCAGGCCAAGGTTTTGCGAGGGCGGCTCGAGCCCGGCCTGATGGTGCAAGCCGTCGTCGATCCGGCCCGGCGCGAGACCGAGAAGCACCACAGCGCTACCCACCTGCTGCACGCCGCGCTGCGCAGCATACTCGGAACTCATGTGGCCCAGGCGGGGTCGCTGGTGGCACCAGAGCGGCTGCGCTTCGATTTTTCGCACCCGCAGGCGCTTAAACCCACTGAGCTGAAGCAGCTTGAAACGCTGGTCAACCGCTGGATTCAGGCCGACTTGGCCGTCAACTGGCGAGAGGTGCCGCTGAGCGAGGCGCGTCAGGCCGGGGCGATGATGCTGTTTGGTGAAAAATACGGCGAGCGGGTCAGGGTGGTGGCGATGGGTGAGTCGCTCGAGCTGTGCGGGGGCACCCATGTCCGCCGCACCGGTGAGATCGGCGCGCTCTATATCGTCTCGGAAGAGGCGGTCTCGGCGGGGGTCCGGCGCCTCGAGGCGGTTGCCGGGAGTGCTGCGTTGCGCTACGTCCAGGAGCTGCGCGGCAGCACTAGCGAGCTTGCCCGGCAGCTCGGCACCACTCCAGCCGCCCTCCCGGAGCGGGTCGAAAAGCTGCTGAGCGAGCTTAAGGTTGCTCAAAAGGAGGCTCAGCAACTGCGCGATAAGTTAGCGGCGGCCCAGGCTAGCCGCGCCGGTGAGCTAAAAGAGGTAGCGGGCTTCCGCTACAGCACCGCGCTGCTCGAGGGGCTTGACGCCCCAGCGCTGCGCAATGCGGCTGACAGCTTAATGCAGAAGCTCCAAGCCGATATCGTGGTAGTAGCCAGCGGCACTACGTTGGTGGCCAAGGTCGCCGCTGCTGCGCAAGCGCGCGGCGCACACGCCGGCAACCTGATCCGCGAGGTCGCCAAACGGGCCGGCGGGAGCGGCGGCGGTCGTCCTGATATGGCCCAGGCGGGTGTCAAGGAGAGTGGCCGGCTGGCAGATGCTGTGGCGGCGCTGCCCGAGCTCCTGGCCGCCAGCGAAGGCAACCGGTGATCGAATGGCTGGCCGGGTGCTAGGGCTTGATGTCGGTGACGCGCGTATCGGCGTGGCAGTAGGCGAGGTGGGGCTAGGGCTGGCTTTTGGACGCGGCGTGATTGCCCGCTCCAGCTTGGCCCAGGATGTGGCCGCCGTGCAGGCGCTCTGCCAGCAGGAGCAAACCGAGCGCGTGGTCGTCGGGCTGCCCCGCCTAACTGATGGTAGCGAGTCGCACCAGGCCAATAAGGTTCGCACCTTTGCCGCTGCCCTTGAGCGCTCCGGGATGGCGGTAACCTTTGAAGACGAGCGCTTCACTACCCGCTTAGCCGCCCAGGAGCTGCGACGTAGCGGTCTTAACAAGACTAAGCGCCAGGAGAAGGGGCGTCAGGATGAGGCTGCTGCCGTGCTGATCTTGGAGAGCTACCTGACTAAAACCCTCATGCAGGAGACACCGTGAAGGCTCCCTCGCCCAGCCAGGCGCCTGTGACACTGCGCCCCAAGCGTCGTAGCTGGTGGCCGCTGCTAGTGATTCTGTTAGCCGTTGGCGGCTATGGCGGAGTGCAGTGGCTCCTCTCGCCACTCGATGCTAACGACACCCGCCTGCGTGAGCTGGAGGTGTTGCCGGGCTGGGGGGCGTCACGGATCGCGGTGGCCCTCGCAGCCGAGGGGCTCATCCGCGAGGCCGGGTTGTTCTCGCTCTATCTGCGGGTTGTAGGGTTAGACACCGCCATCGGCGAAGGTCTTTACGACCTCAGCCCGGCCATGAGCACCCCCGAACTAGCTAGAACCTTGGCGGCGGGGGGGAGGCCGCGCCTTGTCCGCGTTACCATCCCCGAGGGGTTTCGCATCATCGATGTGGCGGAGCGGCTGGCCGAGGCAGGCCTAGCCGATGTCGAGACCTTCATGGCGCTCTTTACCGCCCCTGGCGACCTGGCCCCCGAGTGGCTGCCGGAAGGCGCTACGCTAGAGGGTTATCTGTTCCCGGCCACCTACGATATTCCGGTGCGCAGCACCCCCGAGGCGGTCGTTGCCATGATGGTGCGACGCTTCCAACAAGAGCTTACTGGTGAGGTGCGCCAGGCGCTGGCCGCTCAGGGGTTTTCGGTACACGACTGGGTTATACTGGCCAGCATCGTGCAGTCCGAGGCTGGCGCTGATGCGGAGATGCCGATCATTGCCGGAGTCTTCCGCAACCGGCTCGATATCGGTATGCCGTTGCAAGCCGACCCTACCGTGGCCTACGGGTTCGGCAAGCGTATGCCCGAGCTAGATGTGCTCGCGGGCGATCTGCGCCGCGATCATCCCTGGAACACCTATACCCGGGTCGGCCTACCTAAAGGCCCGATCAGCAACCCCGGGCGCCCGGCGCTGCTGTCGGTATTGAACCCGCAGCGTGAAAATGCCCAAGGGGAGCGCTACCTGTTCTTCCTTCACGGGCGCAACCGCGAGTTTCGCCCCAACCTCACGCTGGAAGAGCACAACCGTGATGTGCAGCAGTTTCTGCGCTAGCTACTTCAGCAGAAGTCGGTATCGGCTATTAGCTGTTAGCTAGAGGCTGTGATTGGGGTAGCATACAGCATGTCTGTGCAACCTTTCGTTGGGGGTTGGCTCGAGCTGATCGTCGGCCCCATGTTTAGCGGTAAGTCCGAAGAGCTGATCCGGCGGGTCACCCGGGCGCTGATTGCGCGCCAACAGGTGCAGGTCTTTAAGCCTGCCATCGACACCCGCTATGACACGGTGGCGGTCGCTTCGCATAACGGGCGCAAGCTAGAGGCGGTAGCGATCCGTGATGAAGCCGAGCTGCGCTGCCGTCTGCTGCCTGGCGTCCAGGTCGTTGCCATCGATGAGGGACAGTTCCTCTCCGAGGAGCTAGTGACGCTGGCGCTGACGTTGGCCGACGCGGGTAAGCGGGTGATTGTGGCCGGGCTAGACCTCGACTTCCGCGGCGAGCCGTTCGGGCCGATTCCGCGACTTATGGCCCACGCCGAGATGGTCGATAAACTCACCGCCATCTGCCTCTCCTGCGGCGCGGCGGCTACGCGCACCCAGCGCTTAATCGGCGGACACCCGGCGCACTATGACGATCCGGTGATCCTGGTGGGGGCAGCCGAGTCTTACGAGCCGCGCTGCCGCGCCTGCCATACGGTCCTGCGCCGCGAGCGGGCCGTGCCGCTGTTTGAAGTGGTTTAGAAAAGTGCCAGCAGGTCGCTAAGGCGCTCTAACGCCCGCGCCCAGGGCGCTTGCTGCGCCGGGAAAGTCCCAGTCAGGGCGGGCTCTACTACCGACACATGCCCCTGCTGGTCGGTGCGGTAGATGCGCGCCCCGACCGAAGCGTAGCTCTCCAGCGCCTGGCGGGCGGGGTGGCCGTAGGTGTTAGCGCCCACACTGATTACCACCTTGGCTGGCCGCAAGGTGGCCATTGTCTCCGGCGTGTTGCCGGTGCGCGCCCCGTGGTGGGCGGCCTGAGGTCGAGATCGGTCAGGTGGGCCTGGTAGTGCCTAAGCCAGTAGCGTTGAGTCCGCGTGGTGGCGTCCCCCAGGAACGCCGCTCGGAAATCTCCGTAGCTCAGCACTACCCCTATACTGTTGTCGTTCTGGTCGTTGTTGAAGCGGGGCGGCGGCAGGATCTGCAAGGTGAACTTGCTGCAACTAAGCTTCCGTCGCGCCGTCGCGGGGGGCTTGACACGAAGCGCAACGGCGTTATATCATCCTCCTTGCGCTCGCGAAAGGCCCCTGCGGCCAGCCGAGCCGAGAACATTGAAAATCCAGTTTGCGAAGAACCTGTTGATTCCATAAAA
>JAGXSJ010000057.1 GCA_018333895.1 Truepera sp.
CCCCCGCCACAATAAAGCCCACGATGGTCCCTAAGAAGACGATCAGCATCGGCTCGAGCGCCGCAGTTAGGGAGTCTACCGCCTCGTCCACCTCGCGCTCGTAGAAGGTAGCGATCTTCTCCAACATGCTATCGACCGCGCCGGTCTCCTCGCCGATGGCCACCATCGAACTGACTAGCGGCGGGAAGATGCGCGGGTGCGCCTGCAAGGTCTGGCTGATCTGCTCGCCGCGCTGTACTGCTATCTTGGCCTCGTCCAGGACGTCTTCTACGATGATGTTGCCGGCGGTTCCCTTGGTGATCTCAATCGATTCGATGATGTTGACACCGCTCTTTAGCAGCAGGCCGAAGGTGTTGGCAAAGCTGGCGATAGCGGTCTTTTGCACCAACGGGCCCAGTACCGGTAGGTTTAGCAGGAAGCGGTCGATCACATGCCGCCCGTTGTTGGTGCGGTAGTAAAAACCCAGCCCCACCACCGAGCCGATCACCAGGATGGCAATTAGCCACCACTGGTAGAGCAAGAAGTCGCTAATCGCAATGAGAATGCGGGTAATGAACGGCAGCTCGCCGCCGAGCTGAGTCAGGATGCCGGCGAACTGCGGCACGATGCCGGTGAGCAAAAAGTAGGTCACTGCCAGGGCGATGACCAGCACTACCACCGGGTAGGTCATGGCGCTCTTGATCTTGCCGCGCAGGGCGATCTGCTTCTCCTGGTAACTAGCGATGCGCTCCAGGATGCCGTCTAGGTTACCGGAGATCTCCCCGGCTCGTACCAGGTAGACATAGAGGCGGTTAAAGATACCGGGGAACTTGGCCAGGGCATCGGACAGCGGGATGCCGGTCTCGACGTCTTCACGGACCTTTTTAAGGGCGTCCTTGAAGCCCTGCTTGTCGGCTTGGCGCTGCAAAATGGCCAGCGACTGCACCACCGGCAGGCCGGCGTTAATGACTGTGGCAAACTGCCGACTGAAGATGGTGACGTCGCGTAGACCGGGCCGCCCACCGATGTCGAGCCATTTGGGCAGCTTGATGTCGGCCTGCAAGCCCTTCTTGGGCGACTTGATCTCTGCCACGAAGTAGCCTTTGTCCCGCAAGGAGGCGGCCACATCGCGCTGCGAGGCGGCTTCCATGGTGGCAGTAATAAGCTTACCGCTGCGATCTCTGGCTTTGTACTCAAATACCGGCATATCGCCTCCAGCTACTGATACCTGGTCATTACGAACTTATGCTACAACAGGGGACGCGCCTGATGATGCCAAATTGCATACTTTTTCCGGCGTCGCCACCAGGTTCAGGTGTAGATTGGCTTCAGATACGGCTTCTACCTGCTGCAGCGGATGCGCCAGCGCTACAGTCGGCACCTTAATAGCCGGTAGCTTAAAGCCGTAGCCCTTGTCGAGCGCCCGGCCCGCTAAGTCAAAGGCGACGCAGGCTACTAGCGCCAAGCGCACCGGGGGCAGCTCGGTAAGAGCTTGGCCCTGGCGCTCGGCACCGCGAATGGTGGCGGCCTGCTTGGCCTCGACCAGGTCCGGCTGTAGCAGCAGCCAGTGACGGCGGTACTGCGACGGCACCACCACGCTCACGCCGGACTTGAGCAGCTCGCGGCGCAGGGGCCTAAGCACATAATCGGGGTAGCTCAGTACGGTGTCGCCAGGGCTTAACCAGCCATCTGCTAGCAGGTAGGAGGCGAGCTTAGCCGCCGCCACCCCCGCGCCGCGGAAGTTGGGGTGATGCCCCCGGCACGGCAGCGGGTAGACCGCCACCCTGGCGCGCATCAGGCTAGCCCAGATCCGCTCGCGGATGGCCCCCGCACTCTCTGCTACCACTTCCATCCCGCTAGAATAGCTCATGCCGCGTGAGTCCTTGCCAGCCCGTCGGCGGCGCGCCGCGCAGATATTAGCCGAACTGGAGCGCCACTACCCTGACGCCGCCACCGAACTGAACCACCGGAATCCGTTTCAGCTGCTGATCGCCACCATCCTCTCAGCACAAGCCACCGACGTCAGCGTTAACGCCGCTACCCCGGCGCTGTTCGCCCGCTACCCCGACGCGGCGGCGCTGGCCCAGTCCATGCCAGCAGAGGTCGCGCCATATATTCAGCGTATCGGCCTGTACCGGAGCAAGGCCAAAAATATCGTTGCCACCGCGCGGCAGCTAGTAGCGCGGCATGGCGGGGAGGTTCCCGACGACTTTGCCGCCCTGTTGGCGCTCCCCGGCGTGGGCCGCAAGACCGCCAATGTGGTGCTGGCCAACGCCTTTGGCCGACCCGCCATCGCCGTTGATACCCATGTGGGGCGCTTAGCGCGGCGGCTGGGCTTTTCCCAACACCACCACCCCGACAAGGTGGAGCTCGAGCTCGCAGCGCTCTTCCCGCGGGAGCGCTGGATTTTTGTCCATCACGCCCTGATCCTGCACGGGCGGCGGGTCTGCTTAGCCAGAAAGCCCAACTGCGCGGGCTGCGCGCTGGCGCCCTGGTGCCCCAGCCGCGAGGGCTAAACTGGAGCTGTGAAGGTCGTCGTCAGCCACAACAAGCCCGACTTCGATGCCCTGGCCAGCCTGGCCTTGGCGCGGCTGCTCCATCCCGGTTCGGTAGCGGTGCTGCTCGGCAGCCTGGACAGCCAGGTCGCGGCGTTCGTGCACCTTTATCGCGACCCGCTTAAGCTAATCGAAGCTGCCGAGATCGCTTTAGAGCGCGTCAGCGAGCTGATCGTGGTCGATACCGCCGACTCCAAGCGCATCGCCCCCTTCGATCAACTGCTCGGCCAGGTGCCAGTCACGCTTTATGATCATCATCCGCTGCCTGCCAACCCTATCCCGGCCGGTAAGGGGCTGCACCAGCCGGTCGGGGCGACCGCCACCATCCTGACGCTGCTGCTTAAGGCTAACGGCATCGTTATCCCGCAGGAGCTAGCCAGCCTGGCGCTATTGGGGATCCATGAAGATACCGGTAACTTGAGCTTTTCGCTGACCCGGCCCGAGGATCACGAGGCGGCCGCGCACCTGCTCCGCGCTGGGGCCAGCCTGAGCCTAGTGCAGGAGTTCTCGGTCGAGCACTATACCCCTGAACACCGCGAGCTGTTCGCTCAGCTGCTGCAAGAGGCTGCCGAGCAGACCCTGGGCGGGCGGCA
>JAGXSJ010000058.1 GCA_018333895.1 Truepera sp.
ACCTGGGATGAACCTGCGCAAGCTGCCCTGCGCTATCTTGAAACACGCCTTGATCAGATGGACTACTTCGACTTCAAGGCCAAGGGCTATCCCATCGGTTCAGGACAGATCGAAGGCGCCAACAAGTCGGTCATCGGCGCGCGCATGAAGCGTGGCGGCATGCGTTGGTCCAAGGAGGGTATCAATCGCATGGCGGTGATGCGCTCCAACCAATGCTCCGCACAACCTTTCATAGACTTCAATGCTACCCGCCTCCTCGCCTTCGCGCCGTAAATAGGACGCACCCGTGACGACGTGACTGCGTGACTGGTGCTCTTACATATGGTAAGATGCGCCATGTCCAACACCCACCTTTCCAGCAAAGGCCAAGTGGTGCTACCCAAAGCCGTCCGGGAGGCTTTGCGCCTGGCAGCGGGCGATGAGCTGCTAGTGACACTAGAAGGCCAATCTGTGCGCCTGACCCCCCGGCGTAAGGGCATCCGCCAGGTACTGGCCGGACTCCAGGGTCATCTTCCCAGCCGCGATTTAGAGCCTGCGGCTCTGTTCGCAGCCGAAAAGGCCGCAGCCCGCGAGCGATGGACCTGTCCTGAGCCTGCCGAATGGAGCCGTTAGTTGCCGATGCCAACTTCCTGCTGCGGCTGCTGACCCGACACCCACCCGCGCAATTCCAAGCGGCGCTACAGCTACTAGAGACCTTGGAAGCTGACGGCCAAGTAGTGGAGGTTCATCCCATGCACGTGGCCGAGGCGGTCTTTGTACTAGAGGGGTCGGTCTACAACCTACCTGCAAAGACCGTGGCTCAGGAGCTAGAACTGCTGCTCAGTGCGGGAGTCTTCCACCTGCGCGATGGCGGGGCTATCCTGGCAGCTCTCGCGGCCTACCCCGGCAGTGGACTGGAGTTCCCGGATGTTTTTCTCCGCGAGCTGGCCCGTCAGGAGGGGCGCAGGGTGGTGACCTTTGACCGCAGACTTGCCCGCAGCTCCTCAGCCCTGGTGCCCGGTGCCGTGAAGGATGAACCCCGCTGATGACCTGCGCAGCGGCTACGGCGACGAGGATGTCTCGGCCATCGCCCGGGCGGTGCGCGAGGCCGCCGGACTGACCTAGCACCGGGGCTGCGGGCCGACATCAGTAGTGGTAGCGGGCCTGCAGAAACTCGACGCGACCTTCACTTACCACATACACTACTCGATGCTCTTGCGTAAGGCGACGCGACCACGCGTCGGCGCCAAGATAACGCAGCGGCTCCGGTTTCCCGATGCCGCCAAACGGATCGCGGAGCACTGCCTCTATTATGGTCAAGATCCGCAACGCCAGCTTCCGGTCGGTTTCCACCCAGTAGCGCAGATCCTCACGAAACTCAGGATGGAACACCGCCTCACGCGCTCCAGGCTCACTACGGCGCGCTTTCTTCAAGCCCTACCTCGCGGCGCAACGCTGACAGGCCCATGGGCTCCTCGCCCCGCTCTCTGACCCTTGCTAGAGCTCTCAGTAGACGCTCGGCGTTCCGGGGCGAGCGGAGCAGATGCGCGGTCTCGAGCAGGCTCGAGAGCTCGTCAGCGGCAATCAGGGCGACGTCCTCGGCGTTGCGGCGGCGGATAATGATGATCTGCCGGTCCTGGGCCGCAGCGTCGCAGAGTTCGGCAAGATGTGCGCGGGCGTGCGTGTAGGTTGTCTCAATGGACATATAGCCTCCAGATAAGTACAGTTGTACTGTACATATTCAGTGGCGGCAGGTCAAGGCGACCTTGTCACGGTCGTTACCCTCCGTCCCGGCACCGCGCTCAGAGCTGTGATTGTCGGCTTGCCCGTCGATATGCAGGCTGTACTCCCTGCAGACAAGCCGAGAAACATCAAAAGCAGGAACGGCCTGATCATAGCAATCTCCTCACTCCCCCACGGTGTACGGGTTGAGGAACCACCACCCCGCACCGGCAGGAATGGCGGCCGTCTTGTACCCACCGGCTTTTGGGTTGCGCTCGATACCGAGCATGACCAGCAAGGCGCCGAACAGCAGGTAGGTAAGGCTTCTTCCTTTCATCTCGTCTCTCCTTTTATTGTTATTGCCAGTCGGCGCTGTCCCAATGGATCCGGTCCCAGGTGGCGCCGCTCGGGGTGGGGGTTTCTTTGCTGCCGCCGCAGGCGCTAAGCGCTATGGCGAGGGTTCTAGTTCTGGTCACGTTCACCTCCTCTCGGTACGGAGGAGGCAAAGTCGCAGCCGCACTTGACGCAGAAGCAGCTGTAGGGCGAGGCGATGGGCGCCTGACAGGCGGGGCAGGCGTTCAGGAGCATGGCTCCGTCGTTGGGGCAATAATCCTCCTCGGACGCTTCCGGCACCGCCCGGCAGCAGCGCGGGCAAAAGCGATAGGTCAGGGCTATTTTCACGATTCGGGCCTCCTCTAGCCTCTGACCAGAGGAGGCCCGGTTATATGGCGGTTATATGCTGTTTCGCCCAACGAGGTCGACGGAAGACGGGTTTAGCGCGTCGGAACCAGCTCGACGACGTCGTGGTGGAGCTTGGCCAGGCCCTGGTCGAAACTCGCCAGGCGGCCCTGACGGGCGCGTGCGAGCTGAGCGAGATAGGCGTCGGTGACCTGGCGATGTCCGATCACCCCGGTCATCGCGACCTCGCGGTAGGACAGGCTGCCCGGCCAGAACTCGTAGCGGGGATGTGCCGCCACCCCCGCCAGGAGCGCCTTGGCGGCGCTGGCCGACTGGCCTTTGCGGATAAGCAGGCGCAGCAGGCTGCCCTCGGTCATCGGGCAGGTGGCAAAGCGCTCCTCGTTGCTGGCAAACCAGCGCTCGGCCGCGTGATGGTGAACGTGGTCGGCCACGACCAGGGCGGTGAGCACGTTGGCGTCCAGAAGGAGGCTCACCCGTCGTCTTCCAGGGCGCGGACGTCGTCGGTGGTGACGATGGTGCCAAGCCGTACCACGGGAAGGCCGGTCCGGCTGCTGCGGCCAAGCTCTGCTTCCGTGGTCTGCGCCAGCCCGCGCCGGATGAGGTCGACAACCGTCTCGCTCAGGGTACGCGAGCTGTCTCGAGCCAGCGATTGCGCCTGCTTGTGCAAGTCGTCGGGCAGGTTGATGGTGGTACGCATGGCTTCATCATAGCATCATTGCATCATGGTGCATATCGGGCGCGGAAGGGGCGGTTCATGTCACCGTAGTCCCAGGGGTGTTAAGCCAACGCCACTCGGCTACGCTAGGCGGGTGGCGCGACCAGAAAGCTCGTCTAACTCTCCGGCAGCAGCTCGCCCACTTCGGCCAGCTGTGCGCGGCTCACCTAGTAGCGCTTCTGGCCGTCTGCTGTACTTTGCGCGGGCACAGCTGAAACCTTGAATCGCCTGTAGGGGCGGGTTTGAAGCCCGCCCCTACGCATGACGTGAACGTAGTAACGAACTACCTTCGCCCGTGTGGGATATAAAATCGGTCTATGCCCTTCCCGACGAGCTGGCGAAGCGGGTCGAGCCCTTTGGTCGCTGGTTGCCGACCATCATCGAGATCAGCTTGCTGAAGCTGAAGACCTCGGCGGCTGAGACGGCCAGTGAGGTCATCGAGTTTCTTGCGACCAGCCCCTCGGTCCAGGACGTTCATGCTTATCAGGTTTCGCCGCGCGCCCATGCGCGTATGCAGCGGCTCCTCGACTTAAATCGCGCCGGCCTTCTGGGCGAGGTCGAAGCAGCCGAACTCGACGAGCTCATAAAGCTCGAGCAGCTCATAATAAGCCTCAAGGCCGACCTCTTAACAGAGGAACTCGCTGGCGCGTGAGCAGCCTCTTCGAGGAACTGCGTCAGTTGGTCCATAAACGCGCTAGGGCAGTCAGCAGGGATCGGATAGCGGTCGCAGGGCTTAGCACCCCGGAAGGCATAGTATCTATCGCCCTCAACTTCAAACCAGATACTGAAAGCCTTAGCCTTGTCTCCATCCTTAAACTCAACGGCCTGAAAGTCAACGAAATACCTGGCTCCCGGTCGCTACGACTTCGCCGCGCAAAGACGTGCCAATTGCCGTGCTCCTGACCCTCATGGCTCCGGGAGGGGTAGAGTTGGAAATCCAAGGGGAGGGCCCTCAACCCCTGGCCTTGGAGTGAGGCATCATGAACCACACCCCAACAGCCGCCCCGAAAATCGTTAACGCAAGTGGAAACGCCATGAACGGGCCATGCCCGACCGAAAGCCACAAAAAGTGTATATATCCGGCCAGTAGGAGGCTCGTGATCGTAACCCACGCACCTACAGCGGTGCGAGCGTTGTCCGGCCGCGTCGGCTCGCCCTCATCCGATAGAGCGCGGCGAGATAGGTTGCGATACAGATTGCCTGCTGCGGTGAGGAGCAGGCCGGTAAGCGAAACAAAGAAAATGCTCTGCGACACGTATCCTCGTGAGTTGCTCTCCTGCGCTAGATTGACAGTCAGCCAGAGCAGCAGGTACAGCACTGCCGCCAAGGCGAGCCATGCAGCGAACCACCGCAGGTACCTGGCAGGTGGTTGGGAGGCATAATAGGTCTCTGGCCATCTCCAGAAGTAGATGCTCATTACGAAGCGCTAAGGAGTAGGCGAAGCGACTCAAGCATTTTGACTAGCACCTCTCTCTTAAGCACCGGTCGAGCGCGCCTTGGCCCGACGCGGCGCCGAGCGGACTTGAAGCCAATGACGGCCTCTTCCAAGCCGATGAAGCGCGTGTGCCGAAAGAGGTATAGGTAGACCGCCTGCTCGCAGGTATCGAGCCGAGGAGCCAGATGGTCCTGGAAGTCTTTGAAGAACTGCTCAAGCTCCACGTGACGTATCCCGTTCGAGGCTGTCTAACGTTGCCACTCAGCCGCCGGCGGAGCCGGTCGGCTGCAGAGGCTGGTTATGCGACACCCTTTACCGGAGCACATAGTGGGCGAGCACCGCCTGGACCTGGTAGATGCTAAGCTTCTTCGTGAACTTCTTCTGGAGCGGCGTTGGATTCCCCGTGATCCAGATCTTCAGCTCGGCGTCGAGGTCGAAATGGCCAGCCGTCTCGATCGCGAAGTGCGTTATGCTCTTGTACGGCAGAGAGTGATACTCCACCTTGTTTCCGGTCAATCCCTGCTTGTCGACGAGGATCAGGCGCTTGTTCGTAAAAAGGAATGAATCA
>JAGXSJ010000059.1 GCA_018333895.1 Truepera sp.
AACGTGTATAAGAGCGGAAAGACCAAGACCAAGCCGACGATCACTACCGCAGGCGCCACATACAGATACGGCTCTAATTTTTTCATTGACACTCTGCCTTTAAAAATAAGGGGGCGGCAACCCGCCCCCTATTTACTACTCTGCCCACCTAGCCAGGATCGAGTTCATCCAGGCCGCCATTTCGGCCGCCATGGCTCTGGAATCCACATCTTCCAGCACCAGTCTGGATAGGAACCGCGGAATCTCCCCAGCGCCCCAGATGGCCTCCCAGGCCGGATGAGCTTGGCCATAGGGGAACGGTATGGTATTGCACCACATATAGAACTCACCGCGTCTAATGGGTTCTACCAGATCGTGCAGCGCGTGCTTATACACGCCCACCCGATCCCGAATCATCTGGGAGACGATATCGCCCTGGCTCTTGAAGAGCGGCAGACCGTACATCCCGGCATTATCCGAGATCTCGATCCTTAGCCGCTCGGCATCGGACAGGATGTGGTAGAGCAGATCCTGGGCCAAGGCTTCGCGCTCGGGCGTCGACCGGAATACCATAACCGACTCTTTGGCCTCAATCACCGGGGGGATGTTGATAACACCGGTGACCGGCAGCAGGGGGTGGTTCTGCGCTATCATCGTAGCCAAGACGGTGGTCGGGTTGTGGATGGCAAAAGCCCGGCCCTCCATGAAGGCGATGTTGTTATCGATGTCGCCCCAAGCGACGCTATCCCGCGGGATAAGCCCATCTCGCCACCACTGCTTAAGGTCGTCAAACAGCCGCCAGGTCGGTTCGGTGTTAAAGATGTCCGCACCGGTAGGGGATATCTCGGTAACGAAGCCACCGCCATAGAGGGCGACGAAGTAATAGAGCATGGTGGGGGTGTCCATGCCGACGCCGAGCGTGATCGGCAGCCCATAGACATGTGGCGGATTGTGTACCGCTTTGGCCGCCTCTAGCAGCCACTCCCAAGTGGGATGCTCGGGTATCTGAATGCCGGCCTGCTCGAGCAGATCGGTGCGGATGTGCCAATAGAACGGCTCCATCAGGATGGGCAGGCCGAAGATGCGGTTCTCACCGGTCTCCGGATCGGGCAGGTACATAGCCGTGAGCGCTGCCGGCCAGAAGTTATCGCGGCCAAGTCGCTCGACGACGTCGTCGACGGGTGCCAGCAGGCCGGCGGCATGAGCCAGAGCATCGCCGAACTCCGCTACCAGGGCGAGATCGGGGGTGACACGGGTCTCAATAGCGTGAAGCAGTTGTTCGTTGAAAACCCTATCCGGCAGCGTAACCAGGTTCACTTCGGTGCCGGTCTCTGCCGCCCACTCGCGAACCATGGCGGAGAGCGCCTCGTTAAAAGTCGGGGAGAAGGTTATGTTCTGCCATATTTCCAGCGGTCGCGCCAAACCCCAAGACCCCAAGGTAAGACCTATAAGCGCTAAGACTAACAGACGTTTCATGCCTCTCATGCCTCCTCATTTCTCCCTGTTTCCTCAGGGCTGCTGTTGGCTCGTTGCTTTATCCCTGTGCTTAAAGATCGCGTCAGTAACACCCCCTTTCAGCGCCAACAGCCCCCAGCGCACCCCCTTGATCATTAACTGGGTAAACGACAGACCGGTTCTCAGACCCGGCATCAAGGGCTACTTCCCTGGCGGCGCCACTCATAGCTTCACCCCTGCGTATCCCAACGCCCGTGAGATCTCCGCTGCTGTTGTGGTAACTGCGTCGCCCAGCCGCTCGAGCTCCCCCTGCTCGTCGAACTCCCGCCCTAGTCCGGTCAGGCTGATCGCCCCCATAACTTCGCCGCCGTTGCCCCTAATTAGCGCAGCGACGCACTTGATCCATTCTTCATGCTCTCCATTGTCGATGGCATAGCCGCGCACGGCGGTTGCCGTTAGCTCCTCCAGTAGCTGCAAAGGGTCGGTAATGGTAGTAGCGGTCTTGCGCACTGGAGGGAATCGGCGCAGCAGGGAGACCACCTGATCGGTCGGCAGCCCACTCAATAGCGCTTTGCCTACCCCGGTGCAGTAGGCCGGGGCGCGCCCGCCGATGCGCGACATGATCGGGAGGCTCCGCTGGGTCTCGACCTTATCCAGGTAGACTACTTCAGGGCCGTCCAGCACGCATAGGTGAACTACCTTCTCCGTTTCCGCGCTAAGTTTGAGCAGGAACGGGCGAGCGGTCTCGCGCAGCGGCATCTGCTGTAGCAGCCGACTGCCTAGTTCCAGGATCTTTCTGCCTAGCCGATAGCGTCCGTGGTTATTGCTTTGGATATAGCCGGTCTCAAGCAGGGTGTTCAGATAGCGATAGACGTTGCTCTTATGAACCCCAAGCAGGCTGGCAAGCTCGAGCGCCGTCTTCCCCTCCGCGCTCGTTGCCAGCTCTTCTAGCAGCTTCAAGCCTTTTGCTAATACCTTTGCGTCTGCCATAGCGCAAATTACACCCATCAGTAGTTTTTAACAAGATAACTTTAGCGAAAAAAGCGACTCTTGTCAAGAAATTTACTCTGACGACTGGCGAGAGAACTCGAAAGATCGGCCCAAAACAGTATTCAAGTATTCAAGTATTCAAGTATTCGAGCAAGGGTGACCACATGGCCGCCCTGTTCTCGCCCTTGATACGCCTTCGCTCGACGCTTCGCTGATACGGCTTCGCCCATCGGGGTGAACCCTCGGCCGCTTCACTTCGCAGGCTCAGTGCAAGCGCTGCGCTCAGGACAAGGCTGTGCTGATGGGCAACGGTAGTTCATGGGCAATGCTTGATAAGAGCGCTGAAGGGCCTGGCCAAGCTTCAGGCGCTTGACAGCTCGCTCAAAACGCCGCAGAGCAGGGCGATGCGGGCCGGGATTTGTGGGATATAGACATTCTCGCTGAGCTGGTGGGCAGCCTCGCCGAGCAAGCCCAGCCCGTCCAGGGTGGGTACGCCCAGGGCCGCGGTAAAGTTGCCATCCGAACCGCCCCCCACCCGTCCAGGGCCAAGTTGCAACCCTACTTCGGCACCGCTGCGCCGGGCCAGCTCGAACAGCTCGAGCGAGGCCGGGCTGGGCTCCATAGGTGGGCGATTCAGGCCCCCCGTCACCGTGAGAGTAGCGCCTGGTAGCACCGGTTGCAGGGCTTTGAGTTCGCGCTCCACCCGTTCGGCTTCGGCCATCGTCCAGACCCGGAGATCTATCTCCACCGTGGCCGAGGCCGCCACCACATTGCTGGTGGTGCCACCCTTGATGACGTTGGGGCCGAGGGTAGTACCTTTCTCCCAATCCTGCAGGGCCATAACGCTGGCAATCTGATGCGAAAGTTCAACGATGGCATTGACCCCCTTTTCGGGCTCCACCCCCTGGTGAGCTGCTTTGCCGTGAGCGGCAAGTTGGTACTGGCCCACCCCTTTGCGGGCCACCTTGAGGTCGCCGTTGCCCATCGGAGCTTCCAGCACCAGCACCAGGTCGTTGCGCAAGGCCGCGCTTTCGATGGCCTGGCGGCTATGCTGCGAGCCCACCTCCTCGTCGGGGGTAAAGAGCAGCTCGAGCTGCGGCCACCCCAGCCCCAAA
The DNA here is from genome assembly GCA_018333895.1 of Truepera sp. Classification (GTDB taxonomy): domain Bacteria; phylum Deinococcota; class Deinococci; order Deinococcales; family Trueperaceae; genus JAGXSJ01. The sequence continues at coordinate 3,540 of JAGXSJ010000059.1, forward strand.
GCCTGATGAGTGCGCAAAGCCCACAGCAGTTGCACGATGTTGCCCTTCATATCGTAGACGCCGGGGCCATAGGCCCGGTCACCCTCCACCTGCCAGGGCAGGGCAAAAGCTCCTACCGGATGCACGGTATCGAAATGGCACAGCACCAGCACCCGCTGGCTCGAGCCCGGCACCAAGACCCGAACTAGCGGCCCATTTGGGGTCTCCATACGCTCCAACGGGCCAAAGGGACCAAAGTGTTGGGCTAGCCACCGGGCGACCCGGTCGAGGCCCGCCAGGTCGTGGGAGGGAGCTTCAAGGGTGACGATGGCCTCGAGGTCTTGCAGGATGGCGGGCAGTTGAGGCTGAAGATACTCCAGGGGCTTCACAGCCTCATACTACTCTTCCCCGAGCGGTGCTCTGCCTGGTTTCAGAAGTCCCCACAGCGGTTTTCACAAATGCTGAGTCGGCTAGGCGCCGGTATCATCTCCGCAAAGACGTCCTGCGAGTAAACCGCAGGATAGGCAACGATTCGTAGTCCTGCGAGCACCCGCAGGATCAAACCAGATGATACTTGCTACAGCGTTCAGAACGCAAGGCAGACACGCGCGCAACCGCGGGCAGTCCCCTAACCAGCTGACTGTGATGGCTCAACCAGTGCTGCTACTATCTGGAGACCGGTGGCGGCAGAAAGTGCGGATTGCGCAGGTTTAAAGACTCGCCAAAAGGGCTCTGGTCAAACTGCTGATAGCGGAACATCTGCAGGATGGCCCGATACGCCTCGCGCCGGGACGGCGAGCGGGAGAGGCGTCGGCGCAGCGCCGCCTCTACCGTGACCGCCAGCCGGTGCGCAGCGCGATACCAGGCGGGCCGGGTCAGTTGCGACAGCAGGTAGCCGCCGCGATACCCCTCGATCAAGAAGGCCGGGTCGGCAGGGGTCGAGCTCCCGCCCACGTGTACCACCGGCGTATTGACGAGGCGGCACTGATAGCCCGCCTGCCGAAAGCGCCAGCACCACTCCAGGTCTTCGTTATAGAAGCGGAAGTTGGGGTTCATACCGCCGACCTTGTCCAGCGCCTCGCGTTTGATCACCTGCAAAGCGCCGGAGAGCCACGGTACCGTGACGCTCCCGCCCTGCCGGGTCAGCCGGGCGTGGTGCCAGGCATACAGCGGGCCTTGGTGCTGGAGGCGGCCGTCCGGGGTAAAGCAGCGCGGCCCGGCCATGCCGACCGCCGCCGCCGACAGCGCTTTGAGCAGGGCCGGGAAGGTCTCGGCCTCGATCAAGACATCAGCGTTCATCTGCGCTACTACCGGAGTAGTTGTCTGGGCCAGTCCTAAGTTGACGGCATCAGCTAGGCTGTGGTTGCGCCCGTGTACCAACTGCACCTTGGGGAACGCTGGCAGCCACGGCGCCACCGGCTCCGGCGAAGCGTTGTCAATGACGATCACAGTAGCCCCCGCAGCGTAGCGCGTTAGGCGGGTCAAGCACTCGCGCAGCAGCTCCGGCGTGCGGTAATGGATGACGCAGATGCTCAGCACGGCTCAAGCCTAACCGAGTACGGAGTATGGCACAAGGGGCCCTAGAGGATCTTTTTGCCCAACAGGCTAGCCGCCATCTCCACCATCACCTGAGCGGTATTATTCCGGATATCCAGAATCGGATTGACCTCTACCAGATCGAGGCTGGTGACCCGCTTAGCGTCGGCTAAGAGCTCCATTAACAGGTGCGCCTCGCGGTAGCTGAGCCCGCCGGGCACCGGCGTACCGACGCCGGGGGCGACGCTGGGGTCGAGCACATCGGCGTCAAAAGACACGTGCAGGCGCGGGAGATTGGCCAGTTTAGCCAGCGCCGCTTCGGCGACGCGGGCGATGCCGAGCCGGTCGATATCCTTCATGGTGTAGGTAGTGATCTCCAGCTCGCGGATGAGCGCCCGCTCGCCTTCGTCGAGGTTGCGGATGCCGATTAAGACGATGTCCTGGGGCTGCACGCAGGCGCCACCCCCCCAGATGCCTAAGAGGCGCGGGTCGCCGTAGCCGAGCAGGTGTGCTAGCGGCATACCGTGGATGTTGCCGCTCGGGCTGGTGTCAGGGGTATTGAGGTCGGCGTGGGCATCGATCCACAAGATGCCGGTGCGCCCGGCTTGCGCTACACCGGCGATTGAGCCCATGGCGATGGAGTGATCGCCGCCCAGGGCGATGGGGAAGTTGCCGGTTGGAGTGGCCTTGAGCACCTCGAAGGTTTGCCGGCAGGCGGTGGCGATGGCCTCGATATACGGGAGCGTCGGGCCGATGGTAAGAGCCTCAGGCACCGGTTGCGCGACGTTGCCCAGGTCGACCAGGTGATGGCCTAGCGCTGCCAGGGTGCTGTCCAGTTTGGCCAGGCGCATGGCGCTCGGGCCCATATCTACGCCGCGCCGCCCGGCGCCGAGATCGAGTGGGATGCCCAGAATCTGAAGGTCAGGCATGCCAGAGATTAGCATAGCTACCGTAACTCTAAAATCCGATCTGGTTCTGGTAGGGGCGACCGGCCGGTCGCCCCTACAACACGCATGCCTCGGGGATTGTGTCGGGAACCACCCAATCCCCGCTATTCTCCTAGCGGGAGCAGCTCGTTGGTGTATAAGGCGCCGATGTCGAGCGAACTGACCACCCGGCCGTCGGCATCGGTTAGCACCCCAGCCTCGAGCAGAAACTGCGTGAACCCTTGCCAGTTCTCGTGGTGCATGACCCCCCAGCGGAGGCCTGGCTTACGATAGAACTGCGACACAAAGGCCTGAGAGTCGTAGACCAGGCCGGGATCGACAAACGAGCCCGGCGGAGCCGTCTCGATCATCAGCCGGGCCGCCTCCTCCGGGTGGTCGGCGGCAAACTCGTAGCCGCGCGCGGTCGCCCTCAGAAAAGCGCGGAGCGCCTCGGCGTTCTCCTCAATACCCTGAGGGCTGGCTAAGAAGACCGGGTTGTAGTGGTCGGCGATGCCGAAGTCGGTAAAGTTAAAGAAGCGCAGCGGGACCCCCTCGCGCCTGGCCTGCACGCCCTGCCAGCCTTCATAGAGCCAGACGAAGTCGACCCGCCCGGCCAACAGCGCGTCAAAACCTCCTACTCCCAAGATGACACTGTCAAAGTTGCCTTCGCCGCCGGCATGACGGATAACCGCCTCGATGATGGGCCGCTCAATCGGGCCGCCGAAGGCGGCATAAAGCCTGCCGTCGAGGTCTTTGGGCGACATGATCTCTGAGCTCTCCAGCACCGCTAGCGCTGCCGTGTTGGTGCTGATAATAGCGGCAATCGCCACTACCGGCTCACCTACCGCTGCCGCGCCCAAGACCCGCTGCGTACCGCCGATACCGACATCGGCCTGACCGGCTGCGACTAGCACGGCGGGCGCCACCCCGGCAAAGGGGAAGATCGTCAGCTCGAGCCCCTCTTCGGCGTACCAGCCTTTGGCCAGCGCCACGTAGAGGCCGGTGTGGTTGGTGTTGGGAACCCAGTCCAGCGCCAGGCTGAGGCGGTGGGGCTGAGCGCTGGCGGCGCTTAGCAGGAGCCCAATAACGAGAATCAGGGTTAGCTTAAGGTGTTTCATGGGTATCCTCCAGAAATCAGTATTCAAGTAGTCAAGTATTCGAGTAGTCAAGTATTCAAGTATTCAAGTAGGGGCGACCCCACGTACGCCTTCGCTCGGCGCTTCGCTGAAGGTCGCCCAGTTTTCATGGTGGGTTCATGGGCGATTCCTCCTAGCGGTGCTGCCAGGGCACCGTGCGGCGCTCGATCACGCTCACCAAGGCGAACAGGGTGAAGCTGGCGAGCGCGGTCAGGACGACTGCGGCAAAGACCAGCGGGGTAGCGCGGGCGTTAGTGGCCATCAGCATCAGCACGCCGAGCCCGGCATAGCCGCCGACATACTCGGCAAAGACCGAAGCGGCCACGCTAAAGGCGGCGGCGATCCGCAGCCCGGAAAAGAAGCTCGGCAGGGCGGTCGGCCAGCGCACCAAGCGCAGGACCTGCCAGCGGCTCGCTTTCATCGCCCGCAGCAGTTTCAGCAGCTCGGGGTCGCTGCGGGCAAGGCCGTCGGCGGTGGCCACCACGATCGGGAAGAAGCAGAAGAAACTAACTAGCAGCACCTTGGGCAGCATCCCAAAGCCGAACCAGATCAGCATCAAGGGCGCCAGCACGATGATGGGCACCGTCCGAAAGGCGACCAGCCAAGGGTAGAGGGCGCGCCGCAAGAGCGCAAAGCTGTCGATGGCTAGAGCTAAGATGAGGGCTGAGACCACCGCGATAGCCAGGCCGAGGGCCGTCTGGGCGAGGGTGACCAGGGCGTGCTGCAAGAGGAGTTCCGCGTTGGTGTAAAGCGCCATAGCCACGCGGGTGGGCGCCGGGAGCACGGTGGGCAGCACACCCGAGGTCGTAACGTAGAGCTGCCAGGCGGTCAGGATCAGAGCGCCCAGCAGGGCGGCGGGGCCCAAGCGCACCAGTGCCTGGTACAGCCACGTCCTAAGCTTGGCGGTCCGCCTGGGCGGGGCGGCTAGCTGCTGAGCGGTCTGATTAGGCGTCATCATGCCTTGACCAACAGCGCATTCATCAGCGCCCCTTCGAGCTGGACCATGGCGGGCGAGGTCAGCTCCAGCGCCGCACGCGGCCTCGACCCTGGCACCACAAAGCGCCCCCGGACGGTGGCGGGCCGCTCAGACAGCAGGTAGATCACATCGGAGAGCAGCAGCGCCTCGCGAGTGTCGTGAGTAACCAAGAGCACGCTCGAGCCGAGGGTGGCTACCAAGCGGGCCAGCCAGTCCTGAAGCTCGAGCCTGGTCAGCGCGTCCAGGGCGCTCAGCGGTTCGTCAAGGAGCAGCCAGCGCGGCTCGTACATGACGGTTCTGAGCAACGCCGCACGCTGCCGCATGCCGCCGGAGAGGGTCGCTGGATAGCTCGCCTCAAACCCCGCTAAACCGAAGTGCGCCAGCAGCTCCCGGGCCTCTTGCTCGGCTACCGGCCCGCTCTGCCCCCGCAGTTCAGGGCCCAGCATGACGTTCTGCAACAGGGTCCGCCAGGGCAGGAGGTGGTCGCGCTGCGGCATGTAGCCGGCAGCGCCCGCTCCCCGCACCTCGTGGCCGTCGAGCCTAACGGTGCCCCGGTCGGCGGAAGCAAGCCCGGCGACGATTTCTAAGAGCGTGCTCTTACCGCAACCGCTCGGCCCGAGCAGGCTGATAAAGCCTCCGGGCGGCACCGTTAAGGAGACCTCGCGCAGCACCTCGAGCCTGTCCCCACGGCGCAGGAAAGATTTGTTGAGGTCTGTCACCTCGAGACCGGGTGCCTGCGGGTGAGCGGAGTGCCGGATCACGCTAGCGGCCGGTCGGGCTATGGGCCGAAAGGGTGGCGTGAATGACCACGTGGGGGGTGTGTACCGCGGCCTGATCAAAAGCTGTACGGAGCTGCCCCAGCACCGCCGCGAGCGGCCCCTCGAGCCGGGTGCAGAAGTGCTGCGGCACAACCTTGACCGCGCCGCTGCGCTGCGCCGCCGCGACCTGCTGATAGATGACCTCCATGTAGCCCGCTAGGCCGAGCGGATAGAGGGAGAACTGGCAGGCGACCTGCGGGCCGGAGGCTCTCGGCTCAGGTCGTGCCGCCTCAGCCTGGGCCGGTGTCGGATCGCAGCGGTCCTCGCCCGGCTCCCCCGGACAGCCCCGCGACAGGGTGAGGCTCATCACCACATGCTCGCCGCCGGCGCTGGCCTGCTCAAACGCCGCCGCTAGCGCCTTAAAGAGCGTCCCTTCCTCGCCGCTTAAGAAGGTGGAGATGTCGTCCGTTTTGCGCTCCAGAGGGAACTCGCTCATGGCCTCAAGAGCCTTCAGGATGACCGGCACAAAGTCAGCCGTCATCGGGTAGAGGGCGAAGCGGGCGCCGATCACGGGTGGCCTAGGTTGAGCTGATACATAAAAAACCCCTTTGGTCTCTTTCACCAAGGGGACCGGGCGCGGACTTTATGAACCGTCACGCTCCCTACGCCAGTATGACCTGGATCAGGTTCCTCAGGGTTGGACTTAGTCCTCTCAGCCGCAAGGCACCCCTGGTGACTAAGAATCAGTTTAGCCTCCGCCTTAGCTGGCTGTCAAGGAGATTTTTGACCTTAAGTAGGGTGCGCTTGCGCACCGCTGAGGAGCGCCCCCTTTGTCATTCTGAGGAGCGCAGCGACGAAGAATCCCATGAAGCGAAGCCACCCCGCCAAGCACTGTTTCCGTTCGCGCCGGCTCCGAGATCGCCACGGTGCTGCGCGCCTCGCGATGACAAACGGGTTGTCGTTACGAGCACTTTGTCCCTCAGCACCCCCACCCCGGCCCTCCGCACCCCCACCCCGGCCCTCCCCCTAGATAGGGGGAGGGTGTGGGAAGGGGTCTCCCTAAGGGCCGGGATCGCTCATGCTAAAAACCTGCAACTTTCGGACAGAACGCGACGACATCCAGCCGCCTCGTGTACACTGAGGTCGAGGTGGATAAGGGCCTGAGCCAACTGCACCGCATCACCATCCGTCCCGAGCAGTGCGGCGGGCGGCCCTGCATCCGTGGGTTGCGGGTGCGCGTCAAGGATATCCTCGAGCTGCTGGCAGCCGGAGCGAGTCATGATGAGATCCTGGCAGAGTATCCTTACCTGGAAGCTGAGGACATCACCGCCGCCCTGGAGTTTGCCGCCAAGCAGAGCGATCATCCGGTGCTACGAGTTGCCTAGTGGGCTTCTTGATCGATGCTCAACTCCCCCCAGCCCTGGCGCGGTGGCTCATGGAGCAGGGGTGCCAAGCAGAGCATGTGCTTGACCTCGGATTTGCCGGCGCAGATGATCGGATGATTTGGGATTACGCCGTGCTCCACGGCTTGGTTATCGTCACTAAGGACGAAGATTTTGCGCTCCGCCGTGCGCTCGCAGCAACCGGCCCCGCCATCGTTTGGATTCGCGTTGGGAATACCCGCAAGGACGCTTTATTGCGCTGGTTTGCGCCGCTTTTGGTCGACATCCTCGCCGCCTTGAAGCGTGGGGAGCCGCTCCTTGAGATCGGCTAGGGCCGAGCGCCCCCTCTGTCATTCTGAGCGCAGCGACGAAGAATCCCGCCAGCGAAAAATCCGAGACCCCTTTGCCTGGCTCAGGGCGGCGCCTTTGCGGAGCCTATCCTGTTTGCCCTGATCCTGCGGCGCATCCTGCGTCCTGCGAGTACCCGCAGGATCACGCAGGATCGCAGGATGTCGAAGGGCTCAGGGTGACATTTCGCTCAGGGTGACACCATCCGCCCTCTGGTTAGTTAGGTATAGCTTCCTTACTTACGCTATACTTGAAGCATGTCGCAAGCGGTTTATCTGAGCGATGAGCTAGCGCGTCAGCTCAAAGACGCCGCAGCGCGGATGGGGAAACCACCCGAGGCGCTGCTCGAAGAGGCGTTGACCGGCTACCTGTCACGCCCGCACCGGCAGTTCGTGTCCGTAGGCGCTGGTGACGACCCTAGCCTGGATGCCAGACAGACCCGGGAGATTTTGAAAATAGCGTGGGGTAAGCGTTGAGTCTGGTTTTAGACACTAGCGCCGCGCTCGCCTTTGATCATGTAGGGGTGCCGCCCCCCTTCAAACGGCCCGGTAAAGCCCAGACGCTTAAGCCGCCGGACAAGGTCGCGCCAACTTACCGGGATTATTTTAGGCAACGTGTAGCGCTTTCGGTATGGTGATAGTTATCCCGTCCAGTTCAGGTATCGGCAGTTGATGGTGAAGCCTCAGCAGTAGCCACCCCTCGAGTGCGCTGGACAGCTGGCTGCGGCACGCCTCCAGGGTTTTGCCCGTAGCCCACACCCCTGGCAGCTCAGGGACTTCGCCATAGAACGGCTCCTCATCGTCGATAAGCTCATAGTGGGCGCGTGCTAGCGCTTTTTCTAGGTACTCCCGGATCATGCCAGCAGTATAGCGCCTGGTACGGTGCCTGCTCAGTTACCTGACAATGGCGGCTCAGCTAAAGTAGGGTGCGCTTGCGCACCGCTGAGGAGCGCCCCCCTTGTTTGTCGTTGCGTTCACGAAGTACCCCGAAGGTTGGAGCGTCAGCGACGCAGAATTCCGCGCCCTTTGTCATTCTGAGGAGCGCAGCGACGAAGAATCCCATGAAGCGAAGCCACCCCGATGACAACCGTCTCCCCGCCAGCGCCCATCTTGCTGCCCTCGTGGGTTACGCCTGCCGCGCCCTATTCCCCGTGCGCGCCCTCTCTCGCTTTCATCGCTGCCGCGCTGACCTCCTCGACGGAGGCCGCCAGCAAGAGCGTTCGCTGCCACCGCGTGTAATCGAAGGGCTCGCGCATGAGGATGGCGATGTAGCGCTCCGCATCGACTTCACCTAGCGCTTCAATCAGGGCTCTGGTTCCGTCGAGCCTGATCTCAGTATCGGTTTTCATAGTTCCTCTCCAATTATCGCTGCCAAGGCCAGAGGGTTTAGCACCGTTATCAGGCTTTGCCGGGCAAGCTTACGCAGCAGCAGGTCATCGGTCGAAAGAAAGAAATCGCAGCGCGCGGCTATTGTCGAGATAGATCAACATCGGCCTAGGCTGAGTATACCTTAACGACCAGCGTCACCGCCGGTCCGCGTCGCGGTGACCGAGAATCGCCTCCGCCGGCACTGCGGTGCCCACCCGCGACGTCCGTTCGCGCACCCTGGCCATCCGGCACCCGCCTTCTCCCTAAAGTAGGGTGCGCTTGCGCACCGCTGAGGTGCGCCCCCTTTGTCATTCTGAGGAGCGCAGCGACGAAGAATCCCATGAAGCGAAGCAACCCCGCCAAGCACCGTTTCCGTTCGCGCCGGCTCCGAGATCGCCACGGCGCTGCGCGCCTCGCGATGACAAACGGGTTGTCGTTGCGAGCACTTTGTCCCTCCGCACCCCCACCCCGGCCCTCCGCACCCCCACCCCGGCCCTCCCCCATAGATAGGGGGAGGGTGTGGGA
>JAGXSJ010000060.1 GCA_018333895.1 Truepera sp.
CAAGCTAAACTCGCGCAGAGCAAAGATAATCACTGTTACGCCCACAGTCAGCACAGCGTAAATTACCATCTGCAGAACCGTAGCCCGCTCACCTATGACCGCCGGGGCCATCGGCACCCCCACAGCGCGGTAGTCATCTTTGATCAACAGCGCCAACGCCCAGAAATGGACCGGGGTCCAGACGAAGACCAGCGTAAAGAGCAGCCAGGCCATCGCGTTAAGGTCGCCGGTGACCGCAGCCCAGCCGACTAGCGGTGGGATAGCGCCCGCCGCCCCGCCGATGACGATGTTGTGCCAGGTGCTGCGCTTGAGCCACATGGTGTAGATGATCAGGTAAAAGGCTATTCCCGCCCAAGATAACAGCGCCGCCAGCAAGTTGGAGGTACCGGCGATGACCACAAACGACAGCACGGTCAGCAGCGAGCCAAAGACGAGTGCCTGAGCAGGGCTCACCACCGAGGTCACCACCGGGCGGCTTGCAGTGCGCTCCATTAAGGCATCGATGTCGCGCTCGTAGACCATGTTAAAGACCCCTGCCGCACCCGCCGCCATGTAGCCGCCGATTAGCAGGCCAAATAGCGGCAGCCAGCCAGGAAAGCCTTGGGCCGCGATGAACATTGCCGCAATGGTGGTCAGCAGCAGCAAGCTGATCACCCTGGGTTTGGTCAGCGCCAGATAGTCACGCCAGGTGGCCTGCCGCATAGTAACCGTCGTCACTTACTTCGCCGTTCTCAGCGGCCTGATCAGCCGCTCTGGGAGTGGGGCTGCTGCGGGTGCGGGCAAGGGCACGTAGGCAGCTACTACATAGCTAAGCAAGGTAAATTTGATAACAGACCTCCAATAGTCATGGCTAGGGGGCCCGTTAGGGCATACGCCAGCATTATAACAAACTCGACTTTCGGCCTTTGCGGGACAATTGTCCCAAGGCTCCGTCCTACAACGACCATCATATCACCGGTACCGCAATGATTATCGTGACGTACCGCCCGGTTGTCCTGTCCAGGTAAGCTGACGTGATAGCCTAAGCCATGTTAAGGTACCTCTCCGCGGGAGAATCGCACGGCCCCGCCCTGACCGTGTTGCTTGATGGCGTACCGGCCGGGCTCGAGCTTGTCGCCAGCGAGCATATCGACCCTTGGCTGCATCGCCGCCAGGGGGGCTACGGCCGCGGGCGGCGGATGGTGATCGAGAGCGACAGCGCAGAGCTCCTAGCCGGCGTGCGGGCCGGGCGTACCACCGGCGCCCCCATCGCCATGCAGATTATCAATAAGGACTGGCGCAACTGGGCTGAGGTGATGGCGCCCGAGCCCGGCCAGGAGCCGCGCAAACGGGCGCTGACTCAGGCGCGTCCGGGACATGCCGACTTAGCTGGGGGCATCAAGTACGGCCATAAGGATCTGCGCGATGTGCTCGAGCGCGCCAGCGCCCGCGAGACCGCCAGCCGGGTGGCCGCCGGCGCCGTGGCGCTGCGGCTCCTTGAGGCAGCAGGTGTCCAGGGCTGTGCCCGTGTGGTGAGCCTAGGCGGCATTCCGTGTGACGGCGGGATGGACTGGGATGGGCTGACGATGCTTGATGAGAGTCCCATCCGCAGCTTCGACCAAGGGGCCGAGGCGGCCATTATCGCCCGCATCGACCAGGCCAAGCACGACGGCGATACCTTGGGCGGCATTATCGAGGCGCGCTTCCGCGGCGTGCCGGTAGGGCTAGGCAGCCATACCCAGTGGGATCGCAAGCTAGATGGGCGCTTAGCGCAAGCGGCGATGAGCATCCAGGCTATCAAGGGGGTAGAGATCGGCGATGGCTGGGCGAACGCCCTTAAGCCGGGGAGTCAAGTTCATGACGCCATCTATTACGAGGTGCCGCTCTACCGGCGGCGGACCAACCGCTCGGGCGGCTTAGAGGGCGGCATCACCACCGGCGAGGAAGTCGTTGTTCGCGCTGCTATGAAGCCTATCGCCACCTTAATGAGCCCCTTGCCCACGGTGGACGTAGTGACGCACCAAGCTGCTGATGCCGCCCGCGAACGCAGCGACACCACCGCTGTTCCTGCCGCCTCCATCGTGCTCTTGGCTATGAGCGCGCTGATCTTGGCCGATGCCCTGCTGGAGAAGTTCGGGGCCGACACCCTGCGCGAGATTACTGAGCGCTTAGCGGCCTACCGCGACTACGTTGCCAACTACTAGCGCGCTATGCCTGCTATCCGCCGCCACCTGGAAGAGCGCCCGGTGACCTGGGTGGCGCTCGCCGGCTTCATGGGGACCGGCAAGAGCCGCATCGGCTGGGAGCTGTCGCGCCGTTTGAGCTTGACCTTTATCGACACCGACCGGGTGATCGAGCGGGTCAGCTACCTGTGCATTGCTGATATCTTTGATCTATACGGTGAAACGGTCTTCCGCGACTACGAGACCGAGGTGGTGCGCCGCTGCCTGCGCCTCGACGAGGTGGTGGTCTCCACCGGTGGCGGAACCGTGGTGCGCCCTGAGAACCGCGCCTTGCTCAAGAGCCGTGGCCCGGTGGTGGTGCTGACCGCCAGCCCTGAGACGATCTACCGGCGCACCAGGCGCCACAAGCGCCCACTACTGGAGGTCAGCAACCCTATCGAGCGCATCAGCGAGCTGATGCAAGCCCGTCAGAGCGCCTACGATGAGGTGGCCTCGTTCACGGTCTCTACCGACGGCCGCCCTTCCCAAGACGTGGTAGAAGAGATTGTGGAGAGGCTCTGGCTCTGGCTGGAGGGATCGTGACGCTGCTGGTGCGCCTTACGCCGCCCTACCCGGTGCTGATCGCGCCGGGGTTGCTAGGCGGCTTGGCCGGGCACATCGCGCAGCGGCGTCTGGCGCTGATTGCTGATAGCCATACCGACACGCTCTTTGGTGACACGGTGCAAGCCGGTCTCGAGCGCCCCGATAAAGCAGTGGTCCGCCTCGTAGTCCCCGCCGGCGAGGCCAGCAAATCGTTCGACCAGCTGGCAGCGCTGCTGGAGGCGATGGTGGAGGCCGGGCTCGACCGGCAGAGCGCCGTAGTTGCACTTGGCGGGGGGGTCGTGAGCGACCTAGCCGGCTTTGCCGCGGCTTGCTTTATGCGCGGGATCGCCTTCTACGCCTGCCCCACCAGCCTGTTGGCCATGGTCGATGCCAGCGTCGGCGGCAAAACCGGTCTTAATCTGCCGCAGGGGAAGAACCTGGTGGGAGCGTTCTGGCAACCAAGAGCAGTATTCGCCGATGTGGAGGCGCTGCGGACCCTCCCCGAGCGCGAGTTTAGGCAAGGGGCGGTCGAGGTTTTCAAGCACGGCCTGCTCTCTGACCCGTGGCTGCTGGAGCACTTTTTTGATCCGCGCTTCGCCCCCCACGGCCCCAGCGATTTCCTAGCAACGATGATCAGCCGCGCGATTAAGGTCAAGGCTGACATCGTAGCTGCTGACCCGCTCGAGCAGGGACCGCGGGCCTACCTGAATCTGGGGCATACGCTAGGTCACGCCCTAGAGGCCCACAGCCGACACCGCCTGGCCCACGGCGACGCGGTAGCCTATGGCCTGATATTTGCCGCCCTGCTCGCTAAGCAGCGCGGCTGGAGCGATGAGACGGCGCGGCTGCGGCAGCTCATCGCCTGGCTTAAACCCGCCCCGCTGGAGGTCGCCAGTTTCGACGAGCTCCTCCCCTATCTCTACCGGGACAAGAAAAACCTTGCCGGCAAGCTCCGCTTTGTACTGCTGCCTCGGCCTACCCAGCCCACCCTCGTCGAGGACATCACCGAAGCCGAATTGCGCGCCGCCTGGCGCGCTCTGCAGGAGGTCTTATGATCCTGGTCTTAAACGGTCCCAACCTCAACCTGCTCGGCCGGCGCGAGCCCGAGATCTACGGCCACGGCACGCTCGAAGAGCTCGAGCAACAATGCGCGCTGTGGGCTGCCGAAGCCGGCCTCAGCGCCCATTGCCGCCAGAGCAATTACGAAGGCCAGCTGATCGACTGGCTGCACCGCGCCGAGGAGGAGGGGATCCAGGCGGTGGTGATCAACCCGGGCGGCCTAAGCCACACCTCGGTAGCGCTGCGCGACGCCATTGCCAGCATCGCGCTGCCGGTGGTGGAGGTCCACCTCTCCAACATCCACAAGCGCGAAGGCTTCCGCCAGCACAGCTTTATCTCGGCGGTCTGCATCGGGACCATTAGCGGCCTGGGCTTCGAGGGTTACCAAGCGGCGATCCGCTATCTGGCCCAGAAAATTGGCGGGCACGAAGCTCGGCTATGATGTGGCAACGCAAGGTGTACCCGCCAGATGCTAGAGTGAATGACGGATTGAGAACTCTCAGGCAGCTTTGCAGCTTATTGACACCATGAAGGATTCGGTGACACCTAAACACCCCTTGGCCGAGGTCTTCGGTCCCCATGACCCAGCCTGCGCTGTTTACCCTCCCACGAGACAAAGCGATCAACATCGCCACCGTGCCGCATCGTAGCCCATTCCGCTATCCTGGGGGGAAAACTTGGCTCATACCCTATATCCGCACCTGGCTCTTGGCCAAACCGGAATCCCCCGATATGCTTATCGAACCGTTCGCTGGGGGTGGCATAGCAGGGCTCACTGTAGCAGCCGAGCGGTTAGCCAAGCACGTTCTACTGGTTGAACTCGATGATGACGTTGCCGCCGTCTGGCAAACGATGCTTGAGGGCGACGCTGACTGGCTGGTGACCAAGATCGTCTCTTTTGAAGTCACGCCCGAATCTGTCCGGAGCATACTCACAAAAACCGGTTGCACCCGGGCCGAAAAGGCCTTTCAAACGATTCTGAAGAACCGCGTCAACCGCGGTGGCATCCTTGCCCCTGGCGCTGGCCTGGTCAAGAATGGTGAGAACGGTAAGGGCCTCACCTCGCGATGGTATCCAGAGACGCTCAAAAAGCGTATCCTGGCCATTGTCGCTATGAGAGACAGGCTCAGGTTTATTCACGGTGACGGCATTCGAGTCATGGAGCAAAACGCGCATCGGAAAAATGCCGTGTTCTTTGTCGACCCACCCTATACTGCTGGGGGAAAAAATGCAGGCTCACGGCTCTACACTCATTGGCAGCTCGACCACGAGGAGCTTTTTCGTATTACAAGCACCCTAGCCGGAGATTTCCTCATGACCTATGAAGCTGCTGACGAGGTGCGTGATCTAGCGGCCAAGCACGGTTTTGACACTGAAGCAATCGCCATGAAAACCACTCACCATGCCCACTTAAACGAACTGCTTATCGGTCCAGGTCTGAGCTGGGTGAGACGTTGAAGGGGGCACTGGTGACGACCGCCCAGAGAGGTCCATCCTCGCTCCCGGCGCGCCAGGTAGCAGTGCGCATCCGCAACCTCCGCAAGACCTTTGACGAGCAGGAGGCGCTTAAGCAGATCGACCTCGATATTTACGAGGGCGAGTTTCTGTCGCTGTTGGGTCCCTCGGGCTGCGGCAAGACCACCTTGCTGCGGATCATCGCCGGCTTCGAGCAGCCTGACCAGGGCGAAGTTAGTATCGGCGGGGTAGACACGCTTCCCATCCCCCCGCACAAGCGCCCGGTCAACACCGTCTTTCAGTCCTACGCCTTGTTTCCGCATATGACGGTGCTAGATAACGTACTGTTCGGACTCAAAATGGCCAAAGTACCGCGCCAGGAGGCGCTTAAGCGCGCTGAGCGGGTCATGGCTATGGTAGAGATCGAGAGCTTCACCAAGCGCAAGCCGCACCAGCTCTCCGGCGGGCAGAAGCAACGGGTAGCGTTGGCCAGAGCCATCGTCAACGAGCCCAAGGTACTCCTCTTGGACGAACCCCTAGGCGCTCTTGACCTCAAACTCCGCAAACAGCTACAAGTCGAACTGATGCAGTTGCAGCGGCGCGTCGGCATCACCTTTATCTACGTCACCCACGATCAGGAAGAGGCGCTGGTGATGAGCGACCGGATCGCGGTAATGCAGACTGGACTGATCGATCAGCTCGGCTCGGTAGAAGAGGTCTACGAGCGCCCTAAGACCCGCTACGTGGCGACCTTTCTGGGCAGCTCCAACCTGATTGACGGGGTAGTGCGACGCTACCAGGACGGCGTGGCCTCTATCGACACCGCCTTAGGCGAGCTGCGCAGCAGCATCGGCAGCTACACGCCGAACAGCCCGGTAACGCTGGCGGTACGACCCGAGAAGATCTACGTCAAAAGCGACGCTAGTGCCTACTACTTAGAAAACGTGCTCGAAGGCGTGGTTGAGGACATCATCTACACCGGGGTCGAAAACCAGTACCTGATCCGTGTTAAAGACCGAACCTTTGCCGCCTATGTGATGAACAAGGCGCTGACCGAGCACGAGGCGTTCAACATCGGCAACCAGGTTAAGCTGATCATTCCGGCGCAGAGCGTGGTGCCGCTTAATGACTAAGCCTGCCCCCCCCTGGCGCGGCAAGCGGGGTCAGATCCTGGCGACGGTCGGGCCGGGTGTGCTGTGGATTACCCTGCTGCTCATTATTCCCTCGTTAGTGATGCTCGCTTACTCCTTTCTAACTCGTTACCGCTTTAACCGCGTCGGCTACCCCTGGACGCTCGAGCACTACGGCACCTTCCTCGGCTTCACCCAGCTCGGTTACGATCCGATATACCTCAGCGTCTTCGGCAAGACCTTGCTGGTGGCTGGTGGCGTCGCGGTGCTAGCGGTGCTGATCGGCTACCCGCTGGCATTTTTCATCGCTCGCTCCGGCCCTTGGAAAACGCTGCTCTTGACTTTAGTCATTATCCCCTTTTGGACCAACTTCTTAATCCGCACCTACGCCTGGATCCTGATTCTGGCTAGCAACGGGCCGGTCAATAGCGGCCTGCAACTATTAGGTATCACCGGCGAGCCGCTAGCGCTCTTTCCCAGTCTGGGAGCGGTCTTTGTGGGGATGGTCTACGCTTATGTGCCGTTTCTGATCCTACCGGTCTACGCCAGTGTTGAGAAGGTCGATTGGTCACTAGTGGAGGCCGCTGCCGACCTTGGCGCTAACCGCCTAAGAGCTTTCTGGTACGTAATTGTGCCGCAAACCCTGCCAGGGGTGATCGTCGGCGTGCTGCTGGTATTCGTATCGGCGCTAGGTAACTTCATTACCCCCGCACTCTTGGGCGGCTCTAAGGAAGTGTTGATTGGTAACGTCATTCAGCAACAGTTCGGCCCCGCCCTAAACTGGCCCTTCGGCAGCGCCATCTCGTTCGTGGTGCTCGGTTTTGTGCTAATGGCGCTCTACCTCTACGCCCGCGCCGCCGGTCAGAAAGGGCTGGAGGTGCTGAACTAATGGCCGCTAGCGGTGGGCAGCGATTTAGGGCGGGTCAGCCAGGTATTGCTCTCAAGGTCTATGCCTTGCTGGCCTTTCTCTTCTTGTATATCCCGATCGTCATGATCGTGATCTTTTCGTTCAATCAGTCGCGCCTAGGCGCGGTCTGGACCGGCTTCACGCTGGACTGGTACCGCACCCTCTTCCAAAATGAGACGGTGCTGCTAGCGACCCGCAATACACTGATCATCGCCCTGGCTTCGACCGCCATCAGCACCGTGGTCGGTACGCTCTTAGGAGCGGGGTTAGCGCGCTACGCCTTCCCTGGCAAACGGCTGTTTTTGTGGTTCATGTATGTGCCGGTAGTTATCCCCGAGATCATCATGGCCGTCTCGCTGATCCTCTTTTATGGCCTGGTCAGTCAGAACAGCGGCGCCTGGGCAAACAGCCTACTGGCCTATAGTCAGGAGGCTGGCGGCCTGCTAGCTCTGCTTGCTAGCGGCTTAGGACAGCTCGCCCGACAGGTCTCGAGCTTCTTTCAACTCGGCCTTGGCACGGTCATCTTGGCTCATATCACCTTCCAGATCCCTTTCGTAGCCATCGTGGTGCGCAGCCGCATGGCCGGTTTTGACCAGAGCCTGGAGGAGGCCGCGCGCGACCTGGGCGCCAACGAGGTGAATGTTTTTAGGTATGTAACCCTCCCGCTGATCATGCCGGGGGTAATAGCGGGCGGACTTCTGGCTTTCACACTGTCGATCGACGACTTTGTGATCACCTTCTTTACTTCCGGCCCGGGCACTACTACCCTGCCGGTCTACATCTTTAGTGCCGTCAAGCGCGGCGTCAGCCCCGATATCAATGCGCTATCGACCTTGATCATCTTAGTGACGGTCGTCGCCTTGTTATTATTCAACTGGCTCCAGTCGCGCACGACCCCCTCGAGCGCGGCCGGGGGATCATCGAGGGAGGACTCATGAGAAAGTTGGTAGCAATTGGGCTAGTCGCTTTACTTAGCCTGGGCCTGGCACAGACGCGCACCCTCCACCTCTTGACCTGGTCGGAATACATCGACCCCGACATCGTCGCGCAGTTCGAGGCCGAGTTTGATGCCCGGATAGTGATCGACACTTTCGAATCGAACGAGGATGCGCTGGCCAAGCTTAAAGCCGCCGGCTTAGGGGTCTACGATCTGGTGGTGCCGACCGACTACATCATCCCTACCTTCTTGGAGTTGGGGCTGCTGCAACCGCTCGATCACAGCCGCCTGCCCAATCTCGACAATCTCGCCAAGAACTTCCGCAATCCGCCCTTCGACCCCGGCAACACCTACACCGTGGCCTATCAGTGGGGGACTACCGGCATCGCCTTCCGTAAGGATATCGTCGAGCCGCCTACCTCGTGGGAGGTTATCTTTAATCCGCAGAGTCACGGCCATCCGGTGGCGCTGCTCGACTCGATGCGCGAGATGATCGGTCTAGCACTCCTCTACTTAGGCCACGACTTCAATAGCGAGAATCGCGAGGAGCTGGTCCAAGCCCGCGAGCTGCTAATCCGCGCCAAGGAGGGGAGCATCGGCTTCTACGGCAGCCCGGCGGCGCGCAACCTGCTGCTGACCGGCGACGCGGTCTATGCGGTGGTCTACTCGGGTGACGCGCTTGGCGCCCTAGCCGAAGGTCTGGCCGATATCGACTTCGTGATCCCTAGCGAGGGGGGCGAGATCTGGGTCGATAATCTGGCCATTGTGGCCAACGCCCCCAATGCCGACTTGGCCCATGAGTTCATCAACTTCATCCTGCGGCCCGAAATTGGCGCCCAACTCAGCAACTTTTTGGCCTTTTCCACACCTAACCAGGCTGCGCTGCCATTCATCGACGAAGCGCTTAAAGCCAACCCTTATATCTATCCTGAGGCTCAGGTTCTGGAGCGCCTCCACTACATCGAGGACGTGGCCAACCTCGAGCTGTGGGACCTGATCTGGACGCAGGTAAGGGCGCGCTAGCGACCTGCAGCTAGACTTCGCACGGGCAAAGACGATCCGTCACACGTAGGGGCGAACCCTTTGGGCAAGAGTCATCAGGGGAACCCTCGGCGCTTCGCTGAAGTTCGCCCTCTTGATCGGGCAATCACAAGGATTGCCCCTACTTTCGTCATCCATGGCCGTTGCCAGTATAGTTGCGCCCATGTATAGTAAAACACCTCGTCGGCACGGCTCCAACCCTCGGTACATGGTAGCCTCTGCCCCATGTCAACACTAAGGAGTGGCAAATGAAAAAGCAGATAATCCCGGTTGCCCGGGGTGACGGAATCGGCCCAGAGATCATGGATGCTAGCCTCGAGGTGCTGCTTGAAGCTGGCGCCCGCATTGAGCCGCTATTTATCGATATCGGCGAGAGAGTCTATCTAGCCGGCAACACTGCTGGTATCACCGATGAGTCCTGGGAGGCCATCCGGCAGCACAAGGTATTCTTTAAGTCCCCTATTACCACGCCGCAAGGCGGCGGCTTTAAGAGCTTAAACGTCACGGTGCGCAAGATGTTGGGGCTTTATGCCAATGTCCGCCCCTCGGTTAGCTATCACCCTCACGTGCCGATCAAGCATCCGGCGATAGATGTAGTCATCATCCGCGAAAACGAAGAAGATCTCTACGCCGGCATCGAGCACCAGCAGACGCCCGAGGTCGTGCAGTGCCTGAAGTTGATCTCGCGCCCCGGTTGCGAACGGATTGTGCGCTACGCCTTTGAGTATGCGCGGGCCTATGGGCGCAAAAAGGTCACCTGCATGACCAAAGACAACATCATGAAGCTTACCGACGGCCTGTTCCACCAGGTCTTCAACGAGATTGCCCAGGAGTATCCCGATCTCGAGCATGAGCACTGGATCATCGACATCGGCGCGGCTAAACTAGCTGACACGCCAGACCTGTTCGATGTAGTGGTTATGCCCAACCTTTATGGCGACATCGTCTCCGACATACTCGGCCAGATCGCCGGCTCGGTCGGACTAGCCCCCGGCGCCAACATCGGCGATGACTACGCCATGTTCGAAGCCATTCACGGGTCGGCGCCACGCCACGGCGGCAAGGGGATCGCCAATCCCTCCGGACTGCTGCTCTCCGGAGTGATGATGCTGTTGCACATCGACCAGTCCGATGTTGCCGAGCGGGTGCATAACGCCTGGCTAAAGACCCTCGAAGACCACGTGTGGACTTATGACCTGGTGCGCAAGGGCAAAGCGCACGGCATCGATAACTACCGTGAGGTCGGCACCAGCGATTTCGCTAAAGCAGTAATCGCGCGGCTCGGCCAGCGTCCGGTAGAGCTCAAGGCTGTGACCTACGCTGGGCGCACCGCCAAAATCGCCAAGCCAAAGTTGACCGACGTGCGCCGGCAGCAGATGGCGCTCGATGGCGTAGATGTCTTTTTACGCGAGGGCAAGGCTACCGCAACCGAGCTAGGCCAAGCGCTCGAGCGCTTAGCGGGGCCGGAGTTCGTGCTCACCATGATCAGCAACCGGGGCCAAAAGGTCTATCCGGGGGGCTTTCCTGAGACTTTCACCACCGATCACTGGCGATGCCGCTTCAAAGCGGGGGGCTCTCAACCCACCCATGGCGCCATCCGCCAACTGCTAGGCCGCCTCGAACAGCAGGGCTATGAGTGGATTAAGCTCGAGAATCTATACCTGCTCGAGGGCAAACGCGCCTACAGCTTAGGGCAGGGTGAGTAAACCACGGTGCGTGGGGCGTAGCTCGGAGGTATACTGATACCAATACTGAGCTGGGAGGCCAATAATGAACCAGCGGCGCTTTCGCACGCGGGCAGTGCATAGCGGGCAGCAGCCCGATCCGCACACCGGTGCCCACGTCACACCTATCTACCAGACCTCGACCTTTGCCTACGGCTCGTTCGAGCGCGGTCGCCGCCTGTTTGCCGGCGACGAGCCGGGCTACCTCTACAGCCGCCTTGGCAACCCCACCACCCGCGCCCTGGAAGAGAAGCTGGCTGACCTGGAGGAGGCCGAGGAGGCCCTCGCCTTCGCTAGCGGCATGGCGGCGATTAGCGCTGTTACGCTGAGCCTGCTTAAGCCGGGCGATGAGGTGGCCTTCATTGGGCCGCTCTACGGCGGCACCGAAGGGCTCTTTTTCGATATCCTGACCCGGCTTGGGGTGCTGATTAGCGAGTCTGTGAGCGTTGCGGAGCTGAGCGAAAAGCTCTCAATGGCTACGCGCCTGATCTTCGTGGAGACACCGACTAATCCGACGCTGCGCATCGTCGATCTGGCAGAGGTGAGCGCACTAGCCAAGGCGCGGGGCATCCTCAGCGTAGCGGACAACACCTTTGCCACTCCCTATCTGACCCAGCCCCTCAAGTACGGCTTCGACCTGGTGATCCACTCCGCCACCAAGTACTTAGGCGGCCACGGCGACGCTATCGGCGGGTTAGTGGCTGGGCGAGCGGAGCTGCTGGAGCAGCTCCGCAGCGAGGGCCTCCGCCACTTGGGGGGCAGCCTCGGCCCGGCTGAGAGCTACCTGTTCTTGCGCGGCCTCAAAACGCTGGCCTTGCGCATGGAGGCTCACTGCGACGGCGCGGAGCGGGTCGCTCAGGCGCTGGCGCAGCACCCTCTGGTGAGCCAGGTGTACTACCCCGGCCTAATAAGCCACCCCGAACACGCCCTAGCCACGCGGCAGATGCGGCGCTACGGCGGCATGGTGGCGCTCGAGCTGCGCGGTGGGGAGGCCCAGGCCAAGCGGTTTTTGGACAGCCTTAAGCTCTTTACCCAGGCGGTGTCATTAGGCGACGTGGAGTCCTTGGCCACCCACCCGGCTAGCACCACCCATCAACTCTTGTCGGAGGCGCTGCGCCGCAAGCAGGGGGTGACCGAAGGGCTGGTGCGGCTCTCGATCGGCATCGAGGACCCTGAGGACCTGGTTGAGGATCTGCTACAGGCGCTTAATGCGCTTGAGGTGCTCGAGCCCGCCGCATCGCGCTAGTTGGCATCGGGCGAACCGACCGGCCAAGTAAAGTGGGGTGCGCCTTAATCTCGGCAAAGCGGCCAGGGATACCCCTTCGACCGAACAGCCGATCTGCCCTCGACGAGGCCCAGTCGCTCGAGCCTTCCTCAGCCGAACAGGTCGCGCAATAAAGACTTGGGTGACCTACGGCGGCCACGAGAGTCGAAATCGTCATCGTCGCCGCGAGACGGCTCCCGCGAAGAGCGCTCGGAGCGCTCCGAGCGCTCGATAAGCTTATCTAGCTCGCCACGATCTAGCCACACGCCACGGCACTCGGGGCAGTAGTCGATCTCCACCCCCTGCCGCTCGGTGATGGTCAAGGTTGCATCTTTGCAGGATGGGCATTTCATGGTTCGCCTCCTTGAAGGCCGTCGAGCCTACGATAAAGCTCGCCGTTAGCAAATATAGT
>JAGXSJ010000061.1 GCA_018333895.1 Truepera sp.
CCCGAGCTGCGGCAGCTTGCCGAAGCGATCATCGAAGCGCAGAGCCGCGAAATCGCCCTGATGCAAGGCTGGCTGGCGGCCTGGTACCCTGAGGCTGAGCACGCCGTCGACTATGCTCCAATGATGCGCAGCCTGAGCGGGCTTAGCCCAGAGGAGGCCGAGCACACCTTTCTCGAGGACATGATTGAGCACCACCGTATGGCCGTGATGATGGCCCGGCAGCTGCTGATGCGCAACCTGGCCGAGCGCGATGAGGTCGCAGCGCTGGCGCAGGACGTCGTTGCAACGCAGACTGCCGAAATCGCCCAGTTGCAGAGCTGGTTGCGCGATTGGTACGGTCCAGCGATGGCCGGCGGCAGGTTCGGGATGATGGAAGGCATGATGGGCCAGGGCATGATGGCAATGCACCCGATGATGCAGCGCTGCTTGGCCATGATGGGCCAAGACTTCATGCCGATGATGGGCCAGGGCATGATGCCGATGATGGGTATGATGCAGCGGGAGCAGCCTTGGTATCGCTACGGTCCTGAAACGGTTGAAGCGCTGGCCAGGGCTTTTCTGGCGGGCTACCGGCCGGACGCCGAGCTGCTCGACGTGCAACCGCCTCAAGTGCTTTACACCGCAACCTTCCGCGACGGCGAGACCATCCGCACTCTAGTAATCGACGCCACAACCGGCGAGGTGAGGCTCGAGCCGTAAATCGCCTCAGCCTGACGCCGCACGCCCAATCTCTTTCGGCTGTTACGGGCGTGCGGCGCATGATCATTTCCACATCAGCGGTAAGGGAATTGCAGTTTGGGCAGCTCCCTCCCCCGAGTTGCAAGAAGCCGCCGAGACAGCCGTCGCACTATGCAGGAGGAAGTTATGCAATTCGCCAGCAAAGGCAAAGGGGTGATACTGCTGCGCCATCTGTTCGTAGCGGGGCTCTCCGCCCTGATGGTCTATCTGTTTTATCTCTCGTATGGGGCCTGGGGAGTTGAACCTGCCCTGTGGCCGGCTTGGGACCAAGACCATCCCCTGTGGCGCGCATTTGCGCACGCCGCCTTTGTTTTGCTCTTCCTCTCACTGACATTAGGACCTGTCGCCAGGCTGTGGCGACCCATTGCGCGCTTTCTCTCCTGGCGACGGGAGTTCGGCATCTGGTTCATGGTTTTATCCCTCGGCCACGGTTACGTCATCTGGGATCGCTGGGCACGGTGGGATGTGGGGGGGCTGTTTGGGGTAGGGTACGTGGAGGAGTTCGGCAGCTACATCCTGTTCAGGCCGGAGGTCGGCATTATGAACCTGATGGGGCTCATGGTGCTCCCCATGATCGTCCTACTCGCCCTCACCTCCTCCGACCGGGCGGTCAACCTCCTTGGACCCTCGTGGAAATGGCTGCATAGCTCCTTGCTGCACGCCGTTTTCTACATTCTCATGCTTCGCGGCATCCTATACCTCTTCTTCTTCTTTCAGTTTTCGCCCCCCAACTGGCAGTTCTATCCGCCGATCTGGTTCTTGTATGTTTTTCTCGGGATGGGAATCCTCGTTGTCTCGCTTCAGGCAGCCGCTTTTGCCAAAACCGTGCTGCAAGGGAGAGGCCGCGGACCACATAGTGCCTTTCAGGTCGCCGCTGTAGTCGGCGTAGCCGTACTGTTCGTGCTGCCCATGGTGGTTACGGCGGGAGCGGTAGCGTATTTGGACAGCCGACTCATAAGCGACCCCTCCCTCCTTTTGGGCAGATGACACAACTGTCTAAGGCTTGTTATAGTTGTCATAACCCACCCCTCCTGGGGTGGCATCACAGATTCACTCTTGGGAGGAGCTGATGCATCACGAACACGACCACGCGGCGCACGCTCATCAGGCCCACGCCGCACCCCGTGACGGACGCCGCCAGGCCCACGACAAACACGCCGGCCACAGCCCGGAGATGTTTCGTAGCCGCTTCTGGTTCAGCCTGGTGCTGACCCTGCCAATCCTTTATTTCGACGCGCACTTTCAGGAGTGGTTCAACTATACCGCCGTCCAGTTCCCCGGCGTAGCGTGGGTGCAGCCCCTCTTGAGCATCGCCCTCTACCTCTACGGCGGCGGGGTGTTCGTACAGGGGGCCTGGCGAGAGCTGAAGGCGCGGCAGCCGGGGATGATGACGCTGATCGGGCTGGCCATCAGTGTGGCTTTCGTCTACAGCCTCGCCATCTCGCTTGGGCTCCTGGAGGGGATGCCGCTCTACTGGGAGCTGGCGACCTTGATCCTGATCATGCTGCTGGGCCACTGGATCGAGATGACCAGCGTGCAAGGGGCGAGCCGGGCCTTGCAGCACCTGGCCTCGTTGGTACCCGCTACGGCGCATAAGCTGATCGGCAACCGCACCGAAGAGGTGCCGGTAAGCGAACTGCGTGAGGGCGACCGCATCCTGGTCCGCCCTGGCGAGCAGATCCCTGCCGACGGCATGGTGATCGAAGGGGCCTCGAGCCTCAACGAAGCGTTCTTGACCGGCGAGTCACGCCCGGTGACCAAAGAGCAAGGCAGCGAGGTGGTGGCCGGCGCAGTGAACGGCGAGGGGGCTTTGACCGTCGAGGTCACCCGCACCGGCGAAAAGACTACCTTGAGCCAGATCCAGCGCCTGGTCGAAGAAGCCCAGGCCTCGCGCAGCCGCTTCCAGAACTTAGCCGACCGGGCCGCTAGCTGGCTGACCTTGATCGCCCTGGGTGCCGGAACGGTGACGCTTGTGGCCTGGCTGGCGTTCGGCTTCGCGCCCGACTTTGCCATCACCCGGATGGTCACGGTGATGGTGATCGCCTGCCCGCACGCCTTGGGCCTGGCCATCCCCCTGGTGATCGTCAACGCCACCGCCATCTCGGCCAGAAACGGCATCCTGGTGCGCAACCGCGAGGCCTTTGAGCGCGCCCGCGACCTGAAGATCGTCGCCTTCGACAAGACCGGCACGCTCACCGAAGGCAAGTTCGGCGTTCGGGCGGTTTACGGCAGCGCCTTGGCCGATGACGAGGCGCTACGGCTGGCAGCAGCGCTCGAGGCCAAAAGCGAGCACCCCTTGGCTAAGGCGGTCGTAGAGGAGGCCGCGCGGCGTAACCTCGACCTCCCTGCCGTCCAGGATTTCAAGGTCGTAGCCGGCAAAGGGGTCGAAGGAGTCGTCGAGGGTAGTAGCTACCGCATTGGCCGTCCCGAGTGGATTTCAGAGCAAGGACTTAAGCTCCCCGCCGCGCTTCAAGAGGGTCTGGACGAGGCTGAAGCGCGCGGCGAGAGCGTGATTGCCCTGATGGATCAGAAGCGCGTCATCGCGCTCCTGGCCCTGGCCGACAAAGTGCGCCAGAATGCCCGCGAGGCCGTTCGCGCCCTCAAGGCGCTAGGGGTGGAGCCGGTGATGATCACCGGCGACGCCGAGGCCGTGGCCCGTACCGTTGCCAGCGAACTCGGCATCGAACGGTATCACGCCCGCGTGCTGCCGCAAGATAAGGCGGCCAAAGTCAAAGAGCTCAAGCGACTTGGGCAGACCGCCTTCGTCGGCGACGGTATCAACGATGCCCCGGCGCTCACCGAGGCCGACCTTGGCGTCGCCATTGGAGCAGGCACCAACGTGGCCATCGAATCCGCCGACCTGGTGCTCGTCAAGGACGATCCTTTGGATGTGACGCGGGCTTTGAAACTCGCCAAGGCGAGCTACGGCAAGATGATCCAGAACCTCTTGTGGGCGACCGGTTACAACGTGGTTGCACTGCCCCTTGCCGCCGGGGT
>JAGXSJ010000062.1 GCA_018333895.1 Truepera sp.
TTGCATGAGTTTCTCCCGGCCTACGAGGAGCTAGTGCAGGACTTAGCCGACCTCAAGGTCCGGTTGCAGCACTACCAGACCATGAGAGAGATCGACGCAGCGCTGGCGGAGATCCATGTTAAACAGGGCTACCTCGAGCGCGTCGAGGCGCTGCGCGAGGCCAACCCGATGCTCGGCACGCGCGGGGTGCGCCTAGGCATCCTGATCCCCGAGCTAACCTACATGCAGGTGCGGGCTATCTTTGAAGCCGCCTGCACCGCTGCCAAACACGGCGTGGCGGTCCACCCCGAAGTGATGATCCCGCTGACTTCGCACATCAACGAGCTAAAGGTTCAGCAGACCGCGCTCGAGTTGGTAGCTAAAGAGGTCATGAAAGAGCAAGGGATCACTATCGATTATAAGTTCGGCACCATGATCGAAATCCCGCGCGCGGCCTTAACCGCCGACGAGATCGCCGGGCTGGCGCAGTTCTTCTCGTTCGGTACCAACGACCTAACCCAGACGGTGTTCGGTATCTCGCGCGATGATGCCGAAGCCGGTTTCTTGGTCGACTACCTAGAGCGTGGCATCTTAACCGACAACCCCTTTGCCACCATCGATGAGAAGGGGGTCGGCAAGCTGATGATCATGGCCGTCGAGCTAGGCCGCCAGACCCGCCCCGATATCGAGGTCGGCATCTGCGGCGAGCATGGCGGCGACCCCAAAACCGTCCACTTCTGCCATAAGATCGGCCTTAACTACGTCTCCTGCTCGCCGTTTAGAGTCCCCATCGCCCGCCTGGCCGCCGCTCATGCGGCGCTGGAAAACCCCAGGCCGGCAACCCGTTAGTAGGTCTTGACGTGAAGGCGAGGCTGTCCGTGACCCCTGAGGCCTCGCCTGTTCTGTCAGCCAGTCGGGCCAGGAGGTCACCGTTGCGCATCGCCGCCTACCGGCAACAACGCAGCCAACTGTATCGACTGCTCGCCGCCACCCATGCTGGGCCGCTGGGCTACGCGCTGTTTGATACCGTGCGTAGTCTGGCGGCGTCGCTGCTAGAGTATGCGGAGTTTCTGCCGCCCTACCCGCCACCGCCCGCCGCCGTCTACCACTGGTCTTACGGCTTCTGCCCCGGCAGCTGTGAACTCGGCTGCGGGCCGGCCTCACCTGCCGCCTGTCTGCCGCGGCACTTTAACTTTCTGGCCGACTCTGCCCGCCGGGGGGCGGCCAAGCGCCGCCTGCGCGAGGCCGACTATATCGAGCGCGAACTGCTGCCCTGCCTCGATACCATCATCAAGCAGCTGGAGGTCGAGGCTTACCGCCAGCTGCTGGTGACCACCCGGCAGATCGTTCTTAAAGATGCTGAGCAGATCCGCGCCCGGCCGGAGGTTACTTAAGGGGCTTCGTGCCAGTGGCGCTCGTCACGGTATGGGGGAGTCGTTCCTCAGTACAATTCTGCCAGGGCTTATGACTGATGAGATCGAACTCTCCCGAAAGCTTAAGCGCCTTGAGCAGCTTAGCGCACAGGCGCAAGCCGCGCTGAGCGCCGACCCGAAGCGCGCCTTGGCGTTAGCGCAAGAGGCTTGCAATCTGGCTGAGCAGCTCGGTGAGCGCGAGTGGTTGGTGCGCTGTGCGCTGCAAGTGGGTGATGCCTATCGCGCACTAGGTGAGGCTAGGCTGGCGCTGGAACTGTACCGTGAAGCGCTGGGACAGACCGAGCGGGCGAGTGCCCTGCAAGCCGACGTGCTACATGCTGCCGCCGTAGCTTACGACAGCCAGGGGGCTTATGAACTAGCCTTGGGCCAGATGATTGAGGTGCTTAAGATCCGCCAGGGGCTAGGGGACAAAACGGGTGAAGCTCGAGCGCTTAATAGCATCGGGGTGATCTTTGCTCGCTCGGGTGATCACGAGCAGTCACTGTACTACTACGAGCGGGCGCTGGCGTTGCAAATTGAGCTAGGTGACACCTTAAATCGAGCTATTGCACTCAATAACGTCGGTATCGCCCGGAAGAACCTAGCGCGGTACGAGGCGGCCTGTGAGGCTTACTACGAGGCGTTAGCGCTGTTTGAAGGGCTCAACCACACCCTGGGCCAGGGGGCGGCAACGTGCAACCTGGCGGTGGCCTATGGGAAGCAGGGCCGGCACGGCGAGGCCGAGCAGCTCTTTGCCCGGAGTTTGGCGCTGGTCCAGGCAACCGGCAACAGAACTTTTGAAGCCGAGGGGCGCCTCGATGTCGGTGATTTCTACCTCCGGCTAAAACGTCCGGAAGAGGCGCTGCCCCACCTAGCCAGAGCGCTGACGCTTGGCCAGGAGATGGCTGCCAAGCCGGCGCAGTATCGCGCCCAGCAGGCGCTAGCCCAGGCCTATGAGCTGCGCGGCGAGTTCGAGGCGGCCTATCGGCACCTGCTGGAGTACCACCGGCTCGAGCGCGAGGTGTTCTCCGAACGTTCCGAACAACGCTTACAGGCCTTAAAGGTCAACTTCCAGCTCGAGCAGGCCGAGCGTGACAAGGAGATCTACCGGCTCCGCAACGTCGAGCTGAAGCAGGCGCTTGAGACGCTCGAGCGCCAGGCCAAGCTGCTCGAGGAGCAGGCCACCCGCGACCCGCTGACCGGCCTCTATAACCGCCGCTATCTCGACGGGGTGTTAAGCGAGGAGTTCGCCCGCACCATGCGCTACCAGCACCCGCTAAGTTTAGCTATTGCTGACATCGACTTCTTTAAGCGCATCAACGACCGGCTCTCGCACGCCGTGGGTGACGAGGTGCTGAGAGCGCTAGCCGGGCTGTTCGTCGAAAACACCCGCACGGTGGACGTGGTAGCGCGTTACGGCGGCGAAGAGTTTGTGGTGATGTTCCGCAATACCGAGCTTGAGCAGGCCGCCCTGGCCGCCGAGAAGATCAGGCAAGCGATCGAACTGCACCCCTGGCAAGGGATCCACCCGGAGCTTACAGTCACCGTGAGCATGGGGCTAGCGAGCAGCAACGGCTTTGCCCATTATGAACAGCTCCTTAACGCCGCCGACATCAATCTCTACCAGGCTAAGCACCAGGGCAAAAATCGGGTTCGGCTTTAGCGCCGGTCGCCAAAATAGCGGTGCTAGGTTTTTTGCGCCAGCTTTTCCAGTACCAGCTTAGAGACCGCCCGCAACGGCTCAAAGACGCCCACGAACTGCGCCGCTACAGCCTCAAAGCAGGGCGTCTGGCCGCCAGGGTCGAGCACCTGCTTAATCATCTCAGCGGGCAGCGCGTCGGGGAGGTCGCGCTTGTTGAGCTGAATGGCATAGGGAATGTTGGTCAGCGAGAGGTTATACTCCCGGAGGTTTTCCCGCAGGTTGCGCAGGCTCTCGGCGTTAGCCCGCAGGCGATTGGGGGCCGAGTCGGCCACAAAGACGATGCCATCCACACCGCGCAAGATCAGTTTGCGGCTGGAGTTGTAAAAGACCTGCCCCGGCACGGTGTAAAGATGGAAGCGCGTCTTAAAACCGTTCACTCCGCCTAGATCAAGCGGCAAGAAATCGAAAAATAGGGTGCGCTCGTCTTCGGTGGCCAGACTGACCATCTCCCCCTTGCGCTCCTTGGGCACCTGCTCGTAGATCTTCTTGAGGTTGGTAGTTTTGCCCGACAGCCCAGGGCCGTAATAGACGATTTTGAAGTTGATCTCGCGGGCAGCAAAGTTGATGGTGCTCATTTTGATTTCCCGAACAGATCATCAAGCAGGGCGCTAGTCGAGTTTCGCCATTCCTCACCCAAATGCAGCTCAGGGCGGTCGCCGCTGTGACTGAGCACCTGACGAATCTCCTCGACCGCCTTCTTGCTGTAAAGTTTGACGCGGCCTAGCGCGGTAGATTTATCGAAGACGGTCACCAACAGCGCTCGG
>JAGXSJ010000063.1 GCA_018333895.1 Truepera sp.
AAATACGGCTTCCCGATCCCCGCCGATAACCCCCGGCTAGTCAAGGACTGGCTGGGCAGCCAAGGTTGGATAGTGGTTAACCTGACCCCCAACGAAGAAACCGGTGAGGACATCTTTGTCAGGCGCCGAGTATTCGTGGCTAATTAGGCAGCGGCGAGCTGCTCATGAACGTTTGTTCACCGCCAGGGTAGCTATCAGCCACAACCGCCAACTGGCAGACTGAGGGCCTGACAGACTGGCTTCTACCGGCTTCTGATTTTTCGGCTTAACGCTCTGCAATAGGTTTAAACCTCCGCCCGACCGGTCCTTGATAGACCAGTTGCGGACGCATCAGGCGATTGTCGGCGTACTGCTCCAACAGGTGCGCCATCCAGCCGGAGATGCGCGCGACCGCAAAGATGGGCGTATACATGTCAGCCGGGAACCCGAGCATCCGGTAGACGCTGGCCGAGAAGAAATCGACATTGGGCTTGACCTGCTTGCCGCGCTTTTCCATCTCGCGGTCCATGACCCGCTCCATCTCCAGGCTCATCTCAAACCACTTGCTCTCGCCGGACTCTTCGGCCAGCTTCTCGGCGACCTCACGCAGCACGTTGGCGCGTGGGTCGAGCACGCGGTAGACACGGTGCCCGAAGCCCATCACCCGCCCCTTGGGATCGGCCAGGATATCGAGCACATACCGTTCGATCTTATCGACGCTGCCGATAGCTTCCAGCGCCTTCATCACCTCGGTGTTGGCTCCGCCGTGCAGCGGCCCCTTAAGGCTGCCGACGGCGGCGGTGATGGCGCTGTAGACATCAGTTAAGGTCGAGGCTGTAGCCCGCGCCACGAAGGTGCTGGCGTTAGCGCCGTGCTCAGCATGTAGCACCAGGGCTACGTCCATCACTCGGGTGGCGGCGGGGGTGGGCTTCGCGCCGGTGAGCTGGTATAAGAAGTTGCCAGCGATGGATAGCTCGGGGTCGGCGGCGACCGGCGCTAAGCCGTGGCGGATGCGCTCAAAGGCCGCGGCGATAGTGGGAAACTGAGCCACCAGCTTGAGGCCGATGCGGCGGACATTGTTCAGGCTAACCTCGTCCGGATTATCGTCGTAGGCTGCTAGCATCGAAACAGCGCTGCGCAAGGCGTGCATCGGCTGGGTGGCCAGGGGGCAGCGACGGAAGTGCTCCAAGATCTCCGGCGGTACAGCAAAATGCGGCCTGAGCTGCTGGCGGAAGGTCTCGAGCTGGGTGCGGGTCGGCAGGTCGTCGTGCCAGAGCAGATAGGCGACCTCTTCGTAGCTGGCCTTATTGGCCAGTTCGCGGATGTCGTAGCCGCGGTAGATCAACTCGCCGCGCTGACCGTCGATGTGGCAGACCTGCGAGGTGTCGATGTAGATGCCATCTAGGCCGCGGTTAATAGTCGGTTCCATCCGTCCTCCGTTACCCTGCCCTGGCGAGGAGGATGCCGTCTGTGCCCTCACCGCCTCACCCAGAGCCGTGTGCTCTCAGTTTACCTGGTTTCTTTGCCGCCGGTACTAAGCTCTACGCTACTGGCGTACCAAGCCACCCCAGTCTAGCGTCAGCGGGGGGAGCAGCCAGGCGGTAGCGACACAGGCGGCAGCGGCTAATAGCAGCGTAAGCAAGATAGCGCGACCGAAAGGCCGTGAGCCAAGCATAACCGCTAAACTGGCCTTAAACAGACTGTTGCCTGCGATGGCGACCGCCATGGCTCGCACCGCCACCGTCACCTCGAGCCCTTTACCGACCTCCTGCCCAAGCGTCAGGGTGATGGCGTCAAGCTGGGTAAGCCCGGCCAATAGGCTAGCTAGATACAATCCACTAGCGCCAAAGAACTCCTGGGCCGCACGCGCTGCCACCAAGATGATGGCAAACAGCAGCGCAAAAGTCAGGGCGGTCTTAAGCTCAAACGGGTTGTTGAACTGCACGCTGGCTACCGGTTGTCGGCGGCTAAGCCGGTAGACCAGGGCGCCGCCGAGGGTGGTGACGACGAAGAGCGCCCCAAAGGGCAGCAGCAGCGGCGCGATCAGATTCGGCTGCACGATGCCGAGCAGGATTAACAGTCGCGGCACCATTACCGCTGAGGCGCCCAGCACCCCTACCGCCAGCACCAGGCTGAGGCCGGGATTGGCCTTGCTGCGCTCGCTAAAAGAAAGTGCAACCGCCGTAGACGACGCCATGCCGCCCAGCAAGCCAGAGAGACCGATGCCGCGTTTGGCGCCGATCGCCTTAGCGGACAGATAGCCAACAAAGGAGATACCCGAGATAAGGACTACCAGCAGCCAGATGGTGCGCGGGTTCCAGACCCCCCAGGGGCCGAGGTTGTCGTCCGGGACTAGCGGCAAAATGACCAGCGAGACGGCGGCAAACTGCACCACGGCATACAGGTCGGCGCGGGTAACGGCCCCAGCCAGGGTATGCAGCTCATCTTTGAGCGACAGAACCGCCGTAGTCAGCACCGCCCCGGCCAACGCCACTACCAACTGATCGTAGCCTGCCAGCAGGCCCAAGCCGAAGGTGACGAAGGCCGCAACCTCGCTAGTGCCCCCGATCTTCTCGCCGGTAGACGAGCGCCAGTAGCCGATCAAGATGAGCAGCCCCAGAACAGCCAGGCCGACTACCGCCAGCAGCAGGTTGGTGAGCTGCGCCAGCTGCCCGGTGACGGCACCAAACAGCGCAAAGAGCGCAAAGGTCCGTACTCCGGCAAAGATACTGCCCAGCTGCTCGCGTTTGCGTTCGCGCTCGAGCCCGATCAGGAGGCCGAGTAAGGTGGCCACCAGAAACGACCAGATGACGTTAGCCGGGTCCATAGCGGCCCTAGCATAACGCAAGCTAAACTCTTTGAAACCAGCACGCCATCACGGCAACGGTCGATTGCAATACCTGACAGAGCAAGTTTGGCAATGGTCATATAAGATACTTGACAATCACATGCTCAACTTTTATACTGTCCTTCGAGAGAAGGAGGCTTGTCATGTTACAAAGTTGGAATCCCTGGCAAGAGCTTGAAGAGTTTCAGCGCCGTCTCAGCCGCGCCGCCAACAGCCGCGAGGAGGGCTCGCTGTGGGCGCCCGCCACCGACATCGTGGAGGACGCCGACGGATTACATCTCTATCTCGATCTGCCCGGCGTCGATCAGTCCACGCTCGAAGTCACTACCGAACAGAACACACTGACAGTCAAAGCTACGCGCTCCTACAGCAAGAAAGAAGGCCAGACGGTACATCACCAAGGCCGGCCGCAGGGGACCTTCACCCGCACCTTTAACATTCCCTCGAGCTTCGATTTTAGTAAGGTCAGCGCCCGCTTTACCGACGGCGTGCTGAGCGTATTAGTGCCGCGCTCGGAGAGCACCAAGGCGCGCAAGATCGAAGTTTCGGTCGGTCAGTAGGGCAGGCTCGCTACCGGTTGCGCCGCGGTGCAGCCGGTAGCTCTTTTGTCTAGTCGTACCTCTCAATCGGCAAGGTTGTACAGCGAAATGAGCCGGGCAGCTTGGTAACTTCCGAAAAATCGATCAGGATCGGCTCGAGCCCTTTAGCGCTGAGCAGCGCCGCCAGGCGCTGGCTCCGTTCCTGCATGATCACTTTCCGGGGTGACAGGGAAAAGGTGTTGATTTCCGCGGTTGCCGCTTCAGCAGCGGTGGCTTCGATCAAGTCAAAATGCCGCTTAAGCCAGTTAAGGCTCTCTCGCTTGAAACTCTTGGGGTGGATCAGCGCCACCCCCTCGCCGACGATATTGAACCTGGTGTCAAGGTGGATTATCCCCCGGTGCGCAAACTCGATGGCCACCACCTCCCGCTCGCTTCCTAACTCCGCCAGCTTCCGGCGCAAGCAGTCAACGCCGGCCTTGTCGGTCTCCTCGCCCAGACCGACAATAATGTAGCGCTCCGTCACCATGACATCGCCGCCCTCGATGGTGCCGCGCTCGAGCCGGACTACGCGGGAAAAGCGCGGCAGCAGGCCCCTTAACCCATCAAGCTCCCGCTGCCTGCTGCGCCGCCGCAAGTTGGCGCAGAAAAAGGTGTCATCGATCGCAAAGCCGGTGTCGCGGGTGTAATGCTGGGTGAGGCAGCCGGCTACCGGCTCAGCCAGCAGCACTCTCACTCCGTGCGCTGCCATCACCTCCATGAACGCTTTTTGCTGTCGGCGAACTCTCTGATAGTCATGAACCAGCGCCCAGCGGTTGTGCCAGCCCTGGTAGACGGCGGCCAGGTCAAATCCGCCCTGCTTTAGAAAGGAGAAGACCGAGATCGGGTTGGCAAGGCAGGCTACTACCGTTTTTAGCGTAGCGGTTTCGGAGGGGATATTGACGGCGATGACGCCGCTCAGCTCGTGGGACATGGCCAGCCTTTATAACGTGCCTGGCCGAATCGACAGGTCGGTGACCCCGGCCCGGCGCGGCAGGCGCAAGGCCGCTACTACCTGCTCGGCCACATCGACCGGTTGCACCAGGCGCTCAGGCTGGTAAGTGCGCCCTTCCGTGCGGTGTACCGCCTCCTGCATGGGGCTGGCCGTGCGCCCCGGAAAGACGCTGAGCACTCGCACACCGTCCGGGCTGACCTCCTCGCGGAGGCTATCGGCCAGCGCCTTTAGGCCATGCTTGGTGGCAGCGTAGTGGCCCCACCCTGCGTTAGCGCGCAGCCCGGCGCCGGAGTTGATGAAGACAATCTGGCCCCTGGCCTCTTTGATGGCCGGTAAGAGCGCCTGGGTCAACAGAAAGGGGGCACGCAGATTAACGCGATACTGGCTGTCGAAGTCGGCCAGTGCAGCCTGGGACAGCGGTGCCAGCGCAATCACCCCGGCGCTGTGTACCAGGATGTCGAAGCTGCCGGCCAGCGCTGCGGCAAAGCCGCGCACCGGTGCGTCGTCGGTGAGGTCAAGCACCTGGCACACCGCCTCAGCGCCTAGCTCCTGGGCTGCCAGGGCGACCGGCTCGAGCCGCGCCCGGTTACGGCCCACTAGATACAGCTCCACCCCGGCCTTGGCCAACTCCAGGGCGATGGCCCGCCCGATGCCGCTGCTGGTGCCGGTAACCACCGCCGTCTGTCCTTTAAGCGAAACCATGCCCAAAGCGTAACAGGTTGATAGGCGCTACGCGGTTACCGGAGAGCGTAGGGTGCGCTTGCGCACCTGAGTTGCGCACCTGAGTAGGGTGTGCTTGCGCACCGACCTAGCACGCCCCACAATTCACTCCGCCAACTCGCCATAATCCCCCTCCATTACCAGCCCATCGCCCCAATCTGGCTCGTACAGCCCTAAACTTACCCAGCGCTGAAAGCTTGAGTATTGCCAGTCTCGAGCCCGCCTCACATACCCGCGCTTTACAGGGTTGTAGTGGATATAGTCCAGGTGCTTGGCGAAGTCGTCCTCGTCGCGGAGTTGGTGTTCCTAGAAACGCCGCTGCCACAAGCTGGATTCGCGGCGGACTGCTCTAGAGCTTGAAAGCAACTTAGGGTTCTGGTATTCCTGGCAGCGCCGGCTTACTCCACCTTTTATCAGCGACCAACGACGGAAGAAGTTGGGGTCGTCTTTTGGCAGTGTCCAAATACAGTGCAGATGATCGGGCAGCATTACCCAAGCCTCGACTTTGAAGGGCCAGCTTTGGCGGGTTTCTTGGATGGCTTGGCGCAGGGCAGCGCGGATGGGTTCGTCGAGCAAGAAGTGTTGGCGGCGGTGCGTCACAACGGTGAAAAAATAGCTGGCTCCTGGCTGGTAATATCTGCGGTAATTGGGCACCAATTGAGTTTAGCTTGTGGGGTGCGCTACACCTGAGATCTAGCTACACCTGAGATCTAGTGCAGGGGACAGTCGCCCACATTCCAGCGGTGCGCGAGCGCACCCTACACCTGAGATCTAGCTACACCTGAGATCTAGTGCAGGGGACAGTCGCCCACATTCCAGTCGATTGGAATTACTCTCTCAATGGCTGGCAGTTCAGCACCCACTATCCGGCCCACAACCACCAACCTCGTTGGGGGTATTCCCGGAGTAATCTGGGGCTCAATGGCTTGAGGCGCTGAGCGCGGCAAGACCTCAAATTCGACCCTGACTGTCGTTGCGCTTACGATGATCGACACGCCCGGCTCGGGAAAGGGGTCGGTAATATCTCGATCTATGACGTAACGAGAGTCTCCGCTCTCAGGACCAAACAAGTTAGAACGCCAGGATATGAGTTCGGACGAGTAGTTAAACTCGTAAGTTACCGTGGTAGCCGTCGTATCGCAAATGAACGACCTCTCCGTATTGGGGTATTGGAAATTCGTGAAAACATGTAAATTGTACAGAGGCGGCGGGGTGCCGATGAAGATGACACAACCGCTCAGCCCCACCACCAAGGCCGCGAAGCTCATTATCAGCCAGAGTCGTTTCATGCCTCTCCTCCTTAGCATCCCAACCACCCAACAGGACACCAGTGACTCTAGCCTAGCGCACCCGGCGGCTCATAGACTCCGCTTTTGTACATAGAACGTTCACCGAGCATTAATGCTGCCCGCTACGGTGTGGTGGTGATCTCGTAAAAGCTCGAGCCTGACGGCCCAGCAAGGTCATTGCCAGAATCGACTCGGATCAAGACTCGCCTTGGAGGAGTAATATCTGCACTCGCCCCAGCCGTGATCGTCGCAATCCGCGCTCCGGTGATAAAGTCGCTCAGCACTGCCGTCGGCTCAATTTCTACTGTCATGGTCCCGGCAAGGTGGACCCTGCTCACAGGCCCAGCCGTCACTAAGTAGTCTACGTCACCCAAGGTCTCGAGCGCCCCCTGAGCTCCACCAGCCGTAATGACAACGGCACCGCGTTCAGTGTCGTTACTCGGCTCGTTGACATCCCAGTAACCCCCAGTGAAGGCGTAGAGGTTATATCGGGTTTCGCTGAACCCCCTGTTAATGATCTCAAGGAAGATCGGCATCACCGGCGCCGGTTGAAGCACGCACGGCCCACGGCAAGCAATAGTAGGCACGATAACCTGGGCCGTCAAGGGTGGCTCTCCCGTGGCCACTAGAGCCGTTCTCGAAACGGCTGGCCCAAAGAAGTAGTCTGGGCTATAGCTGTAGGCATATACCCTGCCCAACAAGTCACGGGCCGTAATCTCAATCCTGGCTGCCGGGTTGAGGGCTTCAACTTCGAGATAGAGTAGGGCACGCTCCCTGACTAACACAGCGGGAATCTGAACGGCATAGACGACCCTCTCGCCCCGCTTCAGCAGACCTTCACTGACTACATCCTCCGCGTTGTTAGTAGCCGTAACTGGCCTGGCATCAGGGAAAATCGGGAGGGCGAATTGACAGGCCGAGAGCGTGACAAGCGCCCCTACTAGCATTACGCCAAACAGAGCTTTCATGGCCATTGACCTCCTTGTGGCGTTGCCGTCACACCCTTAGTCTGCCGTGCTAGAGCATGAGACGTGCCAGGTCGGCCTTCATCATTCATTCATAGCAACTTGTCACAGCCCCATGTCAGGCGACTTGCAGACGAAGCCCTTGGGGCTCGGGGATGGAACGACGGCTTCACGTCCCCCTGTTGAGCATTTCAGCTCGTCAGGAAAGACTTAGTTGACTAGCTGACCGGCTGACTAGCTAGTTTACTCCAGCGCTATCACGTAGTCGTACAGGTCGGGGGCGCCTGGGCGCAGCTCCAGCTCGAGCGGGAACTTGTCGGCGATCTGCTCAAGCAGGCTCTGAGCACGCTCTTCGCCTACTGCCGGGCTGTAGAACAGCGTGGCGATCTCCATCTCGTCGGCGGTGAGCTGCAACAGCGCCAGCACCGCGGATTCCGAACTCTTCGCGGAAAGCTTAAGCTCGCCGTCAACCAGGCCGATAGTGTCGCCCTCCTTAACAGCCACACCGTTGACACTGGCATCGCGGCTAGCGGAGGTGACCTCCAGGGTAACAGCGCGCTTATAAGCTTCCCGCATCGCCTGGTACAGCTCATCAAGCTCGGCATCCTCGCGGTGCAACACCGCCGCCGCCAAGCCCTGACCGATGCCGCGGGTCGGCAAAACCTTGATCGCCTTATCGGGGACCAGCTCGGCCACCCGCTCGGCGGTCATGACGACGTTCTTGTTGTTGGGGAGGATAATCACCCCTGAAGCCCCGACGCTGCGCACCGCGTCAGCAATATCTTGCACACTGGGGTTGTTGGTCTGACCGCCACCGACCACGCGAGCGCCTAGGCTGCGGAACACCTTGGTAATGCCATAGCCCATGCTGACCGCCACCAGCGCGCTCTTGGGGGGCTCAGCGGCAGCCATCTCCACACTCTCCAGAATCTCAGAGTGCTGCTCGGACATATCCTCGACCTTGCTGCGCACCATCTTGCCAAACCGGGCTACGGTAGCCAGCAGCTTTTCGGGCTCCTCGGTGTGGATGTGGCCCTTGACATATCCCTCGGCCCCGACTACCAACAGCGAGTCGCCGAACTCCTTGA
Source organism: Truepera sp. (assembly GCA_018333895.1). Classification (GTDB taxonomy): domain Bacteria; phylum Deinococcota; class Deinococci; order Deinococcales; family Trueperaceae; genus JAGXSJ01. Next base: position 8,420 of record JAGXSJ010000063.1, read on the forward strand.
CCACCTCCTGAATCTCGCGGGTAGGCACCTTCACGTCCGAGAGCAAGAACTCGGTGCAAAAACCAAACTCCTGCTCCTCAAACTGCTCCTGGGCGCGGCGGGTGATCTTGGGCGGAGCGGGCAGATCGCGCCCCTCATGCGCAGCGACTAAGCCCTCTAGGATGTAGAGCAGGCCCAAACCGCCAGCATCGACCACACCGGCCTGCTTAAGCACAGGGAGCAGCTCTGGGGTCTCCTCGAGCGCCACGCGACCGGCGGCAATGGCGTCGCGCAGCACCGCCAAGGGGAGGCTCGAGCCCTTTTCGGCGGCCCCTTCAGCGGCCCGCCGGATGACGGTGAGGATAGTCCCTTCCACGGGCTTCATCACCGCCGCGTAAGCCGTCTTGCTGGCCTCCTGGAGCGCACGTACCAGCGCCGAGGCATCCAGGTTATCGCACTCGCGGATGGCCTCGGCAAAGCCCTTGAGGATCTGGCTTAAAATTACGCCTGAGTTGCCGCGTGCGCCTAAGAGCGAGCCGTAAGCCAGGGCGCGGGCAAACTCAGCCATGGTACGCGGGTTATCCTCGTGCATCTGGCGCCGCACCGACTGCATGGTGAGGTGCATATTAGTGCCGGTATCGCCGTCCGGGACAGGGTAGACATTAAGCGCGTTGACCTCCTCAATGTAGACCCCCAACCAATCGGTGGCATAGAGGACGGCCCCCACTAGCTCCTTGGGCTTAAGCTCAACCGGCTCGGCCTTAACCACGGCTGACTCCGGCTACGTGGATGCGCACCCGCGCTAGTTTGACACCGGCGTAGGTCTCGGCAGCATACACCACCCGCTCGCGGATCGACTCGGCGACAACCGGGATATTGACGCCGTAAGCTACCACCACATGCAGGTCGATAGTAGCCGGAGCGAGCTCATCATCGCGCTTAATCATCACACCTTCGTCGGCCTGGCGCACTCCCAAGATGCGCTTTAAGCCCTCGCGAATGTTGGCGGGAGCCATGCCGACCACCCCTGGCACCTCGTGGGCGGCCAGACCGATGATGGTAGCTAGCGCTCCGTCAGTGACGGCAACCTTGTCGATAACTGGGGGTGGTGGCGCGGGTTTGGCGCGCCTGGCCGACTTAGGCTCGGCCTTAGTGGTATCCATAGCGACCTCCTGGCATGACCTGCCCTGGTCACGCGATTTGGCTATTCTACCCTGTCCAGGTTGGGCCAGGGCGCCAGCTCGATCCGGCTAGCGCTCACCCGGCACTCGGCTATGCTCCGCACAAAGGCGTCCACGCTGTTTAAGAGCCCCTCGAGCCAGACTGCGTCGCTGCTTAGAGCGCTAGCGCCGATTACTTCCCAGGTGTGGGCATTAAGGCCCTCAAGCCGCGCCACCGAGACCGGGAAGTGCGCTTTGAGCTTTTCGGCAACCGGCTTGACCACCGCGCGCTTCTCCTTAAGGCTCCTAGCCCAGGGGAGCTCGAGCCGCGCCAGATAGACCCCCACATAGACGGTTTCGTTACGGTGCCGATTCGCCATGACCCGTGTGTGGGGCTGCTACTCCATCCCGGCCAGAAAGCCGATGCGGCGCAGCGCCCGAATCAGCTCCATCACCGTGACCTCACTGGCATCGTACTCAACACTGGCCTGCTCGTCAGCGGTAGCGCTAACCCTGGTCACGCCCGACACCGCCAGCAGCGCTTGGGTCACCTTCTGGACGGCGGCCTCATTGTCCATACCGCGCACGCCTAGCAGCACTCGCGTCATCAGACTCCCTCCGGCTGCCCGCGCGACCCCAGCACCCGGCCATAGAGGCTTAGCGGCAGATCGCGGTACTGCTGGCTAATGAGCACCTGGGCGGTGCGCCCGTCTAGGCGGCTGAGCTGCACCTGCAAGTCGTAGACCGCAGCATCATAAGCGCTCTTAGTGAGGGCCGCCACCAGCGCCGCTCGAGCCTCGTCGTCGTCATTCAAGACCGCTAGCCGGGTAGCCACCACGGTGGGGCGGGTGCCGTTCCAGACCGCCTGGGCCAACACGAAACCACACGGACGGTCGCCGCGCACGGCCATAAAGGCGTGACCGGTGCGGGCAAAAAAGCTGAGGCTCCCGCGGGTCAGGGCAGGCTCGAGCCCGTAGCGCTGAGCCTCCTGTTGGTCGATCTCCTGCAGGAGTTCGCCATCTTCGACGGTCAGCGGTCTGACGTAGGTGCGGCTGTCCACGGCCCGGACTTCCCTCCCTCTTTACTGAGCAGCTTAATCTCCCGGATCACCATCCCCTTGCTGGCCGCCTTGAGCATGTCGTAGAGGGTCAAGGCAGCGACGCCGGCGGCGGTCAGCGCCTCCATCTCCACGCCGGTCTGGGCGGAGGTTTTACAAGTCGCGGTGAATACCACCTGCGGCGGGGTTAGGACGCCTGTTACCTTGACGCTGGTCAGAGGCAGCGGATGGCAGAGCGGGATCAGCTCGCTGGTGCGTTTGGCGGCCATGATGCCGGCTAGCTCGGCTACCGCTAGCGCGTCACCTTTGCCGACCCCGCCGTTAAGCGCCGCGAGTGCCGCGGGCGGGAGCCACACCACCGCCTCCGCCACGGCCATGCGCGCGGTCGGTAGCTTGTGAGAAACATCGACCATGACGGGCTTGCCGTCTTCGAAGTGAGCGGACATCGCTTCACTATAGCACCCCTCGAAAAATTAGCAGCCGGTAGTCAGTAGGGGCGACCCCACGTACGCCTTCGCTCGGCCCCTTCACTTCGCAGGCTCAGTGCAAGCGCTGCGCTCAGGACAAGGCTTCGCTGAAGGTCGCCCTGTTTTCAGGCGCGGTACGCCTTCGCTCGGCCCCTTCACTTCGCAGGCTCAGTGCAAGTGCTGCGCTCAGGACTGATGGCGAACAAGCGTTCATGGGCAATTCCCTCGCTAAATCAGCTTCGGCAGGTCAGGGTCGGGCAAGGCCTCGTCCCAGGCGGTGTAGCCCGCTTCTACGAAGTAGAGCCCGTGGGGCGGCACGTTATGACCCGCCTGGCGGCGGTCCCTGGCTTGGAGTAGGGCTGGTATCTGCTCAGGGCGGAGGCGGCCCTCCCCTACCCACAACAGCGTCCCGACCAGGGCGCGCACCATATTGCGCAAGAAGCCATCCGCTGCTACGTGGAGCGCCAGGTCGCGCTCTGAAACTTGCAGCCGGCAGCGATAGACGGTGCGGGTAGTACTGCGCGTTTCGTCGGTGGCCAGTGCGGCAAAGTCGTGGCTGCCGACAAAGTACCGGGCGGCCTGTTGCATCGCCGCTACCTCTAGGCGCTGCCAGAGATGAAGCGCCCGGCGGCGGGCCAGCGCCACCCCGCGCTCATCGCTGCGCACCTGCCGCAGCCGATAGAGGTAGCGCCGGTAACGGCAGCTAAACTGCGCGTGGAAGCCTTCATCCACAGCCTCGGCGCTAAGCACCCGGATATCGTCTGGAAGGCGGGCGTTTAGGGCCTTTTGCACCCGCTCTAGGGGGATGGTGTCCTCAGTATCGTAGTGGGCAGTCATAGCCAGCGCGTGGACGCCGGCGTCAGTGCGGCCAGCCGCAATAATGCGCGGCCTGGCCCCAGGGATATCGGCTAGGGCGCGCTCGATTACCCCCTGGACAGTCCGCTCGCCACCAGCTTGCAACTGCCAGCCGTAAAAGTCGCTGCCGTCATACTCGAGCGTAACTCTAATGCGGCGCATTGACCGATCCAGCATCGGGCCGCAGCACGAGAATCATGCCTCTATGCTACCCTTGAGCCGATGGCGCTCCCGCCGCTTCATGACACCATCGCCGCTATCGCCACCGCCCCCGGCAGCGGGGCAATCGGCGTAGTGCGGCTCTCAGGACCAGAGAGCTTCCGGTTAGCCGAGCAGATCTTTGTCACCAAGCGGCGCCTTAGCGCGCTCCCAGGCGGACGGGTGATCTACGGCCAGCTCCGCGACGGCAGCGAGCTGATCGATGAGGCGCTCGCACTCACCTTCCGGGCGCCCCACTCGTACACCGCTCAGGACGTGATCGAGTTGCAGACTCACGGCGGCCCGGCGGTGCTAAGGGCGGTGCTGGCGCTCTGCCTCAGGCGCGGCGCCCGGCTGGCCGGCCCCGGCGAGTTCACCCTGCGCGCCTACTTGAATGGGCGGATCGATCTGGTGCAGGCCGAGGCGGTCTTAGACCTCGTTATGGCGCAGTCCGACCAGGCCCGGCGCAACGCTAACCTGGGCTTAAGCAAAGCGCTGAGCCGCGAGCTAGACCGGATTCAGATGGACCTTACCGGTGTCTATGGCAACTTGCAGGCGGTCTTGGATTACCCTGAGGAAGGGGTGCCGGAGAGTGAGTTCGCCACCCCGCTGCGCCAGGCGCTAGCGCGCTGCGAGCGCCTGCTGGCTACCGCCAAGGCGGGGGCGATGGTGCGGCGCGGCGCTCGGCTGGCTATCGTCGGGCGGCCTAACGTTGGCAAGTCAAGCCTGCTGAATGCGCTCTTGGGCTACCCGCGCTCAATTGTCTCGGAGCTGCCCGGCACCACCCGCGACTATCTGGAGGCTCCGCTCGAGCTCGACGGAGTGCCGATCACCGCCATCGACACCGCGGGGATCCGCACTGCTACTGACACCATTGAAGCGATTGGTGTCGGCGCCGCTAAAGAGATTGCCGCGGCAGCCGACCTGACCATACTGCTGCTCGATGGCAGCACGCCGCTGACCCCTGATGACCATGAGCTATTAGCCGAGCTTACGCCGGGGCGGACGCTGCTGGCAATCAACAAGTGCGACCTTCCGCCCGCCTGGTCGCCTGCGGCGCTAGGAGTAGCCGCGCTGCCAGTCTCGGCTGCGCGCGGCAGCGGCCTAACAGAGCTTAAACAGGCTATCCGGGAACGGCTGATCGGCGAGGCCGCCGGGAGCGAGCTGTGGCTCTCTAGCGAGCGCCACGCCGCCGCGCTGACGCGGGTTATGGAGGCGCTAAGGCGCGCCCTTAACGCCCCTGACGACCTGGCCGCCATCGACCTGGAAGAGGGCTTGCAGGCCCTGGCCGAGATCACCGGACGCGGCGAGATCGCCGAAGAGACCCTGACTTATATCTTCCAGCACTTCTGCGTGGGGAAGTAGCTAGACCAGCCCCAGCTCGCGGGCGCGGTTGAGCGCTTGCAGTCGGTC
>JAGXSJ010000064.1 GCA_018333895.1 Truepera sp.
CTGCGAATCGTTCTCCAGGGCGCCTTTGCAGAGATGATACCTGCGCTAAGGCGACTCAGTATTTGTGAAAACCGCTGTGAGAAAGACGGGGCGTTCGTTGCTTGAGATCCCATGTAAACCCGAGTAGGATTGCGATAGAATTGCAGCCATGATGCGGCACTTCTGGTTGCTATTGCTGTTGGGGGTGGCGGCCTGCGTGCCTACCGAGGCCGACCCCGGCCGTGTGCAGGTCGTTCAGCTCTTCGAGAACCTGAGCTTCTACCCTAAAGAGACCGGGGTGATCTGGCAGTACCTGCCCGACGGCGAGCGGCTCGATGCCATGCCGGTGGAGAAGCGCATCGAAGGCCCGACTGTACTACAAGGACAGGTACTGATCGCCACGCGGCTAGTCGGGCGCGGCATCGATCAGCTCGACTTTAGGGACTATCGCAGCGACGGCGTCTTTTTGGTGCGCCGTACCTTGCCAGGTCTCCAGGTTGGTTTTGACCCCCCGCTGCAAGAGCTGCCGGCGGAGTCCGCCCTGCGGGTAGGCGCCAGTTGGGGCGGCACCACTACTGTCACCGCTTTCTACCCCAACGCTCGCCCGGAAAACCAGCACCTAAGGGGGACTAGCAGCTATCGCTTCACCGTGGTCGATAGGCGCCGGGTGAGCGTGGTAGCCGGCGAGTTCGAGGTGTTCGTGATCAACTTTGAGAGCAATAGCCTCGATGCCCAAGGGAACGTGACCGATACGCTCCGGCAGACAATATGGTTCTCCCCCCATGTCGGCAAGGTGCGCCATGAACTTGGCTTCTTTTTGGTCGATGCCAACTTCTTGGCCCGGGATAACTAGGGTCTCGGGTTCTTCGCTCTGCTCGCAAAGAACACTTATACGCCTCATGCCTTACCCATCCCTCATCCCTCCTTACCCAGTACAGCGACATCTTATCGTGACTTACAAAGCGCTGCGCCGCGGCTTTGTTAAACTGGCGTTATGTCAAGCTCTGGTCATCTACCGGAGGACGCCTCCACCGTTCTGGCCAAAGTCAACTGGCCGCAAGATCTCAAACGGCTCTCCCACGAGGAGCTTAAGCAGTTAGCTGAGGAGCTGCGCAGCGAGATCGTCCGGGTCTGCTCCCTAGGAGGCGGGCACCTCGCCTCGAGCCTAGGGGCGGTCGAGCTGGTCGTAGCGCTGCACTACCTGTACGACTCGGCCAAAGACCGCCTGGTGTGGGATGTCGGCCATCAGGCCTATGCGCACAAGCTCTTAACTGGCCGCAAACATCTGATCGACACCATCCGCAAACCCGGCGGACTGGCCGGTTTCACCTCGACTAGCGAGTCCGAGCACGACGCCCTGACGGTAGGTCACGCTAGCACCAGCCTGGCGGCGGCGCTCGGCATGGCGTTGGCGCGTGACGCCCGCCAAGACGACTACGAGGTGGTGGCGATCATCGGTGACGGTGCCTTGACCGGCGGTATGGCGCTGGCAGCTCTGAACCAGATCGGTCACGTCAAACCCAAGATGACCATCGTCCTAAATGACAACGAGATGTCGATCAGCGAGAATGTCGGGGCGCTCAACCGCTACATGCGCACGCTGCAAGTCCAGCGCTGGTTTCAGGAGGCCGAGGAGAGTGGCAAGCGAGCTCTATCCGGCCTTTGGAAGCCGCTCGGCGAGTTGGCCAGCCGCGCCAAGGATGCCACCCGGCACTTCTTCGATCCGGCCAGCGCCAACCCCTTCCACGCCATGGGTGTGCGCTATGTCGGCCCCGTTGATGGGCACGACATAAATCAGCTCATCTACTACCTCAAGCACATCCGCGAGCTTGAGGGCCCTACCTTGCTGCATATCGTCACCACCAAAGGTAAGGGCTATAAGATCGCTGAGTCTGATCCGATCTACTGGCACGGCCCGCCCAAGTTCGATGTTGCCAAGCCGGTCAAGAGCGGCAAGGGCTACAGCTGGTCGAACGCCTTTGGCGATGCAGCGATCGAGTTGGCTAGAGCAGACGACCGCGTCTGGGTGATCACCCCGGCCATGCGCGAGGGGAGCGGCCTGGTGGAATATAGCCAGCAGCATCCGAAGCGCTACCTGGATGTCGGTATCGCCGAGGACGTGGCGGTAACTACCGCCGCCGGGTTGGCGCTGCGCGGTGAAAAGCCGATCGTCGCCATCTACAGCACCTTCTTGCAGCGGGGCTACGACCAGGTTATCCACGATGTCTGCCTGGAAAACTTAAACGTCATCTTCGCCATCGACCGGGCGGGGTTGGTAGGCGGCGACGGTGCTACCCACCAGGGGGTGTTTGATATCGGCTACCTGCGGCCCATCCCCAATATCTCACTAGCCATGCCTAAAGATACTCAGGAGCTGCGCGCCATGCTCAAGGCGGCGCTCGCCTTGGGTGGGCCTAAGGCGGTGCGCTGGCCGCGCGGGGCTGTTGCTCCGGTGCCCGAGGCGGCGGTGGCCGACTGGCCCGAGATCACCTGGGGCAGCTGGGAGATGCTCAAGCCCGGTCGAGATGCCTATGTGCTGGCGTTAGGCCCTACCCTAGCCTATGCCCTGGAAGCCACCCAGGACCTGCCTAACGTCGGGGTGGTCAATGCTCGCTTTATTAAGCCGCTCGATGAGGCCATGCTGCTTAAGCTAGCCGGTCGCGCTCGAGCCCTGATTACCGTAGAAGATCACGCCGCTGTTGGCGGACTCGGCTCGGCAGTGGCCGAAACGCTGCAAGATCACGGTCTCAAGGTGCCGCTGCGCCGCCTCGGTATCCCCGACCGGTTCGTGCCCCACGGTGACCCTGTCATTCAGCACGAAGCGCTGGGGCTGGGGCCGAGCGGCATCCGCCAGGCGCTAATCGAGCTGGGTGTCGCTCCGGTGCTGCAAGCGTCCTAGTTTGCTTGCCGTCGGCGGCCGCGGTATACTTGGGCTCTGGAGAGATGCCGGAGCGGTTGAACGGGCCGGTCTCGAAAACCGGTGTACGGCTTTGCCGTACCGTGGGTTCGAATCCCACTCTCTCCGCCAGAGTCGCTGCCCCGAGCCTTGCTTGGGGCAGCCTGTTTACGGTGACCGGGCCGCCGCTACCAAAGCGTATCCCTTGACATGGTAGGCTTCTGAATAGTTGCGGCGCCTGTCGCTAACGGCGGCGGACACGCACTGACCAAGGCTTTAAGGAGGAGCAATGAAGAAACCTCGCGTTAGTGCCCACCACCAGTCGCTTTACAGCAGCCAGATCGATATCGGCGAAGAGATCCGCCAAGAGCTAGTCGGCATTCTGAACCAACAACTGGCCGACACCTTCGACCTCTACTCGCAGACCAAGCAGGCTCACTGGAACGTCAAAGGGCAGGACTTCTATAGCCTGCACAAGTTCTTCGACGATCTGGCCGAGAGCGTTGAGGACTATGTCGATACTCTCGCTGAGCGCGTGACCGCTCTGGGCGGCGTGGCTCTAGGAACCGTGCGCATGGCGGCCGAGCAATCGACCCTCAAGGAGTTCGGGGTCGAGATCAAGGACGGGATGGCCTGCGTCAAGGCCCTCATTGAGCGCTATGCCGCCTACGCAGCTTCTAACCGGGTGGCGCTGGCTCGAGCCGGCGAGTTAGGCGATCCTACTAGCGAAGACCTCTTCACCGAGATCTCCCGGGTCATCGATAAGAACCTTTACTTCCTGGAGTCGCACGTCCAGGGCTAAGACATTTGTCCCTTTGTCAAGGGCCGAACCTTACCTAGACTAACCATATGCAGCCGAGCAGCTTCTGGCAACAGCCGGTTACTACCCCTCTTCTCTGCGAGCGTTATCGTCTGCTCAGCGAGTTGCGGCGGCTGCCGCTAGAGCTGATGCGGCTTGAGGCTCGCCTCGCGCAGATATCACCCGGCGAAGCCCGGCGCTGGCGCTTCCGGCGCGAGGCGCTGACTGAAAAGCTCCGCCCCGCGCCTCACCATGAGATGATCGAGGCGCTGTGGGAGGATGTTCAAGCGCTCTACCGGCTGTTGATGGTGGTAAGCCAGCGCTGGGTGGAGTTGGGTTCCCCTTAGCGCCGCAGCCCTAAGATAGCCGGCAAGTGCTCGGGCAGCGCCTCCAGGGGCAGGTCAAAGTGCTGTTGCATCAACCCAGGGTCGGCGGTATTGCCTTGCAGCAGCATGGCAAATTGATCGCGGGTGATCGGCGGGTTGGGCAGAAGCTGCAGCAGCGGTACTGCCAGCTTCATGGCCCACAGCGGTACCGGCAGGATAGGTCTGCGCGACCCGAGCGTTTCCCTGACTAGCAGCAGCAGCTCGCGAAAGGTGTACTCGGCCGGGCCAACTAAGTCAAAGCTGCGCCCGATAGTAGCCGGGCGTGAGAGCGCCTGTTCGAAAGCGCTGGCTACGTCACCGACGTAAATGGGCCGGAACGGGAAACGGCCGTCGCCGATCTGTGGGATTAGGGGTGCGCTCACTAGCCCCTTCATTACCAGGCCGAAGAACTCGTCGCCGCGGCCAAAGATCAGACTGGGCCGGAAGATGGTCCAGTCTAGCCCGGAAGCTTTGACGATCTCCTCAGCCCGGGCCTTGGTTTCAAAATAGCGGCTCCCCGTCCCTTTAGCGGCCCCTAGAGCGCTCATTTGCAGATAACGCTTCACCCCCGCCTCGCGCGCGGCAGACACCACGTTGCGCGTCCCCTCGGTATGCACCTGCTCAAAACTCTGACCGCGCGTCTCACGGATGATCCCCACCAGATGGATCACCGCCTCGACTGAGGCGCTAGCGGCGGCTAGGCCCTCACCCGAGACCACGTCGCCGAGCGCCACCTCAACCTCTACCGGAAAGTTGGCACCGCGCCGCGCCAGCGCAATGACCCGGTGCCCTGTGGCCAGCAGCTGCTCGAGCACATGCCGACCGACAAAGCCGCTAGCGCCGGTGACTAGGACGTTCACTGGGATCCCTCCGAACATCAGTATATAAGTATTGGTCAAGAATTCGAGTAGGGGAAGCCTCACGCACGCCTGGCGCTTAGTTAATGACTAACAAGCGTTCCTGAGAAATTGCTGAAAATCGGAAATGGGTGATGGGCTGCGAGATGCGTCAGTTTACCTGGGCTTACTTGCTGTGTGTTGATGCAGAGCCCGGCCTGCCCGCTAAAACCCTTCGGCCAGTTCGGCCAGCTCGCTCGGGCGGAGCAGTACGATGCTGCGGTAGCCCGACTCGATCAGGCCCTCAGCGCGCAGTTCGGTGATAATTTTGGAGACGCTCTCGCGGGTGCTGGCCGTCCCTTCGGCTAGCAGTTCATGGGTGGCTGCGATCACCATAAAACCCTCGTCGTTGATGGCGCCCAGCGGCGTATCAGCCAACTTCAGCAGGTAGCGGGTTACCCGCTGACGCAGATCGCCGGTCTGCAGGTGGTACTCGTAGTCCATCAGGCGCTGCATCTGCTGCGAGAGTGAGCGGGTAATCTTAATCAGGTCGGTATGGTTGATGCGCTGCGGATCGATGGCTTCAATCTGAGCCTGAGTCAGCGCCTCGGCGATCTCCTCGCGCTGGCTGTTGATGAAGGCTTCTTCGCCGAAAAAGTCGCCGGGCATGAGGTGGCGCACCGTCAGGGTACGGCCTTCGGGGGTCATGCGAGTAATGCGGATCAGCCCGTCACGTACCCGGTAGACCGACTGGGCCGGATCGCCGTTTAAGTACAGGGTCTGCTTGCGCTGGAACTTAAGCGTCTGGCTAGGGGCTTCGAGGTGGGCGATCTCTTTCATAGCGTTGCCTCCTTGGTAGGCTGCGAGAGACGGTGAGTATGCTGCGCCAGATAGCGCGTGGCGGTGCGGAGTGATGAATCAGCGATACTTGAGGCGTCCGCCGACGCGAGATCGCTCTCATGCCCGGAGCGCCCCTTGCGCTTGCACAAGGTCGTGGAACTGCTCTACCGCCTGATCCGCCGAGGCCGCCAGGTATACCCCGCCAAGTACCTTGGCCAGCTCGGGGTGCTCGTTAAAGGCCAGACCGCCAAAGGCCAGCACCGGCGCTATACCGATGAGCTGCCCCCGCTCTGCCATAAGGCGCTGCACCGCCTCGCTGCTTGAGGCCGAGATCATTACGCCGATTGCCTTGACCTGCCGGGCCAGCTCGCGCAGATCGGCCAGCGGGGTATTAGCTCCCAGGAAGTAGAGGCGATAGCCAGCGCGGCGTAACAGCACTGCCAGCACCAGTGCGCCGAGTTCGTGCTGCTCGCCCGGAGCGCAGGCTACGATCACCGCGGGGGCGTTTCTGACGTGCGCGGTGATACTGAGCAGTGAGCGGAGCCGCCCCTGCACGTAGCTGCTAGCGAAGTGTTCGGTCGCTGTGGAAACCTTGCCGTCGTGCCAGAGGTGGCCGATCTCGATCATACTGGCTTGCAGGAGCTCGAGCATCACCGCCTCAACGGTATGCAGGGCATGAGCTTCACTGAGGATACGATCCGCTGCGACCTCGTCCAGCTTGCTAAGCACCTCTACTAGTTCGTGCTTTAGGACAGCTAGCGAGCGCGGGCCGCTAGGCGTGGGCGTCAGATTCTTGACCAACTCGGCTGCGCGCGAGGCCGGAATCCCTTCGGCGATATGCTGCTTCATCGCCTCGATCTGTCGCAAGTCCTCGTCGCTATAGAGCCGATAGCCCGACTCGGTTCGTTCGGGCTTGGGGAAGCCGTAGCGGCGCTCCCATTGGCGGAGCGTGCTGGCGCCCACCTTGGTGCGCTCTTCGACTTCGTTGACAGTGTATTTGCCGATAGCCACAGCCTTTGCCTTTCAGTAGCTCTACGCACTGGCTGGTAGAGCTTTTGTACAACCTTGGTCTAATCATATCCACAAACCTTGTACATTGTCAAGCCCTGCCGCCTTCTTTGGCTGTGTCCTCGGTTTGGGTTAGTAGGTAAGATTGAGGTTCAAGAGAGGATTGCTCATGAACTATCGTTCACAACCAGGTATGAAAGGGCGAACACAAGGTTCGCCCCTTGGCTTGGCTTGGCTGGCTCCCGACTCCTGGCTGCTAGCTCTCGCTTTCTGATGAGCTTATGACATCTGAGCTTATGACACCACCCCCCAAAGCCGTGACCATCTACACCGATGGCTCCTGCGACACTGCCTCAGGCGCGGGCGGCTGGGCTTATCTCATCGACTATCGTGGCGCTACTAAGAGCGGCAGTGGCTTTGAAGCCGCTACCACCAACAACCGTATGGAATTGACCGCTGCGGTGCGCGCGCTTACGGCCCTCAGCGAACCGTGCGCGGTTACCCTAATTACCGACTCGGAGTACCTCAAGCGCGCCTTTACCGACGGCTGGCTAAGCGCCTGGCAACGCAACGGCTGGAAGACGGCCAACCGGCAGCCAGTCAAGAACCGCGACCTGTGGGAGCAGTTGCTCGTTCTGGCCGACGTGCATACGCTGCACTGGCGCTGGACCAGAGGGCATAATGGCCATGCTCAAAACGAGCAGGTCGATAGGCTGGCCCTCGCTGCGCGCAAAGCCGGCAAAGCTAGCGCACGCTGAGGGTGTAGCGCCCGGTCTGACCCGGCCCCAAGGCGTTGAATACATCGATATACCAGCGCCCCGGCTGCGGGTTGGGGATACTAAACTGGGCGCCCGGAGTGGTGCTGTTGTCACGGTAGAGCCAGTCGCCGCCCTCTTCGCGGTCGACGTAGCTGGCGATTTCGCTGCCGAACTTAACGGCTAGATCGAGATCGATGTCGGCGCTCATGGTGATGGTGAGCTGCGCCGTGCCGGCCGACACCTCGACGTAATAGGTGTGAAAGCTAGCGCTGTCGGCCATGCCTGCGAGCTGCCCCTGTGCCGACTGGCCGAGCGGCAGCGCGCCGATGACCGCTGATTGCGTGGTGCTGGCCGTCACCGTGCCTGCGGGTTGCGCGGGCGCCGGCGGATTGACGGGGCCGGTCGTGACGCTGACAGTATAGGCGCTCGGTTGGGTAATGACGTTGATCACGTCGATATAGAGCGTGCCGGCAGGCGGGTTGCTATAGGTAAAACTCGGATTGGGATTGGCACTCAGGTCCAGAAAGTCCCAATCGCCCCCCTCCTCCTTGGTCCGGTAGCTGGTGATCTCCGCGCCGAAGCGTGCGGCTAGATCGAGGTCACTCCCTTTGCCATCGACGCTGATAGTCAGGCTCGCCAAGTCCGCCGGAACGGTTACGGTGTAAGTGTGATAGACCAGCGTCTCTGCGGTAGCGGCAGCGATGATGTTGCTCCGTGACGCCCCGATACTGATGGCGCCGTGGTTGCCGCTAGGTTGCCCGGCCCCCGTCACCGGCGCGGTACCCGGCGACGGTTGCGTCGTGGGTAGCACCACAGGCTGCTGCACCTGCACACCGGGGGCCCGCTGCACGTTGGCGACATGGGGGCCGATAATCGCCCAAGCCAGGCTGATCGGGCGGAGGTAGAACTGCTCCTCGAACACTCCTCCCTCGGTCGATTGCAGCAGCGCCGTGGGCACACCGATCAGGTAACCGTTCTCATCGAAGGCGGCGCCGCCCGAGTTGCCGCGGGCGATCTTGGCGTCGGTCTTGATCCACTGCTTGCCGCCGGCCTGAAGGTCTTCACCCAGCCAACCGCTCATGATGCCAGAGGTGAAGGTAATGGTCGAGCCGGCGATGCCGGGATAGCCGACCACGAAGAGCGGATCGCCCGGCAACAGCAGGTTGGAGTCGCCCACCGGCATGGCAGTAAAGCGCACGGTAGGGGGTACCGGTGTCTCGTCGTGATACTCCACAATTTTGATCAGCGCCAGGTCGTGTGTGGCGTCAGAGGCGACATAGCGTGCCCAGTAGGTGAGCTGCGGCGGCTGATCGGGAGCGCTCGGCAGAGTGGTAAAGACGGCGTGCCACTGGTAATGCTCGCGCGTAGCCTCGTCGCCGATCACATGAAAGTTAGTCAGGATATAGCCGTCCGGGCTGATGATAGTCCCTGAACCCGACCAGTCCACCAGCTGATTGCTGGCCGGGTCAAAAGGGACGATCTGGACCACAGCTTCTAAGATCTTCTGGCGCACCTCGCGCGGCAGGCTCTGAGCTGGCGCGAGGTTGGCCAGGAGCGCAGCGGACAAAACAGCAAGCTTAAACAGGCGCATGTGCTCTCCTTATAAACCCATTGTTATCGTTACTTAGCGACGGCGCAGCGACATTCGGCACAGAATGCTATCATCACCGCAATGCACCACGATCTTGTTGCGCTGGCACGTTATCAGCTCATCCCCCGGTTGTTGCACGATATTAATGAGGCTGATACCCACTGTGAACTGCTCGGCTGGCGCCTCGAGGTCCCAATCATCCCCCTGCTCGCTACCAAGCTCGATCCGGCGCTGACCCAGGGAGAACACCTTAGCTTGGTGGCTGAAGAGCTGCTGGAGGGGTTGAGCGAGACCGACTTAAGCCGCCTGGTTCCGCTCATCAAGGTCCAGAAGATGGCGGCGCTGGTGCCGCGCATGCGCCTCTGGTCGGCGCGTGGCCATCAGGCGCTGGCCATCGACATGACGGTGCTGGCCGACACGCCGCCCTTTGGCAGCACCGAGTGGCGGCCACGGACCCGCGAAGACTTAGCCGAGTTGCGCGCTGCCGCCGGCTGCCCGCTCTGGCTCTACGGCGTGGCCGGGGTAGCCGATGCCGAGGTGGCGCTAGAGGCTGGGCTCGAGGCGCTAGTGGTTACCTCTGCTGCCGGGGCACACCTGGGGGCGCCTGCTACCATCGACCTGTTCCCCGAAATCCTCGACGCCGTGGCCGGCACGGTGGCGGTCTACGCCGGTGGGCCGGTGCAGAGCGGGATCGATATTTTCCGCTATCTAGCGGTGGGCGCTGAGGCGGTGGTGGTGGTAAGCGACCGCTCACTGGCTAGTTTGCAGGCCGAGCTTGCTTACGCTATGCGGCTCACGGGCTGCGCCACACTGGCCGATATCAGCTATGACGCGATCTTCGCGCCGTTGTTCAGTGAGAGTTAGGG
>JAGXSJ010000065.1 GCA_018333895.1 Truepera sp.
ACCGGTTCGGCTCCAATACTTAAGCTGGCTGCGGTATCACTCGAAAGTCTCCAAGGCAGAGTGCTCGGTGAACTGCTGCTGACACGCCGGACAGGTCACGAAATAACAGCTTTCCCGCACCGACATGGCGACCCGAAAGTCCAGCCTAACCCCACGGTGCCGGCACGCCGGGCAAGCGATCTGCTGTAGCCAGTAGGTCAGGTCCGGCTGGGTTCGCTGATAGAAGGCCATATCGGTATGGACCGCAAAGGTGTAGCGACAGTCTTGACAGACCCCTCGCCACTCGCCGTCAGGCTGCATGCTACGGCGGTCGATCATGAACTGACTCCTCTTGCACACTGCGCAGCGCACCGCGCTCAGCCGTGACTCGACCTGCTCCACGCTCATAGCCATAAGACAGTATAGCCGCCGAGGCAGCACCACGATCTCGATCGGGAGTAGTTATACCTATAGCAGGTATCATCTGGTTTGATCCTGCGGGTGCTCGCAGGACTGCGAATCGTTCTCCAGGGCGCCTTTGCAGAGATGATACCTGCGCTAAGGCGACTCAGTATTTGTGAAAACCGCTGTAGCTGCTCAAAGCTGCGCCCTTAACCTCTTCGGTCGACGGGGTGGGTGGTTGGGCTCGAGCGGCGATCCTGCGGGTACTCGCAGGACGCAGCGATTGCCCGGTCCTTCGCGGCGTAGGCCCAAGATCGTAGGCTGTGACGCGCACAAGCTCGAGCGGGCAGCGGCGGAGATCAGCAAGGGGGTGCGGTGGCACGCGGCGGACGTGGGGCGTCGCTCCGACATTGAGCAAGGTGTAACGACGCGTGGCGTCAATTTTGAGGTGACGATCCTGGAAGGTCCCGCGCCGCCAACCTTCCCCCGGTTCCGCCGCGGCGGAGCAGGCTAGCTAGCAGGGTTCAGAGCCGCCGCTCCAAAAAGTCCGCCAGTAGCTGATAAGTGCGGATTGTCCCCTGGATGTCACCCGAGGGGCCGTGACCCTCGTCTTCGAACTCGTGGTACTCGAAGTCGTCCTCAGGGGCTTTGCCTTCCCTCTTACCGAGCGCGAGGAGTTTGTCGCGGAAGAGGCGGCTCTGGGTGACGGGGCAGCGCGGGTCGTTGACACCGTGGATGACGAGCAGCTTGGCCTTGAGCCGGTCGGCGAATTCGATGGCACTACGGTCGCGCCAGAGCTGGTAGTCCTGTTCCGGATCGCCCATCTGCTGGCGGAAGTAGTACTTGAAGTGCTCCATATCCTCTTCATAGAGCTGGTGCAGGTCGGTAATGCCGATCCAGGGGACGCCGATTTTGAAAAGTTCGGGCTTCTTGACCACTGCCAAGAAGGTTATGAAGCCGCCGAATGAGCCGCCGAAGATGCCGATGCGCTCAGGATCGACGTAGGGGAGCGTCTTGAGGAACTCGGCCCCAGCGGCCACGTCCTCGAGGTCGCCGCCGCCCCAGTCCTTAAGGTTGGCGTCGCGCCAGGCCACCCCGTAGCCGGTCGAGCCGCGGATATTGGGCTGCAAGACCACATGGCCCCGATCGACCAGAAACTGCGCGTAAGGGTCGAAGCTGCGGAAGAACTGCCAGGTGGGGCCGCCGTGGACCATCACAAGCGCGGGGAGCTTCTCGCCGGGCTCGATCTCCGCAGGCTTGTAAAGCAGCGCCGGCACCTGTTGACCGTCGAAAGAGGGGTAGCGAACGTACTCCTCGGTGACAAAGAGCTCCGGACCGAGGCTGCCGTATTCAGCCGGCAAGATCACCTCGGTGGTGTCGCTCGCCAAGTCGTAGAGCAACAGCTCGAGCCGCCGGTTGGTCGCGCTGTGGTCCAGGACGAACTTGCTGTCGTCCAGCACAAACCAGGCGGTCCCCGACAAGCCCGGCGGCAAATTCAACGAGCGCGCCTCACCGCTCTCGACCTCGTAGAGGACCGGCAGGAGGGTGGCTTCGACATTGCGGATGGTGAGGAGCCAGGCGCCGTCTCGCGAGAACTCCACGGCGCGCTCCTCGATGCCCTCGAAGCCGAGCCAGCGCACCTCGCCCGTCTGAAGGTCCAAGATGCCTGGCCTGTTGCTCCCGCCCGCGTCCGAGGTCACGGCGGCACGGCGGCCGTCGGGATGCCAATCGGCAAGGCGGTCTTGCGAGCCCTCCTCGACGCTGAAGACCTTTTTGGTTTCCGAGCCGTCGTGCCTGACCAGATAAGCGTCCTGATTGGTGAGGTTGTCCGACTCGTTGCTGACAACCGCCAGCCACTCGCCGTCGGTGCTCCACCTGCCGGCGAAAGCGGGTGCTTTGAAGTCGGTGAGCTGTTGCCATGCCAGCGCCTTGAGCTCGAGCGCAAAGAGATTCATCTGCCCTGCGCGGTTGCTCATCACCGCCAGGCGGCGGTTGTCGGGGTGGACTTCGCCGACGTACTCCTGGGTCTTCGGGTCGTCGTTCAGCTGCCTGATTTCGCCGCTGGCGAGCTCGAGCCAGAAGAGGTTGTTTTGCTCGTCGCCGTCTTTGTCTTTGGCGAAGATGATCGCTTTGTCGTCGCGCGTCCAGCTGAAACCGGCGCGGAGCCCCTTGGGGGCCTGGCCATCGGTGTGCTGCTTGAGTTCGCGCGTGGTCAAATCCAAAGTGTAAAGCTCGAAGCGCCCCGTCTTGTCCCAATAAAAGGCGACGCGGTCCCGGCGGTAAGCAGGTGTGAGAAAGGCAAACTTCGGCAGTCTGGCCAGCTCTTCAAGTGGGACACGTCCTTTGCGCATAGGGCAACTTTACTGCACCAGCGTGGGCGATTGGTGAATGGGGCCCTTAGCCAAAGCTGCCGGTTCTCCTTCTGCGGCGGCGCCCAGTAGTCCGCCTGCACCGTGCGCTCTCCCCCGCCTCGACTTCCACCGCGACGGGCACGACCTAGCACCTCCGGTCGCTCGGGTCTAGCGCTCTTGTTTCGTTACCCTGCACTTCATTGAACTCCATCGAACGGCGGAATGGATTTTTCGCCACTACAGCAGCTATCTCCAGTATGGGGTCCAGCCCGATGATCTGGAGCGCGAGATGCACGTGGTCGTCCGGCAAGGCCATCGCACAGCTGTTTTTCGCGGCTTTGACGCGACCCTGGCGGGATGCTGGCTGGTCGTCAACGGCGGGATTGACGAGGAAACCTCTCACTCCTGGGAGCTCGTCGGCCAGCGTTATGCCTACGACTTTGTCATAGACCAGGAGGGGCGCACCTACCAGGGGGAGGGTACGCGGCTGGAGGACTATTACGCCTTCGGCCAGCCTATCCTGGCCCCGGCGGATGGCCGTGTAGTACAAGTGCGGGAGGGGATACGGGACTACCCACGGCCCCTGCCTCTTTCAGGACGGATCGACTGGCTGACCCGGGATTTTCGGGGCAACTTCGTGGTGATCGACCATGGGCACCAGGAATACAGCTTCCTGGCTCATCTGCAACGGGGGAGCGTGCGCGTTCGCGTCGGCGACAAGGTTAGCCAGGGGCAAATTATCGGGCTTTGCGGCAACTCGGGCCACTCTACCGAACCCCACCTGCACTTCCATGTGCAGGACCATCCCAATATGTTCCTGGCCGTCAGCCTGCCGGTCCGCTTCGCTGGCTTCCGCCTATCAGACGATCCGGAGACCGCCAGCCGCCCAGAGGCCTACCTCAGCCGGGGTCAGCGGATCGTCATGCCGCCCACAGACCAAGAGCCTGCATTACAGACCTAGAGACCTCCGTAGTACCGGAGTCTATCAAGGTCGTTCATCGTGGCAGATCGTTATGGTCGATGCCCAAGACCTCCAAAAGCGCCGCTTCAACCTGTTTGAGGTGGTTTGATGAGAGTGCCCCCACCCTGCCGCGAAAGCGCTCCAACGCCAAGGTGCGGATCTGGGTCACTTTGATCCAAGAAGGCTTAGGCAGACCGCCTTCGCCGCTCTCAAGTCCAAGCACAAGCGGGTAGCCCTGTTGCTGGGGTCGCGAGGTAATGGCTAGGCCGATGGTGGTGGTGCTGCGGGCATTGAGGAAGTCATCCTGCAACACCAGCACGGGGCGCACGCCGCCCTGCTCGGAGCCCTGCACGGGACTCAGATCGACCCAGTGAATCTCGCCGCGGCGGACTGACGGTTGCGCCATGCGGCTAATACTTGTCCCAAACTTCGTTGCCAGCGGCAAGGGCACTTTCGGCCAGCTCGATCTCCTCGTCGCGGTCGAGCTTTTCAGCCTCGCGGCGGAGCCGCTCCCGGCGGAGATGCCTGACGTAAACTCGCAGGGCTTCTTGCAGAATGCGGCTGCGCTTGTCAGGATTAAGCTGTTCGGCCTCGAACAGCAACACCTCGGGAACGGTGATGGTGATGCGCTTGAGATTGGTATGGGCCATAGTAAGCGATTTTATCATACTGTGCGCCATGCGTGGCTGTCGAGGCCGATGATCCCGCCCTCCCCGTTGCAGAGCCTTGAGGGCGTGGTCAACCCAGATGAAGATCGCCCCGTGAGGAAAAATGCCAAGTAATGCAGGGCATAATCGGTTATAGTGATGTAGATTTGCTCACTCCACACAGCAACCATCGGGTGCATACTTTTTGCTAAGGGAGGGAGATGGGCTGGTTAAACCAGCTACTCGCGAGGTTGCAAGACCATCAGGGGCCGGTCTTGCTGGTAGCGGACTCACGCTGGGGCGGGCCTCACCTGATCGCCGCGCTCCATACCGCGCAGCAGCCGCTGGTCTGGTGTGAGCTGTCCCCTGTTGACGCAGACGACCCAGTGACCCAGGGCAACAAGCTGGCCGAGGCGGTCACAAGAGCCCTTGGCAGCCCGCTCATTGGCTACGGCATGCCCTACGGCTACGGAATCAAGGTCTTAAAGCGCCACCTCGAGCTCTTAGGCCCCTTTACCTTTGCCGTTTCAAACGCCGAGTACGGCCCTGCCTTCGCAGCCGCCCTCCTGGACTTCCAGAGGGATACTAATCGCGTCATTCTACACTTCAACCGGCTGCCGGACGACTTCCCCCTCTCTGCCGATGCGTTGCTGCTAGGGCCGGCCGAGCTGCGTTTAAGCCAGGCCGAGGCCCTGGCGCTGGCTGACGAGAAATTGGCCAAACATGAAACCCTGGCGTTGTGGCAGTTCGCCGATGGCGCATACGAACCATTCACGGTCGCGCTGCTCGAGCGCCTATCGCTGCCTCTACCCCTGCGCCCCAGCCCGGAAGGACAGCGGCCCATCCCCGGCCTGGAACCCGAGCTAACGCCTGCTTCTCTGCTCGAGATCCTCTGGCGGCAGGGACGCTATCTGGAGGCCTTGGAGCTAGCAGTTCAACACTCCACCGCAGAAGTCCCAAGGGTACTGGAAGAGGCCGGCGACTACTTTGCTGAGCGCGGTCTTGAGGGCAGGCTCTATGCGCTGCTGGATAAGCTGCCCCACGAGATCAAACAGACGCCGGGCGTTCTTGCCGGTCGCCTGGCGGCGGCGCTGACACTGGGCCAAGAAAAGACCCTCCTGCCCGAGGTCACCGCCGCGCTGGTCAGCGAGGAGCTGCCCGACCTACGCGCCCTCTATGCCGAAGCGTTGTTTGAACTGGGCGATAGCGAAGGCTACCTGGCCCAGGCCGAACGGGCGGCTAAAGCCAAAGAGACGCCCCAGACCCTCTATGCCTACGGCCGCGCCCTGGGCCTGCGCGACCCCGAGGCAGGGCTGGCCCTTCTGGAGCAGGGCTTGCGGCTGGCCGAGTCCCAGGGCAGGGCGCTGCTAGCGGTCATCACCGCCAAGGCGCTGGCCTCGCGCCAGTCGCTTTTGGGGCGCTACCGGTCGGCTGTTTACTGGGCCGAGTGGGGGCAGAAGCTCTATCGCCAGAGCGGTCTCAGCCAGGTCTCCCTGCGCCTTGGCCTGCTCAACGAGTGGGCCTACGCGCGCATCTTGCAGGGCAGCGCGGCAGGGCTGGAGCTAGAGCTGCGGGCAGAGATCCATAACTTAGCTGAGGTTCGCCCTTCGCTGGCCGAACTCTTCCAGTCCACCCTGGCCGACCTGCTGTTATGCCAGGGGAGCCCTGCGAGTATCCGCAGGGTAGAGGCTGCCGCCATCTACCGTAAGCTCTGGCAGGAGAACCGGCGGCGCGAGAGGGTGGGTGCCCTGACCAACCTGCTGGTGCGCGCTCTGCTAGAAGTGGGCGAGACCCCGGAGGCGCTGGCAGTTGCCGAGCAGGCGCTCACGCTCACCCAGGGTCTATCGTCTCGGAGGCGAGAGAGAGCACACCTGGCCTATGGCATGGCCCTGAGCTTCAGGGATGCTGCACAGGCTATCGCCATTCTCGAGCCGCTTCTTTCCGACTTCAGCCACCCGCTCTTAGCAGAACGCCTGGCGCAAACCGGGCTTTACCTGGCCAGAGCCTACCTGCTGACAGGCCAACCAGAGAAGGCCCGCACAGCCCTAGCCAAAGCCGAGATGGGCTTGAGCGAGCTGGGCGAGAGCGGCCTGCGCTACCTGGCCGGTCCCGAAGCGGCGTTTTATGACGTAAAGCAACTCCTGCAGGGAGAGCAGCCAGAGCTGGAACTCTCTTTCTTAGGGGCTGCCAGCGCTAGGTTGAACGGCAAGCTGCTTAGCCTTCGCCCGCGCTTTGCTGAACTGCTGCTGGCCTTATCCCTTCACCCCCAAGGGCTCAGCGGCGAGCAGCTTACTCTGGCGGTCTGCGGCGAGGCTGGTGATGTGCCGTACTGTACCGTCGAAGTCAACCGACTAAAAAAGCTCGTGCCCATCCTGAGTCGCCCCTACCGGCTGGGGGTAGGCTTCGCGGCGGACTTTTTGCGGCTTGGCGAACTCATTCAAAACAACCGGCTGCTGGAGGCGCTCGAGCTCTACCGCGGCCCACTGTTGCCGGCATCCGAGGCGCCTGTGGCTACTGAACAGCGTCTTTTCCTGGAAGAGGCCCTGCGCCAGGCCATCCTCCGCAGCCATGATCCAGAAGCCCTGTGGCTGCTGGCAGAACGTTTGGGAGACGATCTGGAAGTCTGGGAGAAGGCGCTGACGCTCCTGCACGAGCGCGACCCGCGCACCGCCGTTGCCAGGGCGCGGGTCAAGGGGCTGGTCAGTGCCTTCAGCCAAGGATAATCTCGAGAATGCGGCGCAAGCTGCGAAGGTCCTGCTCACCAAGATGCCCCAGCTTTCTGACGATGAGAATCGGCTCTGCGGTCGTCAAGACGGGCTTGAAAATAGATGGCTTGAGCAGCCCGGCGGTCTGCCAGTCTTTGACCTCTGCTTCAAGGTTGCTACTTGCGATTCGCGCTCGGCTGGTAATGGCCAGAAGAATGACGTCCCGCCGTTCGCGATGATACTCGTCCGAGCTGACAATCACTGCCGGTCGCTTCTTGCCCTGGTTCTGATCGGTAAACGGAAAAGGGGACAAGAACGACGTCGCCGAAGCTATAGCTTGTCGTACTCTGCATCGTCAGGATTGTCCCAGACCTCGGCCAGAGCCGCTTGAGAAAGCTGACTTGCGGCTCTGGTGAGCTGCCGGTCGAAAACGCGCTGGCTCAGGAAGTCGACAAAGTCCTCTACTTCCGCAACCTTGTCGGCAGGCAAGCCGCGAATTTTAGCGAGCATCTCCTGTTCAGCAGGCTCAAGCCTCATATCGGACCTCCTTCTCGCTCAGTATACAACCATGCAGGCTAACTTTGAGGAGCGCTGGCGGCAAGCCGTTATGAAACGATGAGGCAGATTGAATGCTGGCGAAACGTCTGAAAGATTACCTGAAGGCGTGGGGAAAGGTGCTCGCGCTCTTGCACGAGCCCGACCCGCGCACCGCCGTTGCCAGAGCGCGGGTCAAGGGGCTGGTTGAAAGCTACGGTGCCTAGCGCTCGAGCGACTCGGCAACGGCTACACTCGATACCTTGCCAGCGTCCTTACGTCTGGGGTCATCACCTTCGGCCAGCACAAAACCAAAAGACAAAACCAGCAGGACAAGTACACCAGCCCAAATCCGCTTCATAGCTCACCTCCTTCCGACTTCTGCCTTGGGGTTGATTGTGCCCTGGTCAACATAACAACCACCTGACATGCTGGCTGCTCTGGGATGTTAGGTGAATGTTATCTGGCAATGTGTAACTTTGCTCTGGAGGTGATGCACGATGGCATATGAGCATCCCACGCAACCTACGGATGTACAAGATCAAAGATGGTTAAGCGCACACGGAGTAAGGCAGTTTTAGCGACCAAAGGAATTAGGAGAATCTCGATGCACAACCGCTACGTAATCACTGGTTTCCTTCTACTAATGGTTCTGGCCGCATGCTCGATGAGGCCGATCGCCGATTCCAACATGGAGCGGGAGCATATTGAAGCTATTTCAGAGAGCTCGGAAGACTGGATGCAGCTTGGGCCGGGGTTTCGCTATTATGAGCGGCCAGGGGGTATCGGTTTTTCAATTGACTACCTGAGCATAGACGAAGCGACCTTGGCAGCGCTCGAAGCCAAGATGCAACAGGTCGAGAGCCTAATGAAATTAGAACCTCAAGCCCGGGCAATTTACAGCCAGGGATGGAGTGACATTCTGCAAGAAGTTTCGTCCAACGTTGACTTAATGGCGGCAGCAGGAGTGTTCCCATATAGCGCACGGGGCGAGCTGCACATACAGAGTGCGTACAGGTGCGAAGCAAGAGCGACTGCCATGCCGAATTCAGGAAGTCCAGGAGCAAAGGGTTATGCTACCGCCAGGTGCGATCCGATGTTCGCTGGCAACAATGCTGTGAGGTCTGTCAATACCTCGGTTACGGCTCGCGCAGGCAATGACTGGCCACCGACAGCAAGCGATAGTGGGAGGTGGGATGCTCAGTCATTCAACATTGCGTTCGGAACTTTCAACTGTTTTAGTTCCGCGCGCGCTTGGGTTGTAAACAACATGGGTTGGAACATCCGGTTCGCTAGCAGTCAAAATGATAGATGCCGCCCCTAGGTGATAGGAATACGTCAGGTACGTCAATGGCCTTCAGATCAAGCACGTGAATGCGCAAAGCGTGATCTCATAAAGCGCTAATACCAGTTTGATGGCACGAATACACGCAAGCCGTTCTCGCTCACGCTCGAACCCGCGCGGTTGGGCTCATGGCATCATGTCATGAGCCAACAACCATAACACTGGCATAAGGCGCCCCTGCAATTGCTCCAATTGGTGTGCAACCGTAAACAATCAACTTTTGTGGATTGGCAATCGTAGCGAAAGTTAGTGAAGCTGTGTGTGGTATGACTGTCCGAGCAAGAATTAAGATTGAAGTGGAAGGAGTGTCGACATGACCCACAGAGTAAACATTATATTCGGAGTTCTGGCTCAGTTATTGCTACTAAGTGGTATCGCAACAGCCCAGATTCAGGTCAATCCTGCATCACCGAGCCCAGGGCTCCTGTGGCATTTTTTCGGTGCCATCAATAGTGTCGAAGTGTTATCGACGGCTGCAGTGCGCAGCTTTTACCTTGCGGTCACTTATCAGGGCGATATCCTGTTTACGCATGCTGGGGAACTTGACCGGGTTGATCGAACCGTGATAACGGCCGGTGTTCTTGCGGTCGCGTTACAGGGGGGATGCCGTGACGGCGTTATTGCCTTTGCGGGGAGCGATCAATATCGGGATGGTGGCCAGTCGACCTCGCTGAGCAGCAGCTGCCTTCAGATCCTCGGCTATCTCGGCGGATCAGTTTCTAAAGCCGCGGGTGAACGTAGCATATGGCTAGGAGTAGCGCCAACAGAAGTACCGCTTAATCGCTGGGAACCGTTCCTTATTTACACTCCCACCCTTGCCGGCGAAGAGCAGCCACAACCGTCCCCTGATCTTTGGGGTACCATCGTGTTTCTGCTATATCTCAGCAATGAAGCGCTACCTGCTGACTCACGACAGCATCCTCAAGTGCCGTTGCTAGAGACCTGGGATGACCTCCCTTAAAGGTCACTAGAACTCATTCTCAAAAACACCTAAGCAGCGGCCGGCGCAGCCCGCCGTCCGCTCTGGCAACTTGCGGCGAGCCTGGTGCACATGCATGCCAATCGCTGCGGTCTCGACCGGCGCCAGGAGCACCGCGCGATCGCCACGCTCCGCCGCACCTACGACAGTTTTCGTCACTTCGTCCCGGAGGGAATCGAACTATGAACCCCGTAAACAGTCAGGAGAAGGTTACCGCAACATCCGCGCATAACCGTCCAGATGAACACTACCAGTTGCCCACACCCCTGCGCGAACGCGCGATGAGTGTTGGTAAAGATGTGCTCGAGCGTCTCGCAGACCGCTCGCAGGTCATACGGGTTGCCACCGCTCCAGTACCTGGACAACGCACCCTTAGCGAACCAGTCTGGACCTCGGTCGACCCTGCCTCGGGCGACGCGGGGCTGGCCCTGGCCTTCGGAGTGCTCGGCCAGATTGACCCGAGTGAACGCTGGGAGGCATGCGCGCATGCGTTTCTCGTACCAGCCGTCACCGCGGCGGCCGCAGAGCCCTTTCAACCGCTCGGCCTCGTAGCAGGCATGGCCGGTCTAGCCTTCACCGTTCGCCACCTTGCACAAGGACGCCGCCACCGAAAGGTCCTTGGACAGCTCGATGGGCACGTGATTGATCGCACTCGCTATGTCCTTCAGCACACGCCACCTGACGGGGGTATCTTTCCCGATTCATACGACGTCGTCTACGGCTTTGCTGGTATCGGCAGATATTTACTGCGTCCTGCGAGTACCCGCAGGATCGCAGGACAACCCCGAAGCAGAAGCGGTGTTGCGCGATCTGCTGGCAACCTTGGTGCGCTGGAGCAGAAGACCGCCGCCGGAAGGCTTCTGGACCCCTCCTGGCAAGGCGCGACCTTTCGAGCTCGAGGATCTACCCGAGAAGGCCCACGGCTACCTGACGCTCGGCCTGGCCCATGGTATTCCAGGCCCCCTGGCGCTGTTGGCGCTGGCACACGAGGCCAAACTTGGGATAGATGGCCTTCACGATGCGGCCCAGGCCCTGGTTAGGGAGTTACAGAGCGCTATGCGCGCGACCCCCTGGGGCCCAGACGTGCCTTACCACCGCTTTCTTGCCGCCGATCTTGCTCCACAGGCTAGTGTTTCACGCGCTGCCTGGTGCTACGGCAATCCCGGCGTCGCGCGGGCGATCCAGCTTGCGGCGCGCGCTTTCGGCGAGGCGGAATGGTTCGGGCTGGCCGACTCGCTCATGCTTTCGGCGCTGACCAGGCCCGAGGGGTTCATGCAGGTGATCTCGCCGACTTTCTGTCATGGTGAGGCTGGACTGGTACAGCTCCTTGCGCGCTTTCTTTCAGATCGGGGTGAGCCCGAACCGGTCCTCGAGCAAGCTTTCGAACGCCGGGTAGACCTCCTGCTCGAGGCCTTCGACATGAACGCGCCCTTCGGTTACCGCAACGTCGAGAGGAACGAAGCACCGACCGACAGCCCCGGCCTGCTCTCCGGCGCCGCTGGTGTCGCACTGACGCTGCTGTCGCTTACAGACCCGACTAGTAGCGACTGGGACCAACTGTGGCTGGTCAGCTAGGAGAGGAGACTTTGTGCTGAGCATCGAAGCTGTCACCGTCCGCTACCCACGGCTCGAGCGCCCCGCTCTCGACCAGGTTTCGTTCCAGGTCAACCCTGGGGAGATCGTGGCACTTCTGGGCCCCAACGGCTCCGGCAAGACCACCCTGATGAAGGCCATCTGCGGCCTGGTCAGACCCGTTGCTGGGTCCGTCAGGGTTGGCGCGGTGGACGTGCTCGCTGCCCCAGAAGAAGCCCGCTCCAGACTCGGCCTGCTCCTCCACGCCGAGCGGAGCTTCTACTACCGGCTCAGCGGCTTTCAAAACCTGCTGTTTTTCGCCGGTATGGACAACCTCTTCGGCGCGGCAGCGCGCACCCGGATCGAGCAGCTCCTGGCCCACTTTGGGCTTCAGGAGGCGCGCGACCTGCCGTTCATGAAGTACTCGCTGGGGATGCGCAAAAAGCTCTCGCTCGCCCGCCTGCTTCTGCGCAACCCGGACCTGGTGTTGCTCGACGAGCCCACCGCTAATCTGGATCCCGCCAGCGTCCGGGAGGTGCTGGAGCACCTGCGCGAGCTGCGTAAGGAAGGCAAGGCGGTGCTGCTTGCCAGCCATCAACTAAGCGAGGTTGAACGGGTCGCCGATCGGATAGCGCTGCTGCGCACCGGCCGCCTGCTGGCCTTCGACCAGATGGAGAAGCTTCAGCAGTCTCAGCACGGGCCGAGGTTGCAGCTAGTTTTAGCCGGGCCGGTCTCTGCCGCGGTACTGCGCAGGCTCGAGCGCCTGCCCGGGGTGCGCTCACTCGACACCCGGGGCCTGGCCCAGCCGACCCCTCTGCCGCAACTTGCCCTGGTGCTCGAGGCCACCGCAGAGCTAGCCCCTCTGCTCGCCTCGCTTGGCGCCCTGAATCTGCCGCTGGTGCAGATCAACCAGAGCCAGACCACGCTCGAGGAGTTCTTTTTGCAGGCGGTGGCATGATGCTGGTCCACACTCAAAAGCTATGGCTCTTCGTGTTGCACAACCTCTGGACCAGCCTCTCCTACCGGCTAGCCCTGGTGCTCGGCATTGCTTCGGGCGTGATTGGCCTGCTGCAGTTTGCCCTGCTGGGCCTCTTCTTGCAGGAGGGGAATACCTTCCCGGCCATCGCTCAGTACGGTGGCAACATCCTGGCGTTTTTGATTACCGGCTCGGTCTTTACCGCCTTTGTCGGCATGGCGCTCTCAACCTTTGGGGCCTTCGTGCGCCTGGAGATGAAGATGGGCACGCTCGAGCATCTACTGATAAGCCGCACGCCGCTGGTACACCTGATGCTCTACGAGGGCCTCATGAACTTCCTGGCTACGGTTGTGAGCGCTATCGTCACACTGACCATCCTGGTACTCCTGTTTGGCGTACCGCTTCAGGTAAACCTGCTGGGGGTCACGGCATCCCTGCTGCTGCTCACCTTCGCGCTGCTCGGGATGGGCCTGGCCTCGGCGGGTATCTTGCTGGTCTCAAAACAGGGCGACCCCATCACCTGGGTCTTTACCACCCTCACCGGGCTTCTCTCCGGGGTACTTTATCCCGTCTCGATCCTGCCGGCCTGGCTCCAGACCATCTCCTGGACTCTGCCGACCACCCAGGCGCTGCACGCCCTGCGCTTGTCACTTACCGGAGCTGCCAGCCCACACGACCTGGCAGCCCCTCTGGGCGCGCTGCTCCTCTGGGGTGCGATCAGCCTGCCCCTGGGCGCCCTGGTCTTGCGCTGGGGCCTGAACCAGGCCCGGCGTCAGGGCAGCCTGGGGGAGTTCTGAAAGGAGGTGAAGATATGGAGGCCTTGACCAAGACCGCCCTTGCACGGCCGCCGCCTCGAGGCTAGTGGAAACCCCGGAACTTCCCACCCGTGCAAAGGAGAAAGGAGGTGAATACCCATGCCTACAAACCCGTTCGATCTCGACAGCCTGGATCTGCAGATTAGCCCGATCCAGGGGTCTGGAGACCTGGTTGAGCCGCAGAAGACTCCGACCATCATCATCGTCACGATAGGATGCGCGATTTACTACAGTGCGAGGAGCCACGTTTGTTGTGTGGCTATCAGCGCTATTAGGGGAAATTGCTGCTAAACGCGATTCTCGCTTGCCTGGTTGATGCGGCTACTTTAGGTCGCATCGACCAGACAGACCCCATGATTAAGGAATAGGTTGAGCCGTTAAGTGAGTCACACAATGAAATCCACCCATCCGCCACCCGGTAGCAAGCGGTTCTTTAGCATCTACCTGGCGGAGCTCTACTACACGCTGGTGCAGCAGTACCGCCAGCCGCTCGGATCGCTCTTTAGCCTGCTTTGGCCGCTACTGTTTTATCTCTTCATCATCGTGGTCTTTTCTGGGACCGGTTTCCTGGCCGCCTACGTCGAGCGGACACCGGTTAGCGTTTACCTGTTTGCCTTTTTCGGCATGTTCGGCGCGCTTACGACGGCACTGCAAGGTTTTGGCCAGAGCCTGGCGCTCGAGCGTGCCCAGGGCTGGATGCGCCTGCGGCGCGTTTCGCCGTCGCTCGTCACCGCCTACTTTTCTGCCCGGCTGTCCGCAGTTCTCCTCCTCTCCATAGCACTCACCCTGGGGATGCTGCTAAGCGGCGTCTTGCTGACCGATCTAGCACTGACACTCACGCAGACGCTTGGGCTAGTCGTCGCGCTCATGGCGGGCGCGCTGTCGTTTGCAGCGCTGGCGCTGGCGCTGGGGTATCTGGTGGCCCCGGGGAGCGCTGCTACGGTTATTCACTGGCTCTATGT
The DNA here is from genome assembly GCA_018333895.1 of Truepera sp. Taxonomy (GTDB): domain Bacteria; phylum Deinococcota; class Deinococci; order Deinococcales; family Trueperaceae; genus JAGXSJ01. The sequence goes on from JAGXSJ010000065.1 coordinate 14,229, forward strand.
TCCGTTGTTCTTCACCATGTTAATGAAGAATGTTGACGAATACCCTCTGGGGGTGCAGCTAGTTGTTGAGCTGTTGCCGAGCTATCACCTCAACCAGATAGTCCTCGGGACTATCGGTTGGCATCAAGCGGCGCTCTGGCCGAGCTATCTGTCGCTCGGCTTATTCACCCTTATCGCGCTCGCCGTTGCGGTGTGGAGCTATCGGCGCGAGGAGAGCTGATCATCGTGGCGACCTCGGATGGTGTCGCCAGTCTATTACTTAGCCGTCCTCACCATCGGCTTTACCGGACTACCCGCGCTGCAGGACAGCCTGGGGGAGTTCTGAAAGGAGGTGAAGATATGGAGGCCTTGACCAAGACCGCCCTTGCACGGCCGCCGCCTCGAGGCTAGCGCAGGAAACCGGAACGTCCCGTCCGTGCAAAGGAGAAAGGAGGTGAATACCTATGCCTACGAACCCGTTCGATCTCGATACCCTCGACATCAAAGTCAGCTATGCAGGCAGCTCTGCTGGCGCGGAACCACAGATCGCGACAATCAGTTTACTGAGTAACCTCTGCTGTGCAGTCACGAAGTATGTCTGTTTTCCCATCATTACTGCTGCGTTCAGCTGCGTACCCACCGCTGGCGGCTGTCGGTAGTTGCGGTCGCCTTCTTCACCATTAGCTAGGTGGCAGCAGCCCGGACGGTGCAGCCACATGCACCCCCGGGCTGCTACTCCAAGGAGCCTCTTATGACTCTGACACGTAAAATAAAGCTGGAGGAATCGATGACACGCACTTGGCAACTCTACCGTGCTGAGGCATACTACCAACTCTTGCAACAGCTTCGGGTGCCGATGCAGTTCTTCTCGATCCCGCTCGGCGTGCTATCGCCTTATGTGACCTTCGTGATAGTTGGTCGGTTTTTCCCCGAGTTTGATGTGGGACCACTTACGCTGGTCATGCTCGGCACGCTCGGCACATTCAACCTCGGGCTGCTCGGGCTCGGGCTTACTACCGCTCAAGAGCGCGCCCAGGGCTGGATGCGGCTCAAGCGGGCTTCGCCCATGCCCCCCCTGGCTCACTTCGTCGGCAAGATAGCCGTCACGTTCGTTACCGCGGCGCTCTTTGCGTTTGCCTTGCTGCTCGTTGCCGCCGGGGCCGGTCACCTGCCGCTCCATTTCGGTGAGCTAACCAGAGTGTTTGTAATGATCACCTTGGGCGTGCTGCCGTTTTGCGCGCTAGGTCTGGCGCTGGCCTATGTGGGCGGCCCGAATACTGCGCAGTCGCTTATCCCCCAGGTGATGCTGGTGCTCCTCGCCCTGGCGGTGATGTCTGCGTTCGACGTTTTTCCAGCGGCCATACTGGCAGTGATTGAAACACTCAACATGGTCTCGCCGGTCTATCACTTTAATGTACTGACCTTTGGCTTTGCCGGGCTACCCGCGCTCCAGGGCGGCCCAGCCTGGCTCCACGCTCTAGCGCTGGTCGGCCTGACTGCACTATTTACCAGCCTGGCAATCTACCTCTACCGCCGTGATGAGGGGAAGACTTATGGCTAAACTTACTCTCTTTCACCATGCTCAATGGGGAGGCTAACCGTGACATCCACACATCCTCTACACAACAACAAAAGACTTGTTAGCATCTACCTGGCGGAGTTCCACTGCGCCCTCTTGCAACAGTTGCGCCAGCCGATCGGGCCGCTCTTCAACCTGGCCTGGCCGCTGTTGCTTTACGTGCTCTTCGCTGTCTTTTTTACTGACAACCTCCTGGCTGTCCAGATTGAGGGGATGCCGCTAGGCGCCTATCTACTTGCCGTGTTCGGCATGTTCGGCGCGGTCTCGGTGGCGTTTAACGGCTTCGCGCTAAGCCTGAACCTCGAGCGCGCACAAGGCTGGATGCGTCTGCGGCGGGCCTCGCCGATCTCGGCGACGGTCTATTTTGCCGGCAAGCTGACTGCGGCGCTCGTTTTGTGCCTGGCGCTGGTGGTGGGGTTGCTGCTGAGCAGCCTTTTTCTCGCCGGCGCTGCCCTGGCGCCTGTGCAGTTGCTGTGGCTGGCGCTGGTGCTGCTGCTCGGGGTACTGCCGTTGGCGGCGCTCGGGCTGGCTATTAGCTACCTGAGCGCTCCAGGCAGCGCCTCCGCTATCACTCAGGGCGCCTTTTACCTGCTGGTTCTCCCCATGTTTCTCATGCCCGCGACTATCGCCACCCTGCCCTCCTGGGCGCAGTGGCTCTTTGAGCTGCTGCCGAGCTATCAACTGACGAAGGTCTCGCTTGCAGCCGTCGGTCTCTACCAAGGATCGCTTGGCTCAAGCTTGCTGGCTCTGGCCCTGACCATGTTTGTCTCGCTAGCTGCGGCGGTATGGGCCTACCGCCGCGAGGAAGGCTGATTGTCCATGAGAGGAAAAGTTATGGCTGAACCTGTCTCACACCTGCAACCGTCCTATCACCCCACGGCGCCTGAGGCTGCCCCCGTGGTCGAGATCAGCAACGTGACCAAGCGCTTTGGTAAGGTCACTGCGGTAGACGGGGTGACCCTCACTTTTTACCCCGACCAGGTCACCGCGCTTCTAGGGCCTAATGGCGCTGGCAAGACCACCCTGATCAACCTGATGCTGGGCCTGATGCGCCCCAGCTCGGGTAGCGTTAAGCTGTTCGGGCTACACCCCCAGTCGCTGGCAGCCCGCGAGCGCATCGGGGTGATGCTGCAAATATCGGGGGTGCCGGAGACGCTCAAGGTGCGCGAGCTGATCGGGCTCTTCCGCCTTTACTACCCCCAGCCGCTGCCCACCGCCGAGGTTATCGAGCTGGCTGGCCTGACTGAGCTGGCCGACCGACTTTATGGCAAACTGTCCGGCGGAGAGAAGCAACGGGTCCACTTTGCCCTGGCCATCTGCGGCGACCCCAAACTGCTCTTCCTCGACGAGCCCACCGCCTCGCTGGATGTCGAACTGCGGCAGAGCTTCTGGCGCAGCGTCATGCGCTTCAAGGCCCGCGGGGCCACCATCCTTTTCACCACCCACCACTTAGACGAGGCCGATACCTACGCCGAGCGGATCGTGGTCATTCACCAGGGCAAGATACGGGCCGATGGCCCCAAGAGCGAGATCAAAGCCCGGGTAGCTGGCAAGCGGGTGCGCTGCAAGACCGTGCTGACCCCGGAGCTGCTGCGCCAGGAGCCGCTGGTCTACGAGGTCAGGGAGGTTGGGGGACGGCTGGAGATCCTGACCGATAAACCCGAGCAGCTCATCCCCTGGCTCACCGCCCTGGACCCCGCTTTGAGTGAGCTCGAGGTGGACTCGGGCGTGCTCGAGGAGGTCTTCTTGAGCCTGCTGCGCGATAGCAAGGCCGAGGTGCGGGCGCCTTCACGGTAGCGCACAATGTTGTTGGCTCGGCACCGCCTAACGCCTCACGAGGTGGGCGCCCATTAGTTCGTAATGACGATCGAAGGTAGCAACGCGCGCTTTCACTTCCTGTGCAATAATGGCGGTCACCGCATCCGTCAGGCTGAGTTTCTGATCAGCAAAGCGCTGTAACAGTTGGATTGCCCGCGCGTGCTGCCCTTCTGTCGGCCAGACGAGATTGTAGAGCTGCCCATAGCCTGTGAGAAAGCGAAGACCAGGCTTCGTCCCCAAACGATAAAGGATCAGCCGATGCGCTTCATAGACGGTCGGTAGGCTGACGAGTAAGGGAGCACCTTCTTCTAGCAAGCGCTTAAGCAGCTCTCTCGCCGCTTCGTGGGCGCCGTCGCGACGGTCGGCCAGGGCGTAGATGACGGCGGTATCAACCAGGACTGGCGGCATAGCTAACTGAAGGAACGCTCCCAGTAGGCCTCGAGATCCGTTCGCGCGTCACCAGGTTCCGCGGAACTGCCGATTCCGCTCAATGCTGCCAAGGCTTCAGGCCTCGCCACGAACCATCTACGCGGCTGTTCTTCATCCCGCGAGCGCCCTTGCAGGAACGCCTGCAACTCGCTCTCAGAAATCCGCCAGGCGCGCCCCATTTTGAGGCCAAAGATCTCGCCATCACGTAACCAGCGCCGTACAGTCGCCTCGTCAACACGAAGCAGCGCCGCGACCTCTTCGACGGTGAGGAGGTTTAAGGTCTTCATGCAGGCATAGTAGCACATTACGAGCATAACGTCATGCTGGCCGCGGTAAAGGGTAGGGCGCCCGCAACCGGCTGTGACGCCCGCAAGCTGAGCGTTACTGTGAGACCAATCTTGCTAGACCGCTGACGCTCCTATTCTTCCCAGATCGTCTTCACCGCACCGGTTGCGATCTCGGCCCACTCGGCATCTTCCGGCCGGTCCTCGTCGGTGAGCGATCGGTAGTAGGCTTCTGTTGCCTTTTCTACCTCCACCCGAACTTGCTCCTCGTACCACCTCTGCAAAGCTTCCTCCACCAGCCGACTGCGCGAGGGACGGTCCGGACGGGCGGCCCGAAGTCGATCCAGCCGCCGCAGCAGATCGGCGCGGACGGAAACCGTCACCCTGCCTCGCATCTCCCGCGTCATATCTCTGCTCATATGCTTCATCACAAGATAAGTATGACACACTGAAGGCTCCTCGGCCGTCCGCTCGAGGCCGCGGCGGGCCAATCCTACGAAAGCCTCCTCGAAGTGCGTGGCCTTGGTCTTATTCCTCTAAGCCACCTTCTGGCTGTAAAGAGTCGCCCTAGTACTACCACCTCACGTTGCAGAGGCGATCGTCGGTCGGGCGAGAAATGGGCCTCCCCTGTCATATGCGTGGGCGCTGAGCGCACCCCAGATACGTGACCGCACGCCCTTCCGCCTCTAGGTTACCGCTGGCAAGGCGGCGTACAAGGGCAAGTTCACCCCCAAGTTCGTCAAGCGGGTGGCGGACTTTGTGAGGCTTAGGCAACTCATCGAGTCAAACCAACTCCTGGAGGCGCTCGAGCTGCGGGCGGTATGGTTTTGGCAACCACGGCGGTGATCTCTTGTGATGATGCCCGCAGGCCCAGGCAGCTCTCGGGGGGTGGGCAGCGCCACTGCACCCTCACACCGGCCTGAGGCAGTCCCCTACCTTGACGTGCGGTGTCGGCTCGGGCTGATCGGGACGGCCCGACAGCGTAGCCATAATCTCCGAGAGGGTCTTGGTGCGCCCCTGCTCTGGCACCTCCAGCTCGAGGATGGCCATCTTCTCTTGCACGTGGATGATCTGCCCCTTCCCCTTGATTAGCTCGAGCACTCCCAAACTTTCACCCGAAGCCGGGTCGGTAACGTCCTCACCGCGCTCAAAGACGATGAAGTGCTGACCGAGCGCAATACTAGCGTTAAGGCCTTGGTTGATAACCAGCTTGCGCTTATCGAGCAGCTTGGCTACCAGGATCTCTTGGGCCATCGCACCACCTCCAGCATTATCCTATTCCGAGCGAAGCGAGAACGCTACCCTAACGCCTCCTCAACAGCGGCACGCATCGCCCCTACCGGCGCCTCCGCTCCGAACCAGGCGGTAAACGAGGCCGCCCCCTGATAGACCAGCATCGCCACACCGCCTAGAGTTCGCAACCCTGCCGCCGCCGCTTCGCGCAGCAAGCGGGTCTGAACCGGACGGTAGATGATATCGCAGACCAGGCCGTGGTGGGGGAGCAGCCCCTGAGGGAGCGGCGAGAGGTCTGGATCAACTCCGCCCTGAACCATCCCCACCGAGGTGGTGTTGATTAGCAGCTCGGCTGTCCGCACGGCGGGCTCGAGCCCTTCGGGGTTCAAGACGTTGACCACCCCCAGCGCGCGAAAGTCTTGCGCCATAGCCTGGGCCTTGTCCGGGCTGCGGTTGTACACCGCTAAATCCGTCACGCCAGCGGTGAGTAGCGCATAGGCCACGGCTCGAGCCGACCCGCCCGCTCCCAGCAGCACCACCCGCCGCCCTAACGGATCGAACCCGGCCTCCAGCAGTGCCTGCAAGAAACCCGGCGCGTCGGTATTGTGGCCCAAGAGCCAGCCTTCGTCGTTGATGACGGTGTTGACCGCGCCGATCGCTAAGGCCGCATCGGTCACCTCGTCGAGCAGTGGCATGACCGCCTGCTTGTGAGGGATGGTGACGTTGGCACCGAGTACCTCCGGCTCGCGCAGGCGCATCACCGCTTCCGGCAGCGCCGCAGGCGGAACATCCCAGGCTTCATAGCGCCCCTCGATACCCAGCGCGGCAAAGGCCGCCCGGTGCATCAGCGGACTGAGCGAGTGGCCCGCCGGGTGCGCCAGGAGATAGATTTGCGGCACGGCTAGACCCCCTCCTCAAGCAGCTCGGCGAAGATGGCCAGTGCCGTGGTTATCTCCTCATCGCGGAGCTGGTAATGAGTCACCAGCCGGATCGACTCAGCACCGAGGGCGTGGCAGAGCACCCCGCGCTCCGCCAGCCGCCGGGCCAACAGTTCAGCGCGTGGCACCGTGAGGTAAACCATGTTGGTCTGCACGCTCTCAAGATCAACCCTTACCCCCAAGCGCACCAGACCTTCGGCCAAAGCGCGGGCCCTGGCATGGTCTTCGTGCAACCTAGTGGTCATCTCACGCAGGGCTACGATCCCTGCCGCCGCGATCCCGCCAGCCTGGCGCATCCCGCCGCCGAGCAGCTTGCGGTAGCGATGGGCCTTGGCGATAAACGCTCCAGAGCCGACTAGCACCGAGCCGACCGGCGCTGCCAAGCCTTTGCTGAGGCAAAGCGCGACCGAATCGCAGGGCTGACAGACCTCAGCCACCGGGACGCCCAAGGCCGTAGCAGCATTAAAAACTCGCGCCCCGTCGAGGTGCAGCGGCAGCCCTTCACGCTGCGCCACCGCTTGGATGGCGCGGGTGCTAGCCAGTGGCAACACCGTCCCGCCCGCCTTATTGTGGGTGTTCTCCAGAGCGATGAGCCCGGTAGGCGCCTGATGGACGCTCCTATGCACTGCCGCCGCTACGTCCTCGGCACTTGGTACCCCCAGCGGCGCCGGTACCAAGCGCGGCACCAGCCCTGACACCACCGCCATAGCTCCTAGCTCATACTCGTAAATATGCGCTCCCTCCGACATGATTACCTCACAGCCGCGCTGTGTATGCGCCGCCAGCGCCACCTGGTTAGTCATGGTGCCCGAGGGCATAAACAGCCCAGCCTCGAAGCCGGTCATCTCGGCGGCCAGCGCCTGCAAGCGGTTGACGGTGGGATCCTCGCCGTAGACATCGTCGCCGACCTCGGCTTCGGCCATGGCGCGACGCATCGCTGGGGTGGGGTGGGTAACGGTATCGGAACGGAGGTCGATCACAGGCATAGGGCACTATACTGCGCCGAAGCACCGCCTCCCCTACCGCTTGCTAGCTGACACCGACGGCCAGGTACAGCAAGCTTACGGTGTTGCCAAGACCTTCGGCCTGCTCCCCGGGCGGGTAACCTTGGTAATCGATGGTAACGGTGTCGTTCGGCACACCTATACCTCGCAGTTCTTCCCTCAGCGCCACATTGACGAGGCATTAGCAGTAATAAAGAGTCTAGTGTTATCATAAAGTCCAGCCATCGCCCCTACTCACACCGTGCCGAGGAGGAGCTGGGGAGATAGCCGTCAATCCTGGCAGCGTCGCTCATGAAATATCACTACTAAGAATAAAACCTGATTTCGCTTCGGCGAAGCGTCGAGGCGGTTTTACCCCTATCGGCTACACGATTTTCGGGACAGGAAGGCGGCTTTGTGGTAACCATAGTGGACGGTTGCTGCGATAGGACTTGACAGCTTGGCCGCTAGTAAGATGAAATCATATAAGTTCGGGGCGGGGGTCCCTAACCAGGAGGAAGAATGACTGCGCAAGCCCCGCTTAACTCTTTTACCATTACCCAGCGTCAGCTCGGGTCGGCAGCAAGCGTGTTAAAGCTTGACCCTGGGATACTTGAGCTGCTGCTATGGCCGATGCGCGAGATCCACGTGCGTATCCCGGTGCGCATGGACAACGGGTCGGTGCGGGTATTTGAAGGTTTCAGGGTTCACTATAACTTCGCTCGCGGCCCCTGCAAAGGTGGGATCCGCTTCCATCCTGAGGAAACCGTCGACACGGTGCGGGCTCTGGCCGCCTGGATGACCTGGAAGACTGCCGTGATGGACCTCCCCTTGGGCGGAGGCAAAGGCGGGGTTATCTGTAACCCCAAAGAGATGAGCGATGGCGAATTGCAGCGCCTCTCCCGCGGTTACCTCCGAGCTATTGCCCACTACATCAGCCCTGAGATAGATATTCCTGCCCCCGACGTCTATACCAACCCTCAGATCATGGCCTGGATGCTTGATGAGTATGAGGGGATCGTGGGCCGTAGCGCACCGGGGGTAATCACCGGCAAACCCCTCCCTCTGGGCGGCTCCGCCGGTCGGGGCGATGCTACCGCCCGTGGCGGTATGTACTGCCTCTGCCAGGCCTGCAAGTTGCTGGGCCTCGACCCTCAGGGGGCTACCTGCGCTATCCAGGGCAGTGGCAATGCCGGCCAGTTTGCCCATCTTCTTGGCGAGCGGCTGTTAGGCCTTAAAGTCGTCGCCGTTTCTGACTCCAAGGGTGGGATCTATAATCCTCTTGGGCTCCCCGCCAAAGAGGTCGTTGCTTATAAGGAAAGGGTCGGGTCGGTCGTGGGCTTCCCTGGGGCCGAGAGTATCACTAACGCTGAGCTGCTTGAGCTGCCGGTCGATATCCTCATCCCCGCAGCGATCGAAAATCAGATCACCGCTGAGAACGCCCCACGGATCAAGGCCAAAATCATAGCCGAGCTGGCCAACGGCCCCACCACGCCCGAGGCCGACGAGCTGCTATTTGAGAACGAGATCTTCGTGATTCCGGATTTTCTCTGCAACGCCGGTGGAGTAACGGTCTCCCACCTCGAGCAGGTCCAAAATGCCATGATGTACTACTGGACCGCTGAGGAGGTTCACGAAAAGCTCGAGCGGAAGATGACGGCGGCCTTCCACGCAGTTCACCAGACCGCCCAGGAACACCGAGTCCATAACCGGCTAGGAGCTTACCTGGTAGCCGTGCAGCGGGTGGCGGCGGCGATGCGGCTGCGCGGCTGGGCCTAATGCTACGGCAGCACCTGGAGGCGCGTCCCAGGGAAGTAAAAGGCCAGGATCTGATCGAAGCGATGACCCGCAGCCGCTAAGCTCCGCGCCCCGTGCTGGCTCATCCCTACGCCGTGCCCCCAGCCGTCGCCGTAGGCCAGCAGGTCGCCATTCATCACAAAGCGCGTCGACTTTAGACCCCAACTGCGCAGCAGCGCGGTGAGCATGGTGCCCGAGAGGACCACCCGCCCGCGCTCGCCGCTGATCTCGGCCCGCTGCACCCGGCCCGACTCGGATAGCGCCAGGATGCGCAGCGCGGTGACGCGCCCGACATCGACACCCTGGGCTTGCAGCGACAGCGCTATGCGCGCGGGATCGAGCCGAATTTGCCAGCGGCGGTGCGGCGAGTGGGCAGCGACATCCGGGCGCGCGGGCAGGTACGGCCGCCGCGCCCCCCAAACCTCAGCGCTAGAGGCCAGGAAGCCGCCGGAGTCGGCGTGATAGTAGGTACGGGCAAAGCCCCCCCCATAGGTCAATACCAGCCCTCGCGTAGCCGCCACTGCTTCATCAGTCCGAGGGTGTTCTATGTCCATACCGCGATAGACCTGGCACTCGACAGTAGCGCAGATATCATACTCGCGCTCTGGCGACAGCGAGGCCAGCGTGTAGGTGCGTGCCGCCACGGCCTGGGCCTTGAGCGCCTCCAGCGGCCAGTTGGGGTACATCTCGGCTGGCACCACGCCGCGCAAGTAGTCCTCTAGACCGGCGGTATTGATGATCTGGAGGCGGTTACCCCGCGCGATTAACGTCAGCGAGCCGCGGTAGCGCTGGCCATCTAATGCCACCACCGCAGCGCCAAGGGGCGTCAGCGTCAGCGTGCGGCCAATCACCTGGCCCTCTATCGATAACTGCCCGGCGCTGACGCTAATCGGCCACTTCAGCGGTAGTGCGGTCTCGAAACGCGCAACCCCATCAATATAGCCGCGGTGCCCGCCCTCCACCCACACCGTCACGGCTGTAGCAGCCTCATCTAGCAGCACACGAATCTGCGGTTCGGCCAAGGAATATGATAGCGCCCATAGCAGCAACAGGGCCAGAAGACGACGCAAGGCCAGCATAGCGGCTATTATCACAAAAAAAGCCTGCGCTTGCCAAGAAGTATTGCACAGCAGCCGCTATCCCTGCCGGTCGGCGACCTTACTCGTGACCCGTAGCCAACGTACCAGCTAGCCAGAGAAAAGCTGACAGGCCGAAGTGCTGATTATCTGATAGCAGGTATCATCTGGTTTGATCCTGCGGGTGCTCGCAGGACTGCGAATCGTTCTCCAGGGCGCCTTTGCAGAGATGATACCTGCGCTAAGGCGACTCAGTATTTGTGAAAACCGCTGTGAGCTGTAGCCAGGCGTTTCCGGGGATGGTTACAAAGACCCTACAGCATCTGCTACAGTCAGACCGACAAGGAGCCGCTATGTTTGAACAAGACTTACTCGCAGGCAAGGTGGTGCTCATTACCGGCGGCGGCACGGGCTTGGGTCGCGCCATGGGCGAAAGATTCCTGGAGCTAGGTGCCAAGCTGGCCATCGCCGGACGCCGGGCCGAGGTATTAGCGCAGACAGCTAATGAGCTAGGCGCCCTGAACGAAGTCTTTTTTCAGGCCACCGACGTGCGCCGACCCGACCAGGTGGAGAGTCTGCTTGACGCCGTAGCCGAGCGTTTTGGCAGGCTCAATGTGCTGGTCAACAACGCCGCGGGGAACTTCGTCTCCCCCACCGAGCGGCTTAGCCATCGCGCCTTTGACGCGATCATCGGCATCGTCTTGCATGGCACGGTGTACTGCACACTCGAGCAAGGCAAGCGCTGGATCAAGTCGCACCAGCCCGGCGTGGTGCTAAACATCGCCACCACCTACGCCCAGAGCGGCTCGGGCTACGTAGTCCCCTCGGCGGTGGCCAAGGCCGGTGTGGTGTCGCTGACCAAGTCGCTGGCCGCCGAGTGGGGCAAGTACGGCATCCGCCTCAATGCTATCGCCCCCGGCCCCTTCCCCACCGAGGGCGCCTGGAGCCGCCTGATGCCGACGCCGGAGCTAAAACGCAAGCTCACCGGGCGCATCCCCTTAGGGCGCGTCGGCGAGCACCGCGAGCTGGCCAATCTAGCCAGCTACCTGATCTCGGACTACGCTGCCTACATCACCGGCGACGTAATCACCATCGACGGCGGCGAGTCGGTCTGGAACGCTGGCGAATTCAATATCCTCGACGAGCTCAGTCAAGATGTCTGGGATGCTCTGGAGCGTGCCCGCCAAAGATAACGCTCGCTCGCCGGGACTTTTGCCTCTTGTGGGCACTTCTCTCCCCGACAGTCTTAAACGCCGCGCTCCACACCACGCAGTTCTGGGACGGCCGGGCCGCCGACCTGGAAGAGCAGGCTAAGGGTCCGATTGTCAACCCCATCGAGATGGCCATTCCCGACCATGACTTCGCGGTCGCGCGAATCGCCTCGATCCCCGAGTATGTCGCTCGCTTTGCCGCCGCCTTCCCGGAGGCCCCCGAGGTCACCTACGTCAATATCGCTCATGCCATTGCCGCCTTCGAGCGGACGCTGATGACCCCTGATCGCTTTGATGACTTCCTCCGCGGCGACGTTAATGCGCTCAGCGAGCAGGAAAAGGCCGGTTTGCAGGTCTTTATCAACCAAGGCTGTGCCGGCTGTCACATCGGCCCGGCTCTGGGCGGCACCATGCTGACCCGCTTCGGGGTGGTTGAGGCGTACTGGGAGGCCACCCGTGACTTCGTCACCCCCGGCACCCCCACCATCCCCATGGATGTAGGCCGGTTTGCTGTAACGCATGACCCGGCTGACCTCTATGTGTTCAAGGTTCCCTCGCTACGCAACATCACCCGCACCTACCCCTACTTCCACGACGGCTTAGTGTGGGGCCTGCGGGACGCCACCCAAGTCATGGCGCGAGTGCAGCTAGGCCGCGAGATCAGCGAAACCGACATGGATAACCTGATGGCCTTCTATCAGGCGCTCGAGGGCGAGGTACCGGCACATGCCCTAGTTATCCCGGTGCTCCCGGCCTCGACCGAGCAAACCCCTAGGCCAAGTAACCGCTAGCGTTTCCGACAACTCGCGCGCACCGAACGGTGCGCGCACTTTTTTGTACCCCCGGAGGGCCTTGGCAGTGTAGGTTGCTTACTATCACCGCTGACAGCCTATTTCCTCACTGTTCGGTGCTGTGCTTCGTCCCAAGCGACCTAATCCGCGTCGACCTAGACAATTTTACGAGTCGGCTCGGCTGTGGCGGCGGGTGCGGTGGCCAGCACCTTGGGCCAGGGGAAGCGAGTCATAACCAGCGCAGCGGCGAGGGTTAGTAGGCCTAATACCGCCACACCCCAGCGAGCGCCCAGAGCGTCAATCAAAAGTCCCGACAGGTAGGCTCCTAGCGGCCCAGAGCCGAGCAAAACCATGGAGTAAACCGACATTACCCGGCCCCGGAGGCTGTCGGGGACGATCAGTTGCACGGTGGTGTTGGCGTTGATCAACGTAACTATCATTCCTAGTCCACTAATAGCCAGCACCGCTGCTACCCAGGGGATAGGAAGGGGCAGGGCTAGAGTTATTAGGGTACTGCCCAGCAGGATGCTGCCAAACACTGCCCAGACCGGCCGGGCTTTTGCGGTGATGGCTTGCACCAGAGCGGCCACAATGGTGCCTAAACCCATTGCCGACATCAACAGACCGAAGCCTTGGGCCTCGAGGCCTAGCTCGAGCCGGGCATAGGAAGGCACGATAATCTGAAAGTTCATGCCGAACAGGCTGGTCAGGCCCACCAGCAGCACCACCTGGCGGACCAGCGGGTCGCCCCAGACAAAGCGCAACCCTTCGAGCGCCTCTTCTACTGCTCGGCCGGTCTTGGGCTGGAGGTGACGCCGGGGCATAACGGCTAAAACCGCCATTAATGGCAGGAAGGAAAAGGCGTTAATCAGGTAGCTCCAGCTCAAACCGAAGCCGGCGATCAGCAGGCCAGCTAAAGCCGGGCCGACCAGGCGCGAGGTATTAAAGCCGAAGGAGTTTAGCGCAATGGCCCCCGGATAGCGCTCTCTGCCGGCCAACTCGACGGTAAAGGCCTGGCGCACGGGCAGGTCCACAGCATTGAAGATGCCATACAGGAAAGCAAACACCAGCACGTACTCATAGCGCACCAGCCCGGTCACGATCAGGACAAACATGCCCAGTGCCAGCAGCGCCATGCCCCCCTGGGTGATGAACAGCAGGTTACGCCGACTGTAGCGATCCGAGATCACCCCTGCCGGGATTGAGAAAAGCAAGGAGGGCAGGAGCTGGAGGGCGATTACCAGACCCAGCCGTTCGGCACTGCCGGTGAGTTCCAGCACCAGCCAGCCCTGGGTGGCTGCCTGCATCCAGGTACCTATCTGGGATAAAAACAGCGCCAGCCAGTAGTTTCGGTATGAGGGGTCGCGCAGTAGGGCTAGCGCTAGCACAAAGCCCAGCATACTCCTGAGGCTGCCCCTCATTCCCGAAAAGGTAGCGGGAGAGGAGCCTGCCTTTAGCGTCAGGCTGCTCAACGCCGGTCACAGCCGTACCACCCCCCGCACCGTATAATCGCGGAGCTTTCAGGGAGCCAGGCTCCCCGCAACGGAGGCAGTCATGAACGTCACCATCATCGGCACCGGCTACGTCGGCCTGACCACCGGCGTCGGTCTAGCCTATTTCGGGCACCAGGTGACCTGCGTTGACAAGAACCTGCAGATCGTAGCTTCGCTGCAACGGGGTAAAGTCACCATTCACGAACCGGGATTAGCCGAGCTGCTGGCGCTTGCCCTTCCCCATCTCTGCTTCCAGAGCACAATCCCGGAGCTTATCGGCGAAGGGGTGGTGATTATCGCCGTCGGTACCCCCACCAAAACCAACGGCGATACCGACTTGCAGTACGTAGACGCCGCTGCGCACGCGGTGGCCGAGCGGATCGCCCCTGGCGCCAGCCTGGTTATTGTCAACAAGTCAACGGTGCCCATCGGCAGCGCCCGTCATGTGGACGGCATCGTCCGCCGCACCTTGGCCGCGCGCAATGTCAAGGCTGAGATCTTCGTCACTTCCAACCCCGAGTTCCTGGCCGAAGGGCGGGCCGTCTACGACACTCTCTACCCCGACCGGATCGTGATCGGCGCGGATGATTCGCGCGCCGTAGCCCGGCTGCGCGAACTGTATGCCCCGCTGCTCGAGCAGACCTTCGAAGCGCCTCAGCTCACCCCCCGCCCCGAACGCTACGCGCTCCCGCCGCTGATTACCACCACCCCAACCAGCGCCGAGTTGACCAAATACGCCGCCAACGCCTTCTTGGCTACCAAGATCAGCTTCATTAACGAGTTTGCCAACCTGGCGGAAAAGGTCGGTGCCGACATCACCCAGGTAGCCCGGGCTATTGGCTTGGATGCCCGCATCGGCAGCAAGTTCCTCCATGCCGGGATCGGCTGGGGCGGCAGCTGTTTTGGCAAGGATACCCGCGCTATTCTCAATACCGCCGATTCTTATGGCCTCAAGCTCTCCATCGTGGAGGCGGCGGTTGGCGCCAATTATCGCCAGCGCCTGCATGTAGTGGATAAGCTTCAGCAACACCTTAAGGTGCTGCGCGGCACCACTATCGGGCTGCTGGGGTTGGCCTTCAAGGCGCATACCGACGATCTGCGCGACGCCCCAGCGCTAACGCTGATCGCGCAGCTGCACGAGCGAGGGGCGGTCATCCGGGCCCACGACCCGGTCGCCATCCCCAACGCCCGGCGCCACTACCCTGACCTCCCGGTCGAGTACTGCGAATCAGCCGAAGGTCTGGCCACCGACTGCGACGCGCTGGTGCTCGTCACCGACTGGCCCGAGTACCGGCAGCTGCCGCTGGCAGCGATAAAGGCGCGGATGCGCGGCAATCTGTTGCTCGACGCCCGCAACCTGCTCACACCTGGCGACGTGGCCAAGCACGGCCTGACCTACGCCGGTATCGGACGGTAGCCTGTGCCTCAGGCACTGGTCACTGGCGCCGCCGGCTTTATCGGCAGCCATCTGGTCGATCGGCTGCTGGGGCAGGACTGGCAAGTCACTGGGCTGGACAACTTCGACCCGTTCTACGATATCAGTCTCAAAGAGGCCAACATCAGGGCTCATCGGCCCCATCCCAAGTACCGGCTAGTGCGCGCCGACCTACGCGACTTAGCGGCGCTCGAAAAGCTCCCTGGCGACTATCAGGTGATCGTCCATCTAGCCGCCAAGGCCGGGGTGCGCCCCTCGCTGGAGGACCCCCTCACCTACCAGGCGGTCAACGTCGTTGGCACCCAGCACCTGCTGGAGCTAGCCAAGCGCTGGGGGGTAGGGCAGTTTATCTTCGCCTCTAGCTCGAGCGTTTATGGAGTGAATCCCAACGTCCCCTGGCGCGAGGATGATTATGTGCTGAGGCCGATCAGCCCCTACGCTAGCAGCAAGGTCGCAGGTGAGCTGCTAGGGCATGTCTATAGCTACCTTTACGGCATCCGCTTTGTGGCGCTGCGCTTCTTTACCGTCTATGGCCCGCGCCAGCGCCCGGATCTGGCTATTCACAAATTTGCCCGGCTGATGTTGCAGGGTCGGCCAATCCCGGTTTACGGCGACGGGAGCACCCGGCGCGACTACACCTTCATCGCTGACACGGTCGAGGGGATCTTGGCCGCCATGGCCTACCGCGCCACCCCTTATGAAGTCATTAACCTTGGCAACCAGCAGACCGTCAGCCTAAGCGAGCTGATTGCAGGGCTCGAGCAGGCCCTAGGTGTCAAAGCCGCCCTCACCCATCTCCCCGACCAACCCGGCGACGTGCCGCAGACCTGGGCCGAGATCGCCAAGGCCCGGCACCTGCTCGGCTACCGGCCTCAAACTAGCTTGGCGCAAGGGCTTAAACACTTTGCAGCGTGGCTTAGGCCGACAGGGTAGCATAGTGGCTATGCCGCTGACCCCGGAGATAGCGGAGCACCTCAGCGCGCCAGCGCTTGCAGCAACCACACCCCGCCCATACCCACTGCCAAGGTAGCCAGGACGCTCCTGGTCCGCCAGGCCACGATGGCCGCCAGCAGGCCAGCTATTAGCCGCTCGTTACTAAGAGACAGGCTTAAGACCCCCTCGCGGTAGATAATGGCCGGTACCACTAGCGCCGTCAGCACCGCCACCGGCACGAAGCGTAAGGCCCGCGTTAGCCAATCAGGCGCCGCCAGGCGACCCGACAGCGCCAGAAACGACAGCCGCAAGCCAAAAGTAATAAGCCCCATCCCCAAGATGGCCAACCAGATCATCGCTTTAACCCTTCTGCCACCGTGCCAGCAGCAATACCAGCTAGCGCTGCCACGATAAGCCCCATATTCAGCGGCCAGGAGTGGCCCAGCACCGCTACTACTGCTGCCACCAGCGCCGCCAGCACGGTGGGGCGGTCCCTAACCACCGGTAACAGCAAGGCCATAAAGGTCAGCGGGATCGCAAAGTCAAGCGACCATCCTGGCGGTATCCGTGCGCCCAGCAGCACTCCCATGATATTGGCGAGCATCCAGGTGAGCCACATGGCGACCGCAACGCCGAGGTAGAACCAGGTCTTGTGCTTGGGCTCCGACGTAGTGGCGTAGTAATGAAGGCTGAAGGCAAACGCCTGATCGGTCAGCAGGTAGGCCACGAGCGCTTTCATGCCGATCGCTTCATGGCGCAGATGCGGCGCTAACGCGGCGCTGTACATAACAAAGCGCAGGTTAATAAACAAGGTGGTGAGGTAGATAACGAAGAGCGGCGCACCGCCGGCGATGAGCTGCAAGCCAGCCAGTTGCGAAGCCCCAGCAAAGACGATGGCCGCCATAGCGATGGCCTGCCCGGCGCTGAGCCCGGTTGCCACGGCAGTCGCACCGGTGATCAGGCCGAATGGCAAAATGCCTAACAGCATGGGCAGACTGGCGCGAAAGCCTAGCAGGAAGAGCTTCATGTCGGGCCTGCTGCGGTAGCCAGCAGGATAGCCGCCTCCCGTGAAGTGGCCCGCGCAAAAAGGCGGCGCCTGGGTTGTCGGCTCGAGCGCTCGCCCACGCCGCTTATGCTAACAGGTTATATACTGGGCGCGGCCAAGGTTGAGCGCTTCGGCATGTCGGCAACAGGTTGTAGGTAGTGGGTTGTGGGAGAAGCCCTCACAACCTTTCGTTGCATCCTCGCTCTCAGCAACAGCGGTTTTCACAAATACTGAGTCGCCTTAGCGCAGGTATCATCTCTGCAAAGGCGCCCTGGAGAACGATTCGCAGTCCTGCGAGCACCCGCAGGATCAAACCAGATGATACCTGCTAAAGATGCTGAAAGTTGGTTTCAAGCACAATCAGCTGGCCGCTTGCATCCTCACTTCTTGGCATCGCGGGTTGGTAACGACCAGGACTGATGTAGTTAGATTCTTATAGTCCATCTTAGGGTCTCACCCGCGATTGACAGGGTATCGCCTCGGTAGTAAACTAACAGCAGCACTTATAGTTGTACTGTCTGGTTAGCAGGGCAAGTAGTGTATAAGGAGGCTGATCTAAGGAATGCTGGTAACCTGTAGCTTATCTTGCTCAGGCCAGGCGCTTCACCAAATCGCAGCTTTAGGCAGGAGGGATTTATCAGCAATATCGCTCTCACACGGCAATTTGGTATCTCACTGAACGCAAATCTGCTCGCT
>JAGXSJ010000066.1 GCA_018333895.1 Truepera sp.
TTTTTCTCAGGTATCATCCTCAAGTGGGGATGATACCTCCGATTTGCGGGAGTAGCTCAGCTGGTAGAGCACTACCTTGCCAAGGTAGATGTCGCGGGTTCGAATCCCGTCTCCCGCTCCAGAAAAATGCGATCTTAGCTAGCGAAAAGCGACCTCCGGAGTTGCCGGAGGTTTTGTGTCTTACGATTACTTGATGACGAAGGGCTAGCTTTTGAGGTGTGCTCTGCTTAGCGAGCACTTGGGTTATGCTCCGCTCGGCGGCCTAGGGTAGCGGGCGTTGGTGGATTAACGATGGTGAGGACCCAAACAAGGGGTATCAGCGTCATTCTATGGCGCAGTGGCAAGCGATCCTGATGAAGAGGATTCGCTACGTGCGCCCATTCATCCCGCTGTTTCGGGCCGGCATCATGCAGTGGCTGGAAAAGCGATCGCCCCGCTATCCGCATTGACTGGTGCTGGCCTCAAGGTTGCTGAAGTGGCTGCCGCCGCTGGTGGGATGGCTGACGGTTGAGGTGTAGGGGCTGCTTGCTGATAGTCAAGGAGCTTGGTCACACCCGCACCCCCCCATTTGGGGGTGGTTTATGAGGGCTCTGAGCGCCTACACTGGACAGCATGAGGCGTCTACATGGTGTCACAGTGTTGGAGATGTTGCTGGTCATTGCCATCCTGGGCATCCTGATGGCGTTCACAGCACCACTTCTGCAACCACCGGCCGCTGCTCTGTTTGCTAACGACCTGCGGATAGCTATTCAACAGGCCCGGCATGAGGCCATCAGGCGCAACCGCCCTGTCGCCATCGTGTGGACCTCCGCTGATCAGAGCTTTACTACCCGTATCAATGAAGGTAATCCTACACTGGGAGCTGCCTGTGCTGGCGCCACGCTGCTCAATACCCGCTCAGCAGCCACTTATCCGCGGCTTACCGTTAGCAGCGGCTTTGGCAATGGCCAGGGGATCGTCTGGCTACCGAACGGACAGGGCCGCCGG
Organism: Truepera sp.; assembly: GCA_018333895.1. Lineage (GTDB taxonomy): Bacteria > Deinococcota > Deinococci > Deinococcales > Trueperaceae > JAGXSJ01. Next base: position 988 of record JAGXSJ010000066.1, read on the forward strand.
TGCGACGGCACGGCACTGATAGCCGTCAGCACCCAAATTGGCGACGGTCGAACGACACGCACCGTGACTACCAACATGACAGGGATGGTGACCATCGAATGAGAGCGCAACACGGCCTTACTGTTGTTGAGGTGCTTATAGCCATAGTGGTGTTAGCCATCGGCGTTATTGCGGCGGCCCAACTGCAGGCTAGCTCCTTACTCTTTAGTAGCCAGGCTGAGGCGATTAAGCAAGTTACCCGGGTGGCTGAGGCCGAACTACAGTGGCGGCGGCAGACCGCGCTGGATCTAGGCAGTACCGATTGCCAGTCCTTTGTTCCACCAGGGTTCACCGAGTGCCGCGTTGAGATTCTGCCCTGCGTCATGACAGCCGGTTCCTCCGCCTTTACCTGCAGCGATAGAGCCATTTCCCCGGTCGCTTACCAGATCACCGTGCAGGTAACAGGCCGCCATCAGCAGTCCTTCTCACTGCGATCGATCCACACCGGCATCTACGTGACTGGAGCGACCGGCGAACTGGGTGGCAGCTGGCAGTTTCCTACCCCTGAAGAGGAAACGGGCGGGGCCCCGGTCCTACCTTAGGAGGAAAGATGAACAGGCGCTCCGGGTTTACGCTCCTTGAACTGCTTATCGCTTCGGCCATCCTGATAATCATCCTTGCCGCTTTGGGAGCGCTGTTTGCCAGCAGCTCCCAGGCGTATCGTAGCAATGTGCGCGTTACCGAGCGCCAGCAAGAGGCCGAGACGGCTATTCAGCTGCTTATTCACGAGATCGGTCTGGCCGGCTATCGGGGGGTTGGTCAGCATGACGCAGATAGGGCTTTTAGCGGAGATGGGCGCACCTTGGTCATCACGCATGGAGTCAGTGGGGCACCGGATACCGTGCAGGTCCGCTATTTTGAGGATCGCTTCCTACCTGGCGAGAGGCTGGTAACTTTTGGTATCAATGCCGAGAGCCGAACGATCTTCCGCCGGGAAGGCACTGGTGAACCTCAGGATATCGCTGCTAACGTTGTTGATTTACAAGTCATTCAGTATATCCGCCGGGATGGCATACGGGTAGAGGTACCACGAGAGGGGCCTATACCGCCTGTACCGGGCAACCTGGCAGCCCTTAATCTCGAGATCACCTTTGTTGACGGTTCACTCTGGCGTTTTCCGATTGGACTGAACAATCCGCAAACCACGGGAGGTGGCTAGCTTATGCGTACTAATCACGGAATTGCTCTTATCACCAGCCTAATCGTGCTGTTTGTGGTGGCTACCCTGGGAGTGGGAGCAACCTTCCTGGCCCAGATGAATTTGCGCATCGCTGAGAACACCCGCAGCCACGTGGTGGCCAGGTATCATGCCGAGACCGGACTTGACACAGCTTTAGTGCTACTGGCGCGGGAGTTCCGTGATCAGGAAGGCCGCTTTCCAACGTTGACAGAGTTTCAAGCGCTGTTCCCCGGCACGGGCGATTATGAACTGGTAAGCTATCAACTTTTTGCCAATAACGAGGCCACCATCAGCATCCGCGGGCAGGTTACCGCTAGGAACGCCGAACATATTGCCGAGGCCCGCTTCCGTGGCGTGGGCACCCCGACCACCCTCGCCACCGGTCAAGATCCGCGGTTTGGCGTCGGTTTTGTCTCGAACGGCTCCATCACCTTTCCCGGCAACTCCACGCTAGACCTCAACGTCTGGTCAGGCAACGAGATCTCCTTTCCTGGGGGCCAATCTCGCCTCGGGCCCAGCTTTTGGGCGAGGGCTGCCGGTAGTAACTGCAGAATCGGCCACACACCCTGCCAAGTTAACCAGACAGCTCCTAACGTTCCCCGTCCCAACTTCGTTGCTCTCCGCGATCAGGTCATGGCCTTGCACGGCGTTGACACACGGCCAGCGCTATGCGGTACTCCAATAACCGGGAACCAGACGCTCCGCGACGAAGCTAATCGCATCATCTGTCTTGCCAGTGGAGCTCAGTTAACTCTTACTGGCACAGTCTTTAATCTGGTGGTCATTGGGGATGACACGAACAGGGTAGTCTTGCAGGCAGAAACGATCCCGGGCGGGAGCGAGGGCATGGGGGTTACGATTGTGAGCGGCACCGTCGATTTGAGGGGTGTGCGTATCAATAGAGAACATACCACCATGAGCGGCCAAAACACCGTTATTGCCAAGAATGACATCTACTTCGACAAGGGTGTCTTGTCAGCAGACAATACGCCTCGCACCTTGCTTGCTACCGAAGGCAATATCCGGCTTAACGGTAGCGGTGGAAGCAATATTTTTGCCACATTCTGGGCGGGTGGCGAGTTTCGCATCAACGGCACCATCGGCGATTTCATCGGCACGGTGGTAGCTGCTACCTCAGCCACGGCGATTACCGGGAGGGGTGGGGTCGAGCGCGCACGCAGGCCCGACAGGGTTCTAAACCCCTACATCCCGACGATTGTGACGGAAGAAGGTTTTGCCGATGCGGGAATCCTAGTGCTTAGCCGGCGCTAGCGAACAAAGGCTTACCGCGCTTCAAGTCTGAATTCCCGCCTGATGAATCGGCGCAGGCTTGGCGGAGAGGGCGGGATTCGAACCCGCGATGCAGCTTGTGACCACATACGCGCTTTCCAGGCGCGCTCCTTAAACCGCTCGGACACCTCTCCAAGCAGTGACCAGTGTAGCAT